>CAIZES010000187.1 GCA_903932045.1 uncultured Silvanigrella sp. | reverse complement strand
TGCTCCGCAAGACCTCTTGACAAAAACACAAAGACATCAATCCTGTCTTACGGAAAAAAGATTTTCGCAAAAAAGTAGACTCCGTCAGGATCCCAAGGAAATTCAACACCCCCTTGCGATAGAGAGTTGCTCTGTTGCAAGTAACATTCAAGAATGTGATGCCGCAAACTACGTCCTGAACAACGAGCACACCTTGAGGCAGTTCCTTAAGAATCACGAGATCCCGGCTCATAATAATAGGGTCGAGAGCTACGGTCGGCCTGAAAAACTCATGCTCTCCGCTTCCAAGTTTCGTGACACTCTCTCGGGCCGAGTTGTCTATGATGTTATCTCCACCATCATGAGCACTTGCAACGCATCCAAAAATGATCCCGTAAACATCAGCATCTCGAACACCTCCGAGATTGATGTTAACTCGGCACTAAATCATGATCAAAAAATGGGACTGAACGCTTTCGAAGAGTCTAGCGGAGCGGGCAGGGGCTATTGGAGGAGCTCGGGGTGAGACTCCAATGGCATCGGGAGAGGTGCGTTGATCTTGCAGATATGGGTCGTGTTTCTGGCCGTAGTCCCACGCTGTCGCCATGTCATTCGAACGACGGTTTTGAGGCGCCCCAACAACATTTCAGGCTTTCCTACTCGTCAGATCCACTTGAAGTCTGGGACTGATATGAATGGATATGGCGCGGGCCTAAATCCTCATATCCGGGATCAACTCGTTCTTCTTGTGGAAATAGAGTCAGCGTGAAGTTTTCCAGCTCCATAGCGCCTTCCCCGGGGACTGACTTGAATAAATAACGAAGTTGCCGTCGTCTTGAATTGTGGCAGAAGCTCCTGGGTTGCCGCCCGTATTGCTGGTCCACAGCACTTTGCCTGTTTGTGACTGATAAAGGACAAGGTTGCCATCATTTTGCATGACAGCGGATTTACCACCTTTGCCGCCAGTATTTGTGCTCCATAAGGCCTTGCCGCCTGAATCATAAACAACAAGATTGCCATCGGATTGAACAACGAGGCTAAATTGCCCATTGCATGACGTGATGCTCTGATCCGCCGCGAGCTCTTGCCCATCCTGCAACGTAGAGCTACAGACCTTTTGGGGAACGCTCCAAATGGGTTTTTCTGAGGTATTTGCTGCGTAAATCGCTAAATTTCCATCGTCTTGCACCACAAGGTAGGCACCAGGATGGCCGCCTGTATTGCTCGACCAAAGGCTTTTTCCTGTCCCTCCTGCGTAAAGCACGACGTTGCCGTCTTCCTGCATCACAAAAGAGGAGCCATTGGAATTGCCTGTATTTGTGGCCCACACGGCTTTGTTATCTGAACGATTCAGCAACACGTTGCCGTCGTTCTGTAGGGAGAGCGTGTATTGGCGATTGCACGAGGTGAGTGATTGGTTCGCTAAAAGCGTTTGTTTACTCGCTAGCAGAGCATTATTGCACGCATAGGGGCTTTGGGGATTGGATTGTGAAAGTTCCTTATAGGCAGTGCGCAAAAACTCATTGGAAGCATCAACGAGTAATTGGCCCGGTTGCTTGATTCGTGTCATCCAATTTGCGTATCCCTCATGATCAGGCTCGCGATTCAAAACTTCTTGGTAAAGCCTTTTTACATAGCTGCTTTTGGCTTCATCGGAGTTTTGAATCATGGCATCTATTTCAGGGACGCTTCCTGTGTTGAAGGTGTTTTGGAGGTTGTTTATCTCGTCGGACGATGCGTCGCGGTCAAGGAAGAAACGGTAGGCGTTTTGCAAGTACGAGGTGCCTGAGAGACTCAGATATTTGAGGGTGCTCTTATACATCTCGGAAAGCGTGCCGTCGGGTCTGCGTACCCAGAAACCATTGCAGTCGGATGTTTTTAGGGAGGCGCCCATGGGGAGTGCGGTGCCCGTGCCGCATTCGTTATCGTACGAGGTCCATAAAAGAATGTAAGGAGCACTTTGCTCGACAGCGTATTTCAGTGAATCTTGATAAAGTTTAAGGCGCGCCGCGCCATCTTGTCTTTCGGTATAGCCAAGCTCAGAAACAGCCACCTGATTATTGCCGAAAAACGGGCTAGGTCTAGCGTTAGAGCGAATGTAATTGTAGGCCTGGCTGAACAATGTGGCGCTGTTGAGTGAGGAGTCGTAGGCTGAATAGCCCACGAGGTCACAGGTGACATTGGGAAGTATTTTGTTGACAATCCCTGGGAAGCCAGTCTGCATGGGTTTCACGACGTTTACAACTTCGCACATATGATAAATTTTTACATTTTGGGCGTTGCTGTTTTTTCTGGCGTCGTTAACCGCTGTTTGTCGGATCGCGAGATAGGCAGTCATGTTTTGCAACTGTTGATCGGTTGGCGGTTTGTCAGAGTTTATGTCGAACATGTGCCAGTCGCCTTCGTGGTTTTGCAGGATGATGGTTTTTCCGGTGCCGTTAAAACGATTTAAGAGCCATGTGGCTGTTTGGTACATACTATTGTAAATCTCTTGCTTGTCGGCTTCAGAATATCCTTGTGCTGCAGCAGCCCAAATGTTGGCCGTATCGCTGAACGAGTCAACTAAGAAATCGAATGTGTCGAAATCAAGATTCAGAATTTTTTGATATTCAGGTCGGTTAAGGATGTCGATAGCTGAGCTGATTTTGCTGCGCTCGGATGTTGGGATGACCGAGTCAAACCCCAGTAATTCAACATTGAGCCAAATCTTGAGGGTTTTAAATCCGAGCATCTGCATATCCATTGCGGTGCGATAAAATGAGTTTGGGCCACGCATTCCAAAGGGATTATATTTTTGGCCGGCCACTGCGACACCAAAATTTGTCTGGTTTGGGACGAAGGTGGTTGTGATATTTATGGCATCATCGCTTTTTTTCTGGGGGCTCATGGTGACGCTCTTGGGCGAGGTATTGGCCTCGTTATTTTTGCATGACATATTTACTATTGTCATCGCTAAAATCAAATATTTAGACAACTCTTTAAAAGTCACGACATACCTCCAGATCTCATAACACCTTCAGGAAACGGTGGTAAATTTGTGTGTTTATTCTGACCATCTTGCATATCGTCGAAAAGAGGGGTGGCCGTCGTGCAAATATTACCTCGCGCCAAAGTTAAGCAAAAGCAGCTATCTCCTATTTCAATCTTGCAAGTGTAAAAAAAAACTATTCGATGTGTTGGGCTCACCTGAGCTTTTTGAGCTCGTCAGTAACTTACCCTGGGATACATGGGATGTTGGCCAGGAACAACTCCTGCTATGGGGTTTGTCAAGTGTTAGAAAGAACCTCTCCCATCCAGCACAAAGCTGGCATAAATATTCTGCACTCATTCCGTTCCGCCATGAAAAAAATGCGATTTCACCACGCCGTTTGGCATATTTTTGTGCTTGCTGACGGGGTGCCTCATCTTTTGTCCGCAGTAAGCGTTGTTAGTTAAAAAGCTCCCTCTATTTTAATGCCAATAAATTGACACAACCCGTAAACAAAAAAGTAAAAAGCCGTTTAGAATATCTAAAAATGGAGTTCAACATGACTGCAAACATTTTTTGGGTAGATGATTCAACCATTGTAACTAGGCTTGGAGCACAAGCGCTCAGCTCAATTGGTTGCACAATAACAACGGCAAATTCGGTAGAAGAGGCAATTGAAGCTTTACCCAAACTCAATCCTCTTCCAAACCTTATCATTTCAGATTTTAATATGCCTGGAAAAACGGGTCTTGAGCTTGTTCAATATATTAAATCGCATCCCCCATTCGCCAATATTCCAATTTTAATGCTAACTGCAGAAACCACGCAAAAATTGATAGAAGACGCCCGAGTTATGGGAGTCAAGGGCTGGATTGTGAAACCCGTCGATGACAAAATTTTACTTTCCGCTGTTAAAAAGGTTCTTGGCATTCAATAACATTTTGATTGGCAAAAAAATGCTAAACTATTCTATTGCTATTGATGTTTCCAAGCGGCAACTTTGGGATGCCACAGCTGTTTGGTGTTGAAGAGTTTGCCAACACAGAGTCTCATTGGGCAGACGAAAACGACCCAACAGCAACTCGTGCTGCGTTGACTGCCGTTGGTTTTTTTCTAGGGCTTGCTCCTGCAAGTGGCAAACGCGCCCATAGCACTGTTGCCACCCGCAGGTCATTAGGGAACGTGTGGTTCATCATCTTCAGTTTGCTGCGGGAGCATTGCCCGTGGGTGCTCGCTAACAGAGCTACTTGCTGTCCCTGATCACACCTTCGCTATCTCCATTGTTTTTGCTGCTTTCTTTGTTTTTGGCGTCAGAGTCAAAGCACTCGCTAGGTAAAAATAGCCGCTGTAGCCGAAAGAATTCTTCCGATTCTTTGTGTGGTTGGAGAATATCTCTTTTGATGAGTGAGGATGTTTTTGTCCCATATTTTTGAAATTCATCCCATTTTGTTGCTTTCCCGTGCTCTGATTGAGAGCGGTGGCACTTCTTCGCTTAACGACAACACCCATTTGTTCCGGCTTTTACAATCAGAACCTTCAAACTTTTTTTTCACAACGCAGGCCGGAAAAATATCGGCAGAGTCGTTGAACTATTTGCTCTATCCAAATGTTTCGCAAATTTTCGTTGTGTTGCTAGGAAGCTTTTTGTTCGTTTTTTCGCTTCTTTTTACTTTTGAAAAGAGCACTCGCCGTGCTTACGTTTTTCTTGGTGTATTTTCGTTAACCGTAGCAATTGAAGCTCTTTGCAGGTTTCGGTTGTTCGATGTCTTCCTAGAATTCCAACAAACCCGCGCGTATCTGGAGTTTGTATTTGAGTTTTTGACTCCTATGGCGTTCTTGGGTTTTGTTGCAGAATTTTGTGGCTCAGATCGCTGGCGTTTGGATAAAGGGCTGATTTTGGGGTTTGGGCTTGTTCTTTTTTCAGCTGTACTATCCGATTTTTTTGGTATTTCGCAGATTAGAAGTTTCCAGCCGGCGTTGTGGGGACTTCTGGTTTTGACTTCGCTTTATCTTGGGGTTTTTGCATTGCAGAAGCTTCGAACAGGGGCTGCTGATGATAAAATTCTTGCGTCGGGAATTCTTGTTTTGGGGGGTGGGGTAATTGCCGATCTTTTGGTAACAGCTCGACTGATTTCAATACCTTTTGACCTTATTTATTGGGGTGTTGATGCCGTATTGCTTGCTCTGGCTTTTCTTGTCACGCAGCGCTACTTAGAGGTTTTTCGAAGGCGCGACTTTTTTCAAAGACGCCTCGCATGCGTTCTTGATGCTACAAAAAAACTGGCGTTTGTTTTTGAGCGTAGCGAGTTTATTCGCACGTGTTTTTTGGTTTTGCAAGATGAAGGTGTTTTTCCGAGGGATGCCATTTTCCATATTTTGATGGAGAATTCTGAAGGGGGCTTGTGTCTTTATTCTTTGGCGTCTCACGGGATAGAAAATGGCGAAACACAAAACTCTACCAATTTTTCAGATTTTTCTGTTGTTTCTGAATCTGACAAATTAGAATTTTATGGGATCAACGAACCTCAGTTTTTGAGTGACGGTTGTTTTTGGGTTCCTGTTTCAAAAAAATCCGGATGGCGAACATATGTTCGGGTTAGCGGCAAATTACCCAAGACTTTTTCTTTGGAAGAAAGAGAAATTGTTGATGCCATATCGGTTGCGCTTTCGCAAACGTTAGAAAGAATGAGTCACATCTCTGAAGCCGGCGAAAAAGCAAGAATGCGAACCGAAATTTTGGCAGCTGAATCTGTGCAGCAAACACTTCTTCCGGCACCTATTGAGCTCTCTGGGGTACGCATTCGAACTCACAGCTGTGTGGCCGGAGAAATTGGTGGTGATTGGTTTGGCTACTATCATGTGAAGTCTTCGAATAGACTTTTCTTCTTTATAGGTGATGTGACGGGGCACGGTATTCCTTCGACAATTATTTCGGGAGTTGCATGCGGCGCTGTTTATGGTTGTGAAAAAATCTTGGATGATTTGAGTGAGTGCATTGAATTAACTCCCGAAGAGCACCTTCTAGAAGTTGCTGAAAGCTTGAATTATGTGATTTATCGTACTGGTCGGTTTGCTGATCGTTTGATGACTATGGCCATGGGATGTCTCGATGTTTCAACGGGGCAATTGACTGTTGTGAACGCGGGACATCCCCATCCCTTTATTGTCAGTCCGATTGGCGAGTGTGTTGAGAATATTGTGTCGCGAGGCCAGCGCTTGGGTGGAAGCCTTGCAACAAAGTTGCAGGCACAGAGTTTTCAGCTTCGCCCCGGTGATAGTATTTTTCTTTATACCGATGGTTTACTTGAAAACACAGGCTCGCAAGAACGTATTTTTTCGCATCTTTCTTTGAAAAAGTTGTTAGAAAGAAATGTTGATGCTGAAGATCTCAACTCAGTGGTTCTCAATTATGCCAACGAAATTTGGGGCGAAAAGGTTATTAATCCTGATGATGATGTTTCGCTTCTCACATTTACGTGGGAAGGGCTTCAACAAACAAACGATTCTTGGGGATTTTCGTCGGCTAAAGGATTTTAATAGGGGCCAAAGCAAAGTTTATTTTGCACCGAAGTCACTTTCAAATTCGGCGCGTGCGGTTGTCATGCCCGGTCTGACGGTGCGTGCTGTATTGCGGGTGCGATAAGGTTGTTGTTTAGAGATAGCCCACGCGATGAACACCTTTTCAAGGCCTATCAGCCTTTTTGTGAATGGTTGCATCTATGAAACTGTGTGGAAAAAAACGCACGCGGCACGTCGAAGGCCACGATTTCCGAGTTTCGTTTACGTAAACGTCCGCGCCTGTCGTGGTGGTCAGCGTGCCGCGTGTCGCGGTGGTCAGCGTGCCGCGTGTCGCGGTGGTCAGCGTGCCGCGTGTCGCGGGCTCGTTGAAGTGGCCGATTTTTGAACAAGTGTAGGAATTCTATTCGGGATTTGAGGTGTGGCTTTTTCTTCTCGCAGGGTTGCGATAGAGCCCTTTGCTGGGGGGAATCTTGAAAAGCACGTTTTGACACTGCAGCTTGTGCTTTTCTCGCTCCGACAGCAGCTATTAAAACACCTACAGCTCAGAAAGTGCTTCTTCCCAATGCAGACAATGTATCCCTTGGGTTTTTTTTGATACTTTGTCGCGACTGACAAGGTAACAATCCGATTCAGGCAAAAGTTCTTTTGCGGCAAGCAACGATGAAAAATGGCTTTTGTTGAGGCTTTCTGTAGATTTTATTTCAACAAGTTTTACTTTTTTTCCCGGAATTTGAATCACCAAATCAATCTCAGGACCATCGTGCACCTGGAAATAGAAAAACTGAGCATAAGTGGGAGTTTTTCGGGCTCATCAGGGCGATCGCTGTCAACAAGACTGAAGACTGAAGACTGAAGACTGATGCCAGGGAGCTTCGCCAGGCGCTTCAGAGACCTTCGAGAATATCAAAAGTAAACTAACGAGCAGAGGAATGAACGCGTTAAAGCAATCGTTCCGAGACGCAGCCACCAGTCAGGAAGAAAAGAGACAAGAGTAGATTCTGAGGTCTTGTCGAATCCCAAGCCGGTCATCACACCAAAAAGAATCATCACCAAACAAGCGAAAGCTTGCCGATTTTCCCGCCCTTCAGTAACTTCATTCGATTCGATACCAGGAGATTTTTTGCTCCGTAGGCGATCAGCTGCCTTGAGCGGAAAAGCCTTCGTATGTCTTAGGCCTCTGGACTTTCGCTGATTGCTCCCGAGAACTTTACCGAGGGTTGCACCTAGGGTAATGTGCTGTAAGCCAATATTTTCCCGTCGCGTGGAAACATAAGCTGAAAGGAAGGTCGTTTTGATTGCTCATCTTTCGAATAAAATCGATGCTGATGTGCAGTTAGCTACTCAGCTATTTGTTGTGCGCCTAGCAAGAAAGTGGCTCGATGCAGAGCAGGTTGTGCTATTTGGTTCTCGCGCGAAGGGAACTAACTCGGTTCTATCTGATTACGATTTTGCCATATTTCCCAGTCGTGAAGCGCGCATTTATTGGCCGAACTTTTGGAACGAAGTGGACGAATGCGCTCCCACTTTGAATAAGATCGATCTGGTGGATTTGAGTTCGAAGATTCGACCCCAACTGAGAAGTGAAATTGAGAGTACAGGAATCGTTTTATGGAGCATCTCTAACAATGAACAAAACGAAACTTATTAATCTTGCTCGTGCTGTTGC
This sequence comes from uncultured Silvanigrella sp., assembly GCA_903932045.1. GTDB lineage: Bacteria > Bdellovibrionota_B > Oligoflexia > Silvanigrellales > Silvanigrellaceae > CAIZES01. The sequence goes on along the minus strand of CAIZES010000187.1, from coordinate 462 downwards.
GACCCTTGAAAAGGCGCTCTCCACGCCAGTGACTGAAGAAAGGGATCTGGCAGGCATCATCAAGTCATTCGAATACAGTTACGAACTTGCATGGACAACACTGAAAGCAACTTTGGAAGCTCAAGGCCAGGAGTCGCAAGGGCCCCGTGATGTGATAAAGCGATCCTGGCAAATTGGACTTCTGAAAATAGCCACCGAACGGGTTTGGCTAAAAATGATAGAAGATAGAAACCTCACTGTGCATACCTACGACGAAATCTTTGCTCGCGAAATGGCAAAAAGAATTCAGGAAGACTATTTGCCTGCATTTTTGGCGCTAAAGGAGTTTCTTGAGAATTTGGGTGCCTAGTATTTTCAAAGGCCATTTTTGAGTTAGCATGGGTCACCCCACGAGCAAAAGCTGCTCCCAAAATTTGCCGTGCAGCGACAAAGCGAAATCCGCATTGGGAGCCATTGTGAATA
>CAIZES010000186.1 GCA_903932045.1 uncultured Silvanigrella sp. | reverse complement strand
GTGATGATACCGCGACCTGCACAGCCCACACCTGGTTCCGGGCCACCGGATTCGGTGCAGCGGGTGTTTCGGTATCCTCCTTTGATGATATCTTCAAGTTCGACCTCTTCACCCTCCTCGCGAAGTGTGTCGAGCACTGTTTTCTGCTGGAGTCCGCCAAGAAGCAGGCGGGTTGAGTCGGCTTTCGGGTCACATCCAATGACCATGATTTTTTTGCCCATTTCCGCAAGACCTGCAACGGTGTTCTGAGTTGTGGTTGACTTGCCGATGCCACCCTTTCCGTAAATAGCTACTTTTCTCATTTTTGTGCCTTTTTAGGTTTTTGTTGACCTTTGTCATTAACTATTCAGGCGTTTCGTTTAATCACGCTGAATATTTATGGTTTATTTATCAAGAAGCGTGCCAAAGTGCTGGTTGCGGGCTAAATTTTTTTAGCCAAAAAAGGCAAAGACCCTCAAGGCCGCATGGCTAAAGGATTGCAGGCGTTTGCAGAGCTGCTGTTTTTTTATTCGCGAGATTGAGCTTTTTGGGGGGCAGCGGGAAATGAAAGGCTAAAAGAGCTACAAACCTGTAGGAAAGCGCTGAAAGTTACATTTTGGTAGGGAGTGTGGGGCTTTTGGCAGGGTTGTTTCTGTGACGGGCGGCAAAGTGTGACTTCAATATCAAAATATTTTTTTATGAAGTACGTTATATTACAACAGCCATAAATGGCCATAAATATTATACTGTTGTTTGGACATGGCGCAAAGAGCGTCGCAGAATTATTTCATTCAGGAGGGCTCGACATGGCGAGGAAAGAGCGTATCGCCAGATACACGGATGATCGTCGGGAAGGCAAAGGCTGTCAGACAAAAATCAATGCTGTTTTACGAGCCTATGTCGCTCAAAAGCGCCGTCAGAAGAGTGCGTAAGCGATTTCTTTCGCCTGTTGTTTTCGTGGAGCAAGGGGAAAGGATGAAGGTGTTGAGGACAACTATTAAAACACGAGTTGTATGGAAAAAATCATAGAAGCCATTATAAAAGTGTTGGTTGATCATTCCGGTATCGCCAATACTGGTCTTTCCCTCGTTATTGTTTCTGTTGGCGTGTATGTTGTGAATCTGTTATACAAAAGGATTCAAAGCTCGATAGCCGCTACAGATTTGGCTCCCTGTTTCAGCAAAAAAGATGTGCAGCAAAAGCTGAGTTTATTCATTGAAACCAAATGGCAGAATAATTCACCCACAAGAGAGGAAGAGCCGCTTTTTACCCACAAGTTTGTCTCCAGGTCAAAATTAATCCCGCATATAATCAATACCGCCTTCAACGAAAACAAGGTGAGCGACAAGTTTTATCTTGTTCTTGCCGACTCAGGAATGGGGAAGACCACCTTTATGATCAATTTGTATGTGCGATATCATTCGGTGTTCAATCTCCACAAGAAATACAGGATGAAATTGATTCCTTTTGGCTATCAGGGCAATGTTATTGACAAAATTAAGGAGATTAATAAAGAGGATATTCCAAATACCATCTTGCTGCTGGATGCTTTTGATGAATACACCAAAATATTGCCGCCGACTGAACCGGAT
>CAIZES010000185.1 GCA_903932045.1 uncultured Silvanigrella sp. | reverse complement strand
GCTGCCGTTGGAGCTGCCGTTGGAGCTGCCGTTGGAGCTGCCGTTGGAGCTGCCGTTGGGGCTGCCGTTGGGGCTGCGGTTGGAGTTGCCGTTGGGGCTGCGGTTGGAGTTGCCGTTGGGGCTGCGGTTGGAGTTGCCGTTGGGGCTGCCGTTGGTGGCCTATGCTTTTTTCGAAGGATTGAGTCAGCGCCAAGGTCTGTGCTGCCATCGGCGGCCGCTGAATTGCTGCTTGCTGATGAATTCTGTTTGATATGAACCTCGCGTCCCGAACAAGCAACAAAGTTTAAGCAAAATGCTGGGCCGGACAGTCCGTAAAAAGCGCCACGAAACAGATGTTTATTCATTTGATTCCTCCAAAAAAATGCGAAATAACCTTTACGAGTCTGAAAATTTATTTCTATTCCCAACTCCTTCAAACTGTTTAGTGACTTCATCGACCGAATTGCACGCGAGCTTGAGAAGATGTGATTTTTGAGAAACAAATTCACATCTTTCGACTCCTTGGATGCTTGCTACCATCATAGCGCGGCGGGCGGCCTCAGATCGCGAGAGCATTCCGATTCTCTAATTATAGTCAATAATTTGGAATTAAAGCCTTTTTTTGTTGTTGTAGCATTATCAATAGGCCATCGGTGTATCTTCACGCTTTAGAAAGGAGCCAATGTGAAATTGTACTGTCAGTTGTACGAAGGAAAAACGTATGACGATGTGTATCAACTTTTCAATAGCAATGCCGCTTCGGTTTCAATTAGCAATTAGCAATCACTAAACATTTGCAAACACGAAATAAGTTTTTCGAGTTCGGCCGGAGTATTATAAACTTGCACCGACGGACGAACAAACCAGCGATTGTTATGTGAAGTGATAGGAACCTCTATGCGGTGGTTTTCGAAAAGCTTGCGTTTGAGTTGATTGGCTCCTGCTGCGGGGATGGGAATTGCAACCATTTGCGCAAAATCGGCGGGGCGTGCAATGGGATTAAGTTTGTTTACCGCAAGAATTCTGTCCATTGTTTCCATTGCAAGAGAATGACATTCTCTTTGTTTCGATTTCCAATTATGACGTTCGCGAAAATTGAGCGCAGCAGGTACGGCTAGAAAAGCCGAAATATCGCGCGTGCCTTGCCATTGATGCTTGCGTTCCATAGGTGTTTTGCCGGCATAGCCAAAAAAATCTGTGTAACCTTCTACGTCGGGGCTGTATCCCCAGCTTGTTGTGAGGCCTTCAATAAGAGCTTGCGCACTAGGACGGGCGTGTAAAAATGCACTGCCTTTTGGGGCCATGAGCCACTTGTGGCAATTTCCAACGTAGAAGTCGGCGTCCAATTCGTTGAGATTGACATCGATAAGGCCAGGGGCATGGGCGCCGTCGATAACTGTGATAATTCCGGCTGCGCGAGCCTTAGCGCAGATATCTTTGATAGGAAAAATGATTGCGGTTGTAGACGTGACGTGACTCAAATAAAGCACACGGGTGCGTGGAGTGACCCGTTCCCAAATGCGATCGCCAAATTTTTCAGACTCGAACGGCAGTGGAATATCTGCTGCAATATATTTTGCATCGTGTTTGCTGCAAACCTGTTTCCAAGTGTTGTCGCAGGCTCCATATTCGTGATTTGTTGTTAAAACTTCATCGCCTTTTGTAAGCGATAAAGACTTGGCAATGGCATTTATTCCCATTGTGGTGTTTGTGATAAAAACAAGATTGTCGGGGTTTGCTCCCAAAAATTCTGCAAGACGCCCTCGTGCTGCGGCTAAAAGATTGGCAGACTTTCGTCCTAAAAACTCCACGGGATTTTGCTCAAGTTCCATTTGCCAGCGCTGATATTCTGCAAAAACGTCTTTGGGACATGCGCCAAACGAACCATGATTCAAAAAAACAATATCGGGGTTGAGTAAAAATTGGTTGCGCATAAAAGCTCCAGGAAAATTTTAGGGTAGAATAAAGCTGCGCAGCACAAGATCAGAACCTATTGGTTTTTGTGCAGCATCGGTGCGTCCAATCCACGAAAAAAGATAATCAGAATTGAGTTTATTGTATCCGTACTCGCCATGTCGGGGATATGTTGCTTTAGGGTTTTGTCCCCACGAATTTTTGACAATTAAAGATTTCAGCAAGCCTTCTTCTGCGGCACGTGTTTTGAGGGCATCATCCACTTCGCCTTCGGGGGTTGTAATTTGCGCGTGCGTGTTGAGATCGGTGAGTGTTGCCGTATAATCGGCAAGGAGAGTGATGTGCAAACCTTGCGAACCCGCACCCTTTTGTTGCAACGTTTCGGCCGAAAATGTTCCTTCTGATCCCATAGCATTGACGTCAACAAGCCACGCAACAAAAACGGGTTTGTGCTGATTTAAAGCTCGCATGACGTTGCGAATAATAAGAGTTTGTTCGTTGTTTAACGCAGCCTGAAAAGGCAACTTGGAAGCCCCTGGGAGGCTGTTTTCGTTAATGGGAAATTCAACATAGTGCCAACGATAAATTTCATCGGAGAGCATCACCGATTTTCCAGAGTTTGTGCCAACAATGAAATTATTAGCGGAAATAATTTTATTTGCGAGTGCATCAATTTTCACCCCAAATGCCGCATCTAAAACAGTATGAATGAGTGTGTTTTTTGCGTCGTCCGACATTTTTGTGCTGAGGAGTTTTTCGAGGTCGCCAGTTTTGAGACTTTGGTTCACGGCATTAATTGCGTTTTCTTCACGTTTGTCGGTGCTTGGCGTGCTTGTTTGTGGTGAAAAATCGGTTTCTCGAAGCAAACCATAATTGGCAATAAGCGAGCGTGCTGTAGGAAAATCGCCTGCAGCAATCACCTGTTTGCCTTCGTTGGGCGTAGACGACGACATCGCCATGAGTTGGGTTTCAAAATGACGATAGGTGATGTAGGCCTCCGACAAATCGAGGAGCTCGCCGGTTGCCTGCAAATGCTGTGATTCTGCCCAGCCCATAACGGCGTAGTCCCAGCAATTGCCAATGATTTGATTTTTTGCTGGGCTTTGCGGAATATCCACTGTTTCTGTTTGTGATGGCAAAGTGTTGTGAAAAGTGTTGTGAAAAGTGTTGTGAAAAGAGTCGCTACAGCCAGCGAGAAATGTAGAAATGCAAAGCAAATGTTTTAAAAATATGGTTTTAGCAGTACGAAATCTCATGGTCTCTCCTTTTGAAAACAACCTTTTTGGAACTTAACAAGGTTTGTGTCAAAATTCGAGTTTTTGGCAATAAAAAATCAAAGTTTTTTGGCTAGGTGATTTAACCACACTCCGCGGTTTGGTTAAAATGAAAAATGGCATTGAAAATCTTTCGCAACCAAAATTATCAGTATTCGGGTTTGAGGCTGAGAAATCCCTCTTCCAAGAAATAGGAGATGATAATTTCTTCTTGCCCTTTGCGAAGTAGGGCAACAAAAAATGAAAGGAAATTAGGTATGTCGTTTTTCGTTTAGCGGCTTTAGCCCCTATAGTGATTTCGGCAACTGCTCTTGGACATTATGGTACCCCTTGTCTGTACGAAAATAGATCCACGTTTGTATGCAATACTAAGCCTTGGGAAAACTGGAATTTTCCGATTTATATTTATACCTATACTATAGCTCATAACCCTGCGTTACCAGGCAATCCAAAATGTGGAACGCAGGCCCATGATCTTGAGCGAATAATGGCATATGAGTTTAGCATTCCAGAAATGTGTCCTTTTTTTACTATGTACTTTTGAATGGTGACAATTTTACCGAAGATTTTGGGTGCGTAGAGGAAAAAGGTTGGTCCTACTTTGCCCCGTAGTAGAGTGGAAGCGATTTGATTAGAGAGCGAATCCCATCCCCACCATGGCAACGTATTTATTTGCCGCAAGTTTGTAGGCTGACTCTGCATTTGTTTGGGGATCTATGGAAATCCCCGAGCCGCTGAATTTCTCCATGCGAAAATTTCCGTAAATTTTGACTGCTGAAGCCCCGTAATCAAAACCCAGATCCAAGGAATAACCAGAAACCTGTGCCAAAGGAACACTCCCCGCCCCTGCGCTATCAACGGTTGTTCCTTTTAGATTGACAGGCAGTAACGCAGCCCCGCTGATGCGGAAGCTATTGGACACACGAAAACGTTGAGTGATGGCAACACCCATTCCTGTGGCAGTGAAATTGGCCAACGGAGCATCTGCGGTGGAATCTCCTTTGTACGTTTGTTTCACATCGCGTTTGAGGTATGGAAGCAAACGGATTTCCGAACTCATTTTATTTTTCATGTACAGAGCGCGTGCAATAACGTCTATGCGCATGTCGGTGAGCACTGTTGCAAGTTTGCCTGCAACAGTGCCGTCTGCGGCCGATATTTCACTTTCTGGGAATACGGAAGCATAAGAAAACTCGAAGCCAAAACCGAATATATTATTAACAAAATTGTTGCCCATGAAAGCCATGGGGTAGATGTCGGCTTGGGCAAGGGCTCCAACTGCGCGTAGGCGTGGCATGGATGAGTCAATTTGTTTTCCAGGATAAGCAAGTGACGGTTGATCGACAAATCCTAGAATTGCGTCAACATGCCCTTCCATTCTATTGCCTAAGGCTTTAGAACTGCTTTCTAGGTTTCCTCCTTTTTCGTCGGAAGAATCAACAAGAGCGCCTTTGAGGCCTGTGCACACGGCAGGGCCTTTCACAACTCTTCCAAGCGCGCGCTGCGTGTTTAATACCTTTGCAATTTCCACAATAGCCAAGCGTTTTCTTTTGCCATCTTGTTCTCTATAAATAAGAACACGTTCCCCAATTTTAAATTCTTCACCGTCGATGCGAAGGTTGCAATTTTTCTCGGCAGTGACTGTTCCTATGGCCAAAGCATTTTGTGACCATATAAAACAAGAAAATCCAAAAATCGCAGCGAAACTCAAACTCTTCGTTCGCATCTTTGCTTGTATTTTTCTCT
>CAIZES010000184.1 GCA_903932045.1 uncultured Silvanigrella sp. | reverse complement strand
TTCTGGCAAAAAATTGACGCAAATGGCTATTCGCTCGCGGCTTAGGGGTGCTACCATAAAGTTCAGTGAGGAGCATATTTAGCCTGATGGTCAGGACATTAAATGGCCTCCACACCCGGTTCGGAAAGGAGCATTTGCAGTTCCGGTGCCGGTTTTGTTGCTTCCTCCAGCGTGCGACACCCCGACCACCACGACAGGCGTTGACGCTTACGTAAACGAAATTCGAAAGTCGTGGACCTTGGCGTGTCGCGTGCGCGTGGATGTCGAAGTGGCCGATTGTCTGTCAAGTTTTTTTAGATGCGATGCCCCTGGAGGTTGGATATTACTGCTACACAATGCTTCTTTTGTTCGATAAGATTTTCAATTCTGACAGCAATGCTCGCGAAATTGGGAATTTTCGCCACGTGCTCAAGGCGAAAAAAACGGAACAAGCCCCTCTTTGGTAAGAGATCAAAACTCACTGCGAAGCAATGAAAGAGATGTTTACTCCCAATTCTGATATGGGGAAGGCGGCCTCTTACATACGATATTCTCAGAACCATCATCACAACTTGCTCAAAGGCCGGCGTCAACACCATGGCTTATCTTGTGTTCGTAATGAAAAATCAAGTTGAGGCTCGCAAAAATCCCGCAGCCTTCCCCCGCACGCTTATGTCACAAAAAAGTAGCCATATTTATACTGTTTTCAACGAAAAGAAACCATCTCCATCATTCCAAAAATAGATTCATACAGCGTGGAAGCAATGGCTACGTTTCATCAACCGCTGCCGGTGTGGACGACGAATCTGTTTTATTCCGTCTCGTTGGAGGCCCTGCAAATCCATGGGTGGAAGTGGAGATGCCCAAGAACATTTTCAGCACCACAAAGCAAGATGGCCTCACAACCGTAATAACAGTGACTCGCATCATTGGCGGCTCTAGCGGCGGCTCTGAGGCAGCGTGCTACTAGGTGTTACCACCTTGGTCTAGAGCACATCACTCCCGCCGCAAATTGGACAAAAATCGCCCTTACAGTTGTTTCGATTTAGAATTCGCACAACACTCAAACTTGTCGCGGCTGTAAATTCTAACAAATAGACGAAGGGACGATTCAAATTGACATTAAATGTATCCAACGAAAATAAGACAAAAAAAACAGAAGAGACACAGAATACACTAAATGCATTTTGGAGCCTTCCCGTAGAACATGCACTACAACAACTCAATAGCACACTCAACGGCATCACTTCTTCCGATGCGCAAAGCCGAAACGCAAAATTTGCAAAAAACAGCCTGAAACAAAAAAATGGTTCACCCACAATGGTACTGCTGTTCAATCAATTTAGCAGTCCCATTATTCTTATCCTTATTGCAGCCGCAGTTCTCTCCTTTTTTTTACGAGACACAGTGGATGCCTCCATTATTCTCGTTATTATCGCCGTAAGTGGGTTGCTCGGTTTTTGGCAAGAACGCGGTGCGGCAGATGCCATCCAACAACTCCTTGCAAAAGTCGAAATTAAGGCAATGGTTTTTCGCGACGGAAAAGTGGGTGAAATTGCGGTTCACCAAGTGGTTCCTGGTGATGTTATCCAAGTTTCCGCCGGTGACAATATTCCAGGCGACTGTTTGCTTATTGAGTCTCAAACCCTGTTTCTGGACGAGGCAACCCTCACAGGCGAAACATTCCCAGCAAGCAAGAATGCGGGCATTTTGCCATCGGACACCAGTCTTTCACAACGCAGTAACTTTTTATTTATGGGAACACACGTTGTGAGCGGAAGTGCTCGCGCATTGGTGTGTTCCACAGGAACGGCAACCGAGTTTGGAAAAATTTCCGATAAGCTAAAATTCAGACCTCCAGAAACAGAATTTGAATTGGGAATTCGAAAATTCGGCTATCTTCTGCTCGAAATCACACTGCTTCTTGGCATGTCTATTTTTGCATGCAACGTTTACCTTCATCGGCCAGTGTTGGATTCATTTCTATTTGCACTTGCACTTGCCGTTGGACTCACACCCCAATTGCTTCCAGCCATCATCAGCATCAATCTTGCGCACGGCGCAAAGCAAATGGCAAATATGTTCGTCATTGTCAAACGTTTACCGGCAATTGAAAATTTTGGATGCATGAATGTTTTGTGTTCCGACAAAACAGGAACATTAACCGACGGACAAGTTCACATTCAAATGGCACTGAGTATTAACGGCAGCGAAAGTGAAAAAGTTCTCTTTTACGCATATCTTAATGCGTCTGCAGAAACCGGGTACGTGAACCCTATTGACGAAGCCATTCGCAACCACAAAATATTTGATATTGACGCATACAAAAAAAGAGGGGAAATTCCGTACGATTTTGTCCGCAAACGACTTAGCATTCTTTTTGAGAAAGACAATCAAAACATACTCATTTCAAAAGGTGCGTTAACAAACATTTTAGATGTGTGCATTTCTGTCGAAAATGAAAATGGGACAATAGAAAATTTCAACTCCATACGAGAAAATATCCAAAACAAAGCAGAGGAACTCGGCAACAGCGGCTTTCGCATTTTAGGAATTGCCTACCGCACGTTGTCAACAAACACCCTCACACACAATGACGAAGAAAATCTCACTTTCCTTGGATTTCTTGCGCTATATGATCCTCCCAAAAAGGGAATTAAAGAAACAATTGCAACCCTAGCAAACATGGGGGTGGCGTTCAAAATAATCACGGGTGACAATCATGCCGTTGCCCAAAGCGTGGCGAAGCAAATTGGATTTCCTCAACATAAACTTTTGACGGGGTCGGACATCCGAAAACTCAGCGACGCCGCACTTATGAATCAGGTCAACAAAGTGAGTGTCTTTGCCGAAGTGGAACCAAACCAAAAAGAGCGCATTATATTGGCTCTCAAAAAGGCAGGAAACGTAGTTGGATATATAGGAGATGGTATTAATGATGCGTCTGCTCTTTATGCAGCAGATGTGGGAATATCTGTGGATACCGCAGTGGATGTTGCAAAAGAAGCCGCAGACATCGTTCTTATGAAAAAAGACTTGAGCGTGCTGCAAGACGGAATCATCGCCGGCCGAAAAACTTTTGCAAACACTTTAAAATATGTTTTCATGGCTGCAAGCGCCAATTTTGGTAATATGTTTAGCATGGCAGGAATCTCAATATTCATTCCATTTTTGCCACTTCTTCCAAAACAAATATTACTCACAAATTTGCTAACCGACCTTCCGGAAATAACTATCGCAACCGACTTGGTAGACACAGAACAGGTTCACAAACCACACCGGTGGAACATAGGCTTTATTCGAAACTTCATGATAGCATTTGGACTCCTGAGTTCTTTATTTGATTTTATTACGTTTGCAATACTCTTGAAATTCCTAAATGCAACTCAAGCCCAATTCAGAACCGGGTGGTTTATTGAATCAGTCATATCCGCAGCATGTATTGTTTTGGTTATTCGCACACGACATCCCTTTTTTCGTAGCAAAACCAGCAAATATCTTCTTTCAGCAACAGCTTTGTGCGCAGTTATCACTCTCACGCTACCCTACTCGCCTCTTGCTACCACCCTAGGGTTCGAACCCCTTCCTATTCATTTCGTACTTAGTTTGTTGTTTATTGTGCTGGCTTATATTGTTGCAGCCGAACTTATAAAGCGAGTTGTGTACAAACGACTTTGGAAGTAGGTCGAAGTTAATGCGTTTTGAAATGAACTAAATCTTCAGAGCATTCAACAGAATGTTCAGAATATTCCGAGCATGCATGACAATCTTAAAACTTATTTGATACTGAAACGATATTCCAAACGCAAAGTACCCACAATTTCGTCTTTACCATTTCGATCGCGGTAACGAATTTCGGGAATCATATACGTGTTTTTTGCAACTTGAAACTCTCCTGCGAGACCCACTTCCCAAAGCGCATTTTCAATTACGGTTGCTTGCACTGTTACGGCCTGCTGCGCATTTCCGTACTTTGCTCCAGCAACAGAGTACCAATGAGCGTTAGGATAGGCCTTGGCACCGTTCAAGTATGCGCCATCAACCCAAACAGACCACTCGCCGCTGGTGTACAAAAATCCAACACCACCGCGATCTTCGCTTGCAGCTGACCCGTTTCCGGCATGAAGCGCTGACGCACGCATCACAATTTCCTTACTCAATTGCTTCGTAAGACGCACTGAAGCACCATCAAACGAACCGATAGTGAGGTCCCCGGGTTGATTTTCGTAGCCTGAGACCTCAATCAAATCAAAGAAACCCGTTTTTCCAAGAGCAATGGTGACACCCATGACTTCTTCCACATGCTGAAGCTTCCATGCGGGATCATTTTCAGGAATGGGCATGTACGGAACCTTCGCTCCAAACGCAATGGGATACTTACCCACAATAAAGGCCACAGGTTGCCCGCCAACATCACGAATTTCCACATAGGCTTCTTTCAACCATCCGTCGAAATTTGCAGGCGTCACTTTTCCTGTCCGAACATTTTCTCCAAGCTTCATGCGCAAAACAGCACGCACATGATCGCTCATGGGTATTGTGAGTTTAAAATCGCCGCGAGCCACACCCGTGGTTGTTGTTCCATCGGCACCCATTTTTGCATTAAACATGTTGTCGAACGCAATTCTCCCATCAAGAACAACAGGACCACCAAGGCTTTGGGCACCGGTTAAAGCCTGAGCACCAGTCAGTGCCGCTGGAGAATGGACAGGTATTGCGGAAGAAATAGAAGAAAACTCTGCATTTTCAACAGACTGCTGAGTACAAACACCACAGGCACTTAGAAAAGCAACGCAAACCAAGCCAGAAACCAACGATACAGTATTCGAAAACCTCATTCTTGAAGCCTCCTAGATGAGTTGATGGGACAAGAACGAGTGTTTATAGTTCAACATACAGAAAGGCAAGCAAGAACTCTAAAATTGCCGAACGTCAAGGCAAAAAATTCAGAAGCTCACGAAGCAAGTCCTTGGTTGTCACTATTCCAACGGGCCGATTGTTGTCATCAACCACCGGGATGCATCCCACGCGCTTTTGAAGCATAAGTTCCGCAGCCTTGCGCAAAGAATCGTCGGGTTTTGCCACCAGAGCAGGGCGCTTCATGATACCGTTCACCTGAATTCCAAGCGTGGCATTATCGCGATCCTCAGCTTGCGATGTGCCAACGAAAGGACTTAAAATAGCGCGCACATCCCTATCGCTCAAAACCCCTTTCAAACAGTTTGTTCCTTCCTCAACCACTAAAACATGCCTTATTGAATTTTCACGCATCAACTTTAACGCGTCTCCAACGGAAGCATGCTCGCCAACCATACGAAGGTTTCGGCTCATCACACTCGAGAGAGTTCGAATTTTTCCAGCGCCACACTCACCCACATCAACCTTTTCGGAACTATCCGGACGCTCACGCTTCAAAACACTTTTTCTGTCCAACATACAGCACCTTTTCTTGCAAACAAACGAAAAAAACTCATTCATATTCCCAAAGACTGCCCAGGTTCGCGAAGAGCTTTACGACGTTCCAACTTATTAAAAAAACCGAAATAGGAAACTGAAGCAAACGCATAAAGCACAGCTGCAATTAAAAACGACTTGGGATAATTGCCGCGCAAAACATGTCCGTAAAGCCATGCAGAGAAAGCCCATGCGCCCGATTGCAGACAAACCATTAAAGCATTCAGCACGCCCTGCTCTTCGCGTTTAGCCAACTCCATCATCATTGTGTTGGAAACAGGGCCCGCCATATTCATAAGAGCTGCCCGAACAATAAAACAAAATTGAGCCACAAGAACGCTCCGCGTGAGGCCCATCCATACCATAAAAGGAATAGATGCCAATTGAGTGAACACCACGGTGGGAACTCTACCCAAACGCTCAGCCAACATTGGCGAAACCAAAACACCCAAAGAAGTGGTTACAGCCTGCGCGGCCATAAGATATCCAATGACATCGTCAGACAAAGAAAACACTTCTTTAAAATACAAATTCATAAACTGAACAATAACACCCGCTCCGGCGCTAATGAACACAACAGGAACAAGCGCTCTTGCCAAAAAAGTCCAATCCAGTTTTAAAAAGGTGCGATACGTAAAAGAATGCACACCGGTTTGCTCCGGCAGAACATGTTCTCCGTTTTTTGGGGATGAATTTCGAATAAAGAAAAAAGGAACGACACCAGCCAAAGACAGCATCATGCCGCCCATAATAGCAAAACGATAACCTTGTTCAGGCGAAGCAACCACAGTTGTCAGATGACTCCGAAGAATGCCCGCAAAGACAAAACCAACAATTCCTCCAACATAGCCCGTGAGGAAGGTTGTGCTAAAAATATATCCCCGCTCTCGTGCGGTTGAGTTTGCCATAATAAAAGGCCCCGAGACAACCCTTGAAACAGTAGCAAATCCTGCCGCTAAAAACACAAAAACGAAAAGCCAATATGAATTTCCCACCATAACAGCAGCAACATATGAGATTGTGGAAATCAACTGCGCTACCACAAGCAAGTGCCTCAAAGACCCGCGAACACTCAAAACACCAGCAGGGATAGCAAACAATGCCGTTGCAATGTTGCTCAGTGCGAGCACCGAACCAATTTGAGACTTATCCATTCCCAGTGAAGCTAAGTAGAGATTAAAAAAGAGTCCCCAAAATGTCATTCCAAGACCAACCAGAAGTTGGCCCACTACAAACTTACGAACATTAGGTTGAAATTCTTTTAACCTCGCAATGTATTCCATTACATAGAAACTCCTACAAAGGGCAAAAGCCGAGCAAGAAGCATTCCCACGTAAGCAGCAAACACTCCCAATATCGGGCTACTCACAAAATAGGCAAGTGCCGTTTGCCAATCACCAGTTTGCAACAAACGAATGGCATCCAAAGTATACGACGAAAAAGTAGTGAAACCGCCAAAAAATCCGACCGCAATCATGGTGCGAAAATCTTCCGAAATCAAACGATGCTCTGCAGCAAGAACATACAAAATACCAATCCCAAAGGACCCCAAAATATTCACGGAAAAAGTTGCATAAAAACCGCCTAGGTTCCAAAATTTTTCAAACGCCACAGAAAAAAAGTAACGCGTGAAAATTCCAATGGCTCCGAAAAATGCAATTCCGCTCAGACGCAGAACAGTTGATGACAAACTTGAAGACGGCATCACAATCCCTCGTCCACTATCAAATCAGCAAACCCAAACTTTACCACATCGACCAAGCCTTTATCGGTGATCTTTAAATTTGGAATCACAGGAAGCGCCAAAAATGAAAGTTGCAAAAAGGGCTCTTCCAACACACAACCTATTTTCCGCGCAGCATCTTTCAATGCGCGAAGAGCCTCTGCAACCACAATTGGAGGGGAATCGGTCATGAGACCCGCAATTGGAAGCTCAAGCTGCGCAAGAACTTTGCCAGCAGCATCAACAACAACAATGCCACCGTCGCAACGTTTTACCGCATCAACCGCAGCCATAACACAAGCATCGCTACATCCAACCACCGTGATATTGTGAGAATCGTGCCCAATAGATGCGGCAATGGCGCCTTTTTTCAAAGTAAAACCCTGCACAAAACCGAGCCCAACATTCCCAGTTTTATGATGCCGTTCCACAACGGCAATTTTCAAAATATCCCGAGAAATATCGGAAACGATAACACCGTCCACTCCCACTTCCATTTCCAACAGCAAGGCGTCGGTGATGATTTTTTTAGGAAGAACTCCAATCACGCGACACGGAACTTTTTTTCCAAACAATGCTGCACGTGAGCCCACTGATACGCAAAATTTTTCGGGTGTCAAAGCAGGCATATTGATATTGCATTTGTTGGTTTGAGGTCGATCTTTTATTCCAACGCCGTTAGCATACTGCGCAAGATCGGCAACATTCACCATTCGGCCTTTTTTGATAACATGAACAACCTCAAATCCTTCCGCCCAAGAACCTTTGTAACGTTGTTTTACCAAGCAAATATCGGCCAAAAACCCTGGCGCCAAAACACCCCTATCGAACAAGCCGTAGGAACGGGCCGCACCAAAGCTTGCCGTGCGAAAAATATCTTCAGCATGCACACCTTGCTTAAGCGCAATGTTGATAATGTGATCGATGTGCCCTTCTTGCGCCACATCCAAAGGATTGCGATCATCACTACACAAAGCCAACACCGACGAAGAATAAGGCGTTACAAGTGGCAACAATGTGTGCGCATCCTTTGCACACGAACCCTCACGAATGAGAACGTGCATTCCTTTTCTCATTTTTTCGCGAGCTTCGTCGGCACTCGTGCACTCATGACACCCATGAATTCCTGCACACAAATAAGCATTCAAATCTCGGCCCCGCAGCATTGGGCTATGGCCATCACGAATTGTTCCTGCATAGTCTGTTAGCTTTTGCGAAACTTCAGAGTCTCCAAATAGCACACCTGGAACATTCAGAAACTCAGCAAGGCCGAGCACGCCTTTTTGACCGCGATACTCTGCCAAATCGAGCGCGGAAAGTGAAGCTCCACTTGTTTCCATATTTGTGGCAGGAACACAGCTTGGAATAAGAACTAACACATCCATTAAAAGATTGGCACAAGAATGAAGAGCCCAACGCACACCAACATGTCCATGAACATTGGCCACTTCATGGGGATCCCAAAAAGCCGTTGTTGTGCCACGAGGCAAAACCGACTCCTGAAACCGAGAAGGCGTCATGAGACTGGATTCGATATGAACATGGGAGTCGATAAATCCGGGAACAGCAAATAATTCACTTCCATCAATTTCTTGGGCACCAGAATAGGTTTCCGATACACCAACAATTGTATTCCCAAGAACGGCAATATCGCCAACAGAAAAATCGCCTCCAAAAACATCCAAGGTTTGGACATTTTTGATAACTAAATCTGCAGGTTTTTGCCCTTTGGCTGCCGCAACTCGTTTTGCCAAAAGCTCAGGGGTTGTATCCGACGCCTTCGCATGCATCATTCCATCTCCACTAGCGAGAGTGTCACCGTGCGTTCTTTTTTGTCGTTCAATACTTTTACTTTCACCGTGTCGCCAGCTTTGTGTTTGTCTAACTCCGACAATAAATCATCTTGATTGCGCACTCGAATACCCTCAATTCCAACAATCACATCACCCAAAAGAATTTGCCCATGACGCCCACGCCCGAGTCCGCGCAGACCCGAACTTGCCGACACATTACCAACTGTTGCAACAATAACGCCCTGAATTCCGTTCGCCTTAGCAACGGCATCAGAAATAGAACTGATTCCAATTCCCACGCGCGGAACTTTGCCATTTGCAATAATTTGCGGAACCACTCGCTTAATCATATTGACCGGAACAGCAAAACCAATTCCCGCAGAGGCTCCGGATGGACTAAAAATAGCTGTGTTCATACCTATCAGTTTCCCAGAAGAGTCCAGCAACGGACCGCCCGAATTTCCAGGATTGATTGAAGCATCAGTTTGAATCATGTCGCGAATTTTGCGACCACTCTCCGAATCAATTTCGCGCCCCAAGGCACTCACAATGCCCCGCGTTAAAGTTTGATCCAATCCAAACGGGTTTCCGATGGCAAGAACTTTTTGTCCCACCGAAAGAGAATCGGAGGCACCCGGCACAACAGGCTTTAACCGAGCGAACGGAACTTCGATACGCAAAACAGCAATGTCGTGAGCAGGATCGGCTCCAACAAGCTTGGCAGAAAACGTGCTTTCGCCCCGTCCAGAATCGCCGGGCAATGTGACCAACAATCGACTTGCGCCTTGCGCCACATGGAAATTTGTTACGATATGACCCTTAGTATCCCATACAAATCCAGAGCCAGAACCACGGGGAACTTCCATAACATTAAAATTAAAAAGATCGGTTTCACGCGCCGTTGTTGTAATAAACACCACTGAAGGAGAAACGTTCCGAAAAACCTCAATGGTATTTTTCTCATCTTCAAGAAGAAAACTTCCACCAGCAGGGGCCGCAAGCGCATTGGGAGAAGCTAAAACCGACGGACAAAGCGAAAAACCCAACACCACAGAACAAAGCGTCGCTCTTGCGAAAATGTTTGAATAGGACTTCAAAAAAATATTGTGCATCAGAAATTCCTCCGTGCGATAATGCGTCAGAGATTGTACCTTAATAAAGAGTACCCGCAAGTTCTTGCACTCCTTAGGCACTTGACAAACAACAACTCGACTTCCAAAATGGGCCATCCAAAAGGAGCTGCCATGGATTTTAAAGAAAGAATCTCGCCGTTTTCGTCGCTAGCGTACAAATATGAACGCATCGAAACCAAACGGGGCTCGCGTCCAATTCCTCCCGCGGGATTCAGAAATATCCGACTTGAACTGTCTTATGATGGGCACGCCTTTTGCGGATATCAATACCAGCCACATGGACGCTCAGTACAAGAAACAGTCACGCAGGCATGGACGCAGCTCACAAAGGAGCAAGTGCTTCTGTTTGGGTGCTCACGCCTTGATGCAAAGGTGAGCGCCAATCATTTTGTACTCAATTTGTATTCGCAGACACACCATTCATGTGATCGTATTTTGCGCAGCCTGAATGGGATTCTGCAAACAACACTAAAATACCCAATTTCCATATACTCCTGTACCGACATGGAACCCCACTTTCACGCTCGCTTCGATAGCATTGGAAAACACTACCGCTATTTGGTTTGGTACGGACGAGGACAACACGCTCTTTTTGGCCCACACTGCTGGCAATTACGCAGCAATATTGGCCCACAAAATATGGCATCACTTGCAAGAAAATTTGAAGGGAAACATAATTTTTCGGCTTTTCGAGCTCAAGATTGCACGGCGGTTAGCACCGAGCGCACCATTCACAAAGTGGATTTTTGGGTTCACCCACGCATGCCCGAGCTTATGGTACTCGATTTCTGGGGCGAAGGTTTTTTGAAAAATATGATACGAAATATTTCGGGAACCATTCTTGATGCGGCTACAAATAAACTATCCGAATCGGCTATTGACGAAGCTTTTATACATGGAAATCGTGAACTTGTTGGGCAATGCGCACCCGCGCATGCACTGGTTTTGGAACGAGTTTACTATTTGCAAGACGAATACAACACTGATGCAAAAAATGGCGTCCGCATCTTTTTAAGCTGAAAAACGTGAAAGCTAAGGAGTCAAAATGAACATTTTGAACACTGCTCAGATTCGCGCCGTGGAACTGGATGCATTTGCAAAAGGAATGCCCGTTGCAGCATTAATGGAAAAGGCGGGAATTTTGTTAGCCGCGCACATTACAAAAAACTTTCCGGCACAACAATTTGGTCGCGTTGCGGTATTGGTTGGGCCGGGTCATAACGGAGGCGATGCGCTTGTTGTTGCTCGAGAGCTTTTGCTGAGCGGACGAGAAGTGATTGTTTGGAGCGATTTTCCCGTACGCAAAGAACTCAATCAATCACACCTCAACTGGTTTCAGTCCCTTGGCGGGCAAATTGTTACGCAACTGAACAATCCCCACTTTAACAGCTGCGACCTCTTTATCGACGGTTTGCTCGGCTTCGGTGTGACTCAAGCCACCAAAGAAAAAATAGCACTTGCCATTGATTGGCTCAATGCAAAAACAGCTCCCATTGTTTCCATCGATGTCCCTTCAGGACTTTGCAGTGACACCGGCGCGCCTCAAGGATCTACAGTAAAAGCAACTCAAACCCTCATGCTCAGTCCAGCTCGTTTGGGAATGTTTCAAAACGAAGCCCTCGCATTTTGTGGCGAGGTCATAGATGTCAATATTGGACTTTGCAACAATCAGGTTGAACGCGTGCTCAGTAGTGAGTTTACAAACCAACCTCGCATTCAAAAGCTCGAGTGCGAAGACACGCTTGAAGAACTCCTGAAATTAAAAAGCCCAAATGCAAATAAGTATTCTACCGGACGCGCGCTTATTGTGGCAGGTTCTAAAAAATATCCAGGAGCTGCAGTGCTCGCGGCACTCGCCTGTAAAAATTTAGGCGCAGGCTACACTGCGGTTGACTCTTGTCCTGAAACTCAAAATGCACTTTTACCCTTGGCACCCGATATTGTGTTTCTTTCTGAAATGCAAAAAACAAGCACCTCCCAAGAAACCAACAATACACATAGGAAATTTGATGCTATTCTGTGTGGATGTGGTCTGGATAACCAATTCGAAAAACTTCAAGATTGCCTTGCGGCAAACACCCAAACACTTGTCTTGGATGCCGATGCTCTTAACATGATTTCGCGCAGTGGAACATTTCCCAAAACTTCAGCGCAGGTGGTTATAACGCCCCACACACCAGAATTCAAACGTCTCTTTCCCGAATTAGCAAACATACCTTTAGCTACTGATGCCGCCTTGGCTGCAGCGAAAAAGACGGGAGCCATTGTGGTGCTCAAAGGATCTCGAACCGTCATTGCAACTCCAAATAACGAAGTGTTCATCAACACTCAATCGACCGCTGCACTTGCGCGAGCTGGCACAGGCGATGTTCTAGCCGGCATGATTGTTTCACTCGCAGCACAAGGGCTCAATGCTTTGGAATCGGCAAAATGTGCGGTCTGGCTGCACTCACAATTCGCGCTGTTGTTAGAACACGAACACTCATGTGCGGGAGTTGATGCCCTCAAACTTGCAAACAGCATCTCACTCAAGTTGACTAAACTGAGTAAAACCATAAAGTAACAGCTCCAAGAACAATGGAGAACAACCATGGAAAACACAGAGCACCCAGAACACATTGTGGGAGCGCAAACAGACCCCTACGAAATTGACGTCGAAACCGCTGCCCTGCTTTTGGGAGTGGGAACAACACGCCTTTCGCAAATCACGTCCCGCGGCTCCCTTTCCTTTCAACGCCGAAAAGTTGGAATTCGGAATCGAATGTTTTATCGCCGCTCTGAACTTATGGAATACTTGGAAAAACAGTTCCCAAATTCCCCACAATTCAAATCACAAATGCTTATGGAACGCTGGGGCGAAAATCCAACTTCGGAAGAAGAAATCACACCCCATCAGGATATTTTTCAACCTATCCTAGACGTTCTCACCAATCTCTCAAAAAACACCTCGCAAAAGGGTTCTCAAAGCCTTTCTCATGTTTCATCGTTAAACACAAAAAATGCAAGCTTGAACAAAAATACAAAGCACACAACAAAGCCCTCGGCAATTTCGCTGCGCGAAAAACAAGATCTCAATCACAGCATCAACACCATTATTACCGAACTTTCCGGATTTCGACACGTTCTACAGCGAATTGAACAAAAGCTTGATTCCCTAAGCAAGTTGGAACACTCACTGGAGCGCAAAATTGAGCGCAAAATTGAGCGCAAAACATCAAACACATTGCAGCACGCACAACAAAAGAATCGAATACAGCCGCCAATACAAGCAACACAAACGGCACAGGCAATTTTACTCGAGCCAACTCAATCCACATTATCTAGAAAGCCTGCGAAATGGCCGTTGGTCTCAAAAAACAAAATATTTTCATAAATCATAATTCATAATCATTCATCGTTCTATTTCTTAAAGATAAGGAAGATTCATGCCAAAAAAATCCACGAAGGCCAACATAAAGGCCAACACAAAAGCCGATTTCCAAGCCCACGCACTTCCCAAAGCTTCAATACGCTCAAGCGGAGTTCTATTGCATGTTTCATCTCTGCCATCAAGGTTTGGCATTGGTGAAATGGGATCTTCGGCCAGAACATTTGTCGACTGGATTGCACAAGCAGGAATTTCGCAATGGCAAGTTCTTCCTTTGGTTCCAGCCGGCGACGGCAACTCTCCATATTGCAGTTGGGCTGCTTTCGGGGGCAACCCACTTTTTATTGATCTGGAAACCCTTGCGGAGTGGAATCTTCTTTCCGAAAAAGACATTGAAAATCCGCCCCTATTTGATCTTGCAAGAGTCGAATTCGAAAAAGTGAATGCATTCAAAACACCTCTTCTTCGGAAGGCAGCTCAAGCGCTTTTCAACAATATTAAACATCCATTGCAGCGCGCTTTTGAGAATTACAAAAAAGAGCAAAATCACTGGCTCCCTGACGCCGCGCTTTTTTACGTCTTGCGCGAACAACAAGACAAAAAATCTTGGTGGCTATGGAAAAAAGAGTTTCGCGATCGCGATCCCAAAGCACTTGCGGCAGCTCGAAAAAAACATGCAAATGAAATTGAAATTGAAATGACTCTACAATTCTTTTTCGATACACAGTGGAAAGATCT
>CAIZES010000183.1 GCA_903932045.1 uncultured Silvanigrella sp. | reverse complement strand
GTCCCGATACCGTGATACCGAAAGTCTCTCCGCCGTTGCCAATATCGAAATCGACTCCAAGGTTTTCTGAAGACATTGAGAATTCTGCAGCATCCGTTGGAACATCTAACCCAGCCATAAGTGTTGCAAACGAGATATTTTCGACCTTGCCCATGATTTTTGCTTGGACGGGATTGCCGGAAAAATCCACTGTCCCTTCACCACTCAATTTTCCTCCACTTTTGGGACTGATTGAAAGTTGGGTCACTGAGAGAAGCTTGTTTGCAAAGTGAAGCGTTCCATTGCCGCCGTGAAGTGCAAACGAGTTAATGCGAGCTTCGTGATCCCAATTCGCTTTGCCTGTAATTTCCATGGCGGCTGTTTTTTCGGCAATGTGTATGGAACCATCAAATGAAACGTTTCCGGCACCGTTCAAGTCAACGAATGATAGTATTTGACGGAGCGATGCCGTGGTTTTGAGATTGAGCACTCCTGGGAAGCGAGCGATATCGTTTGTCAGTTTGAATATTCCTGTTGCATTTCCTTTGAAATCTGGTGATTTGAATTTGAATTGGCGGAGTTCAACCTCTCCAGCGTTGTCTATTGTTGCTATCGTTGAAAATTCGTCAATTTCTAAATTGATTGCTATTTGTCTGCTTATCGAAGCCGGAATTGCAAGGATGTTTTTTTCTAAGACGAGGTCAATGAGGTCTTTGTCGTTTGCTCCGTGCGCCCTCCATGTTGCGGACTTTATTTTTGTTGCAAGCGATAGAGGTGTTTTTGTGCTTTGGGAAGCATCGGGGTTTCCAATTTGAAGTTGGAAGTTGGATACGCCAATATACTCGGGGAGGAGATCACGTATTGTGCGAAAAGTTTCCAGTGATTTTGATTTTTCAGAGGAATCGTTTGTTTCAGTTGGGAAATTGACAGGCAAAATAAGTGTTCCATCGTCGCTATATTCGAGGCGAGCAGAAGCATTATCCACTTGAATTTCCGATAGAACAATCTCGTTTTTGTAGTATGACGACAAAATGGCTATTCCGATATCAACGGTTCCCACTGATAGCATGGACTGGCATGGATTTGCCGAACAGAGTTTGGTTTGCTTAGAGCGTTCAAAAATGACATCGTGTAGTTCCAGTCCCAAGGGAAATACATTTATTGAAATACTTTTTAGTGAGGCGGTGGTTTCGAATTTATGAAGAATCTTTTCGTTAAGGTAGTGCGTGAGGTGTTTTTGTAGGTTTGGTGTATTTATTGCGTAGTAAAGTGCATAAAGCGCAACAAGAGCGCAGGCGATTGTTCCAAAAATGAGATAGCGTAGAGCGCGTAGTGCGGCAAACATTGTAAATTCCTATTTTTTTGCCTCAAAAAGTTCGAAAAATCTCACTTTGCAGCGAATCTCTGCGTTGTGTTTTGTCAGATAAGTTTTCAATACAATCTTTGCTTGCTCCAATATGGGTCCAGAAAGCTTCTGCTCTTCGCGAAGAAAATGTGCAAAATGGATAAGTCCAAGCAAATTGTCGGTAAACCCTTCGGCAAGTTCAAGCCATCGATAGTCTAAGTGAGCGTCTCTTAGAAATTGTGAGAAAAGGTCATATTTGTCAGGATTTCTGGCTTCACTAAATGTAATATTTAGCATGGATTGTGTTGGAGCCTCGAATTGCGTTTGAGACTCGAATTGTGTTTGAGGCTCGGGTTGTGCCGGAGGCTCGGGTTGTGCCGGAGGCTCGGGTTGTGCCGGAGGCTCGAATTGTGTTTGAGGCTCGGTTTGTGCCGGAGGCTCGGTTTGTGCCGGAGGCTCGGGTTCTGGCGGGGCAAAGGAATCCGCAAAAGGACTGACGTGTGTTGCTTCGCTCTTAAGGAGGCTACTTGCTACGGTGGGCTCGTTCTCTGCAAGAGGCGCAAGAGGCGCAGGAG
>CAIZES010000182.1 GCA_903932045.1 uncultured Silvanigrella sp. | reverse complement strand
GGGTGCGGGACTCGGCGCTGGAAATTTGGGAATTATCGATGGTTTAACTAGATTTCCGGGTTTCCATTCACGGATTCAGGGTTGCAAAGTCAAATATCTAACAGTGCTCGCCACGGCTGTCTTATCTAAAACAGGCTTGACGTGGGGCGATCACTTCTAAGTCCATGCGGCACGCGGCACAGCTAATTCAGTGCCATTTAAATAGAAAACTCAGAGTTCGATTTCGCTCCGTTCTATTCCCACTCAATTGTTGCTGGTGGCTTGCTTGTGACGTCGTAAAAAATGGGGCCAACTCCGGAAATACTCTTGAGTTCCTGGACCATTTTGTTGAGTGCTGCATCGGAAAGTGGAAAAAAATCTGCGGTCATTCCGTCTATGGATCGCACGGGGCGAATAACAAAGGCCCATTCGCCTTGTTTATTTTGTAGCGGGAGTCCAACAACTGGAGCTTGCCAAATTTTGGGTTCTTCAACGCAATATCGCGTAGCTACGGCGTCAACTTCGCGCAAAACATTGAGGCGACTTTGATTCATATCGCACGCCACAATGCACAAATCGTTGTCTACTTCTGTGAGCGAAACCACCACGCGATTGATGTTTGGAATTTCGTTAATTGCCTGTCTGGCGCAATCGGCTGCTTGTTTCCACTTATCTTTTTTGTTTTCGTTGCTGCAGTTGTCTTGCTGTTCTTGCGGTTTTTCGTTGGTCCAAAGCATTCCTGGGTGAGCATAAGTGCGTCCATCACCTTGCACACCAACGCTTTTAATAGGAAGAATTTTGGCATGGAATCCGAATTTCTGTGCCATTGTTTCCAGCTCGTTGTGGCCACAAATTGATTCTATTGACTGTTGATTGCATGCTTCATCCTCCGTAGCGCACAAAAGACGCACTCCAAGTCCAGGGCCGGGAAAAGGATGTCGCATCACAAGCTCGGCTGGAAGACCAAGAGCCATGCCCACTTCGCGGACTTCATCTTTGTAGAGTTCCGCAAGAGGTTCACACACACGGCCTTCGTTAATGAGTTGTTGAATAGCATCGACGCGGTTGTGGTGTGTTTTAATTTTTGCGGCATTTTTTGTTCCCCCACTTTCAATAGTGTCGGGATAAATGGTTCCTTGAATAAGCATAACATCGTTGTCGTTTGCAAATAATTCCGTAATGGCTTGGTTCGCGATTTCAACAAACTTTGTTCCAATGATTTTCCGTTTTTCTTCGGGGTCACATATTCCTTTGAGAGCATCCAAAAAACTGTTTTCGGCACGAATAAGATGCATGTTTGTGAAATTTGCATCGGCAAGGACGCGCATAATACTTTTCGATTCGTTTTTGCGCATGAGGCCTGTGTCGACATGAATAGCAACCAAATTTTCTTTTGGAAGTGCTTGGTGACAAATGGCCCAAGCCACTAACGAATCCACACCACCAGAAAGCAGAAGCAAGGCTTTGCGATTTTGAATTTGGGCGCGGGTTTGCTTGATGAGTTCTTGGATGCGATTGCGAGGTGTCCATTGTGATTTGGGGTTGCAGCGCTTTACAAAATTTCTCAGAATTTCAGTGCCGAATTGGGTGTGCACCACTTCGGGATGAAATTGCACTCCATAGCGTTCGTTTTGTGAATCCTCAAACGCGGCAACGTGCACATGTGGCGATGATGCAGATGTTTTGCAACTTGTGGGAAGTTGCGAAACGTGGTCGCCGTGACTCATCCACACATTAAACTCTTTGGAAACAGATGCAAAAAGAATGCTCTCATTAGCCTTTTCGAGAGAAGCAAGCCCGTATTCGCGTGTGTGTCCGGCCTCAACTATTCCACCCATAAGTGCGGCCAAAAGTTGATGCCCGTAGCAAATTCCCAAAATTGGTTTTTTGAATGTTTCAATTTCGAAGGGGATGCTGAGTTTGTTTGCCTCCGTGACGGAACGGGGGCCGCCCGAAAAAATAAGGCCAATTTCATTTGATGGCACAAAGCTTTGAGGATCAACAATGACACTGTAAACACCGAGCTGTCGAATGCGTCTAGCCAAAAGGTGTGTGTATTGGCCGCCAAAATCGAGAACCGCAATTTTTTCCATTGGTAGAATCTCCCAAATGAGAAATGGGTCAGAATGTTTTTGATACCCAGTAGCGGAGGTTTTGTAAAATCGATTTTGAATAATTCATAAATCGAAAACGAATTATTGTTGGCCTGTACTGGTTTTGTTGCTCAGAAGTTTAGGTTGAAGCCGTAAGAAGAGGTGTTGGCTCGGGAGTGTTTTTGGGGTCTGGCTCATTTCTTATGGGCAAAACAATGAGATTCATCCCCTTTTGCAGCAACCTTTTTTGCAAAGAGAATGCAGTTTGGTTGTGCAAAATGGCGTGGAACCAACGCTCTTGTGCTTCTTCAAAAACGATTTGTCCGGCAAAAAATGAGAATTGGCCGAGTCCTTGAGAAACTTCTAGACACAGTTCTTCCAGAACATTGACAGGATCTGTTCCAATTTTGTACGCGGTTCGTACAGGAAATCCACGAGATTGAGCTAGGAGTTCGTACTTTTCCAGCGAACCGGCAATACTCTTGTTGAGGTTCTCCACTTCTTCGGCACCCTTGAATGTGCCTGAGTCAATAATTCCCACGGAAATGAAAACCACATTCTTATAGAAGTCTGGGAACGTGGAAAGTATGGAACGGCAGAGTTTAATTCCGACGCCTTGATAGCCACCCACAAGAACAATTGCTGTTGGTTTTTCGGGATTGAATTCCGGATTATTTCCGTTGGAACGAGCGGGTAGAGATGTTGGCAGGGCAGAATCCATGGCGGCAATCATGCGTCCGATGTTGGCATAGTGGCGCTTTATGGCTATTGCCAAAAACACCACTCCCGATGTAACGGCAATGGTCATCCAACCGCCGGATTCAGTTTTTTCGTAAACAGTGATGCACAAAATTGTGACGCAAAGAGCGGTGCCTGCGCCGAATACAAGTCGATTTCTGTTGCGAACATATCTTGTGACGTTTTTGTTTTTCCAGCTTGCGCGAAACATGGATATCATGGATAGCGAAAACGTTAAGAACACGTTGATGCTGTACATAACAACAAGTTTATCTACGCTGCCGTGCGTGAGAAGAAGCGCAACGAGCGATGCAATGCCCATGAGAAGAATGCCATCGTGGGCAGTGAGTCGATCGGAAAGTGACGAAAAACGCCGCGGCATCCAGCCATCGAGCGCCATATTTGCGAGAACGCGAGGGCCGTCAATGAAACCTGCTTGTGCGCCAACAATAAGAAGCGCGCCTTCAGATACAAGGGTGAGCAGTACCATTGTGGGGCCAAGATGCCAATTTCCGAAAACTTGTTCTGCCAACACGGCATTGAGTGTTTTGCCCTCGGCAAAAGAGGTTCCCATGAAAAAATATCCCAGGAACAGTCCGCCAGCCACAATCGAAAGAGATGCCGCCATATAAAACATGGTACGTCTGCCGGTGTGAACGCGGGGCTCGCGCATAATAGGAAGACCGTTAGAGACTGCTTCCAGCCCCGTGTAGGTTCCGCCGCCCATGGAATAAGCTTTTGCGAAAATGAGAAAAACACCCAAGTAGCCTAGATTGGAAGTGTCTTTGTGAAAGTCGGTTCCAATGGAGGCAACGTGCTCACCAACAGAGCCAAGGCCACTGAATAAAGCACCGCCTAACAATAATGCATGGGTGATTAGAAAGAGAACGAAAATGGGGAGAAGCGCCATCACAGATTCTTTGACGCCTCGAAGGTTTAGTAAAATGAGCGTTATGATGAGAAAAAGCTCAACTGGCAGTTTTAGGATGTGCATGTGTTGAGGTAAAAGGCTGAAAATAGCATCACCCGCCGCAGCAATTGATACTGTAATTGTAAGAACGTAGTCCACAAGAAGGGCTGAGCCTGAAACCACGCCTGCGGTGGGGCCGAGAAGTTTGCTGGCAACAATATAGCCACCGCCACCGGCTGGGAAAGCTTCAATAAGGTAGCTATACGCGGTTGCAATAATAAAAACAGTAATAGCTGTCATGGCTGCTAAAGGCAGTGCGAGGTAGCGGTGGTCGCCCACTGTAAGAAAGGCTTCGGGTGGGCCGTAGGATGATGACGAAAGTCCGTCGGCACCCAATCCGACCCACGCTAAAAATGGGATGAGAGCGAGGCGATGAAATATTGCGGAATCTGAAACACTGAGTGGTTTTCCCAATAGGAGCCTACGTAAGGAAGCAAAGAAAGAGCCTTCTGGGCTTCGGGAAGCGGGTGCCATGCAAACCTCGTGCGCGGGGCATCATTTCCTAAGAAACAATGCTGAAGAAATCGATCAAGGCTGGAACATACTCGAAAGGTTGTCTCTTGTGAAGGCGGTGGTAAAGTTTGAAGTCAAGTTTGAAGTGAAGGTTGAAGTGAAGGTTGAAGTGAAGGTTGTTCTACTTTTGTCATTTCGAAAAGGTGTTCTGTGTCAAAAACGGTTCTTGCAATAGAAGACATCCCGCTTTTTCTTGCGTTTGCGCAATGTAAAAATACATCTCTTGCGGCTGAGCGTTTGGGATTGTCCCAGCCTGCTTTTAACGAACGACTTCGTCGTATGGAGGCTCATCTTCGGCCGTCTCCTTTTGCCTGGAAAGGAAACAAGCGCATCTTGAGTGACTTTGGAAAAACATTGCTTTCTACAGTTGCTCCCCAGATTCAAACGCTTCAGTTATTAATTGATGATAAAACACAAGGGGAAAGTTCTCATAGAGGACGTCCATTAAGAGTTGCTGGACGGAATGAAATTTTTTCTCGATTGTCGGGTCATCTTGCAAATTTCTCTCATCAATTGATTATTCAAAACTGTTCGTCACGCGAGAGTTTGGAACGAGTTCAGAGTGGCGAGGTCGATCTCGCTATTTCTGTTGTAAAGCCAGAAGATCCCCTTTTGGTGATTCGGAAATTGTTTTTTTCACATGCTGTTGTTGCCGTTCCAAAAAAATTTCTGAAAGGAAAAAAAATTTTAGACATGGAAAAACGAGATTCTCACTCTATTTCGTTGGACGCAATTAAGACCCTGCCTTGGTTTGCCTATCAGGAACAGGATAAACTTTTTTTGTCATTTCTGAATTTAGCGGGTTGGAAAAGCAGTGATATTAATTTACGAATGTGTTGTGATGATTGGAAAACATTGTGGCAATTTGTGATGGCTGGAGAGGGATGTGCGGTTTTCCCCTCTGCATATGCACAATCAACAAACGCAGTATTTGTTTATTCGCCAGCCCCTAATTTCCAAAAAAATCCTTTTTATATGGTGTGTCGCAGAGAACGATCCGCGTGGCCTCAGGTGCGTGAATTCTATGAAGTTGCCAAACAGGTTTTGGAAAATCGGCTCGAATTTGTCAACGATCTTCCCAATCTGCCTGATTTCGATCTTCATGGCACGTAGTGCAACAGGATTGGGATTGGTACAGCAGCAACGAACTTGCCATTACCAAAGACTTGCTTGGGCTGCTTAAAAATATCGTAATTTTTTCCACGGAATAACGAAGACAGCCTTGGCGTTTCTCCAATATAAGACGCCACCAAGGCCTTATGGAAAAGACTCCTCGAGAAAAACATTGTTGGGAACAACATGGCTCGTTTTGTGATACAGCACGCTCTGTTTCCGGTTTTTTAGGCCGAAGCTCGCAGGCAGAGGCCCACGATTCGCAACTTGAATACGCTCAAACGCCGTCCGCAAGAGGGATTCCCCACTCTGCCAATGCTCTGCAGCACCGGCCGCGTTGAGCGATCCAGCTCGCACAAAGCGAGCAAGATACGCAGAATACAAGTCTCTCTGTGCTTCAACGCCACAACCACAACTGCCATCTTTCGGACAGGCTCTTTTTTTGAACCGTTCCACACTGGCATGTCTGCGAGAGTTTCGTTGTCACGGTTGGAAATTCAGACACGGAACCGCCGGCATTGATTGCCTTGCGTTTGAGTTCTTCGACGAACATTCCGGGTGCTCGCATTCCAACGGAGCGACCGAAGTTCCTTTGGAAGCTTCGGTACGATAGCTTTTCAAGAAAGAAATTCTCATGAAGCGGGAGACTATTCAGAAGAGAACCATGAAGGTTCTTGCGATGAGCGGCGGTCCGTCTCTGCATTTCTGCCAAGGATTTTTGAGTCTCTTTCTGTCTTTCGGAACGGCTCCAAGTTTTGCAACCTTTTTTGATGGTTCCGTTTTCTTCAAAGTTCTGTGGATTGTTGGCTCGGCGCTGCCTGTCGAGCTGCCTATCGAGCTGCTTCTGGAGCTTGCCAATTTCTTCTCGCTTTGGCTCTATTTCATCGCAGAAGCGAAGAAGGACTGCGTCTTTCTCTCCGACAATGGCGATGGTTGAAGGACCGATATCGATGCCCACAGGGCCACCTTCGGAAATGAGAGGTTTGCGCCTTTCCCCTGGTGGCTTTATCGATCGCAAAAGATGTCTGTCCTGTGCGGATAGTGTCTTGTCTTCGCAGCAAAGCTGAGCATAGAAGCGCCGCGTCCCACTGATATTGCGTTGCACAAGCCGACAATACTTCACGCGGCAAGACAATCCATGTGTCACAACGGGATCTGAAGAATCTATCAAAGCAGGAAGCTCAAGCTTACCCACCTTCAGAAAAGTTCCCTTCCAGATGAGGCCCGTTGCATTGTTCTTGCCCTCGATGGAATTGAGGCCACCATATCGTTTGAAGCGCACCCGCTTCGCGAGGCTGAAGGCCACTTTCTCAACCGCTTTGAATGCGCGAGTTGCTACCTTCTGAGCAACGTTTATTCCAATATGCTCTCCGATCCAACCATGTTTAATTGTAGCGTGGCGAAGCATGGAGAGAGTACTCATCGAAGGCAAATTTTCTCTGACGTTCTTAAACGCAGCAGTGCGTTCCTTTGCATTTTTCGGAAGCCTTCTTGCTGCTTGATAGGCTCGGGATTCTCGCATGAGTCGCAGTCGCCTCAGGGTTTCTCCAGGGCAAGCATTCTACAGCTGCCGGGATGCCTCAAGGACCGAACCCAGCTGAACTTTCGCAACTGAGTTGGTCGCAAGCGGAATCTCGCACACAAAAGAACCATTATCAGGCGTTCTTTTGGTTTTCGATGTCCTGTTTAATGACCGCAAGCGGTGCTCCCCCGACTGTTGATACAAAGTATGAATGCGTCCAAAGCGTTGGTAGTCTTGAACGAAGCCATGGAAATTCTGTCCGAAGAAAACGAGAACTTCGCCCCTTCATCAGTTTCACAAACCGGTGTATTCCAAATTGAGGATCAACTTCAACAAGCAAATGGCGTGATCTGGCATCACTTCCACCTCAATAATCTCAGCTTCACAATCTCTCGCGACTTCAGCCAAGATATCCTTCAATCGGCATTCAACCCCACGAACAAGAACCGATCGGCGGTACTTGGGACACCAAACGACGTGGTACTTACAAGAATACACAATGTTGCTGTTCTGTCTGTATTGTGCCGACAAATTTCACCTCCTCAATGTAGTATACAGAACATATCTATATAGTGAAGGAGGCTCCAGAAAAAAGTTTGCCAGGGTGCTGCCTCCGCCCTAGGCTGCGCTCGCTAGCGCGATGCTCACCAGCAGCGGAGCCACAGCACATTTCCACCGCTTGCGTGCGCTGGGCGCGTACTCATCGTGTCTAGATGACCTTACCCCATAGGTAAATCTAAGGGCTTCCGGGGTTGTTTGGTGATGAGGGTTGGTGTTCTTTCGTCGACTCCGCAACATGCCGAAGATGTTTTTGCACGCGAGCCCTGTCATATGATCACATTATTCCCTTTGCTAAAGGAGGATCTTTACGCGATTCCACAAACATCACGATCCTGTGCCGCTCTCATAATCTCTTGGTCGCAGAAACCGTGTTTGGTTCTGCGTTCATGCAAAAAAATAACTTCGGGAAAACGACAGATTAAAGCGCTGCTTCCTGGCCAAGCCAAATTCCGAAGACATACCTAGGTGTCAGAAAGGTATGTCACTTGAGAAAAGTCGCGTGGTCATCGATAGGGTTGATTTGTGGACCCGATCAAACTTTTGGTAAGACACTTCTGAGGTATGATGGGGTGGGGATTTCAGGGTGCTCTCGAAGTGGCCTCAGATGTGTCAATTTCTCTTGTTCTGGCCGATATCGAAGATGATTGTAAAGATTTAAAATAAAAGTAGAATCGTAAAAACGAAAGTGGCTGGGTGTTTACATTATTGTTTGAAATGTTCTTTGACGTGTGATTGGTTCGGAGACGAGATGTTGCCTTTTAGAAATTTCAAGGTGTTTGCTGTTGCTAGTTTTGTTGTCCTGCCTCAAATTATTGGATACTTTTTCTTTCGTGGAGTTCCCTACATTTCAGCCATTCATGCTCTTATTGGTGAGTGTATTGCAGCGATAGTCAATTTGTTGCTTTTGTTGCTGTTTTTCGC
>CAIZES010000181.1 GCA_903932045.1 uncultured Silvanigrella sp. | reverse complement strand
TTTTTTGCGAAGCTGTTTCGATCTTCTATGCCTGGAGCTACTATGTCGCCCATCCAATCCTTTCATAAAACCTCCTGGACAATGTCCGCAGGCTTGTCATTTTTCCTGGTGGCGGCGTTTTAGTTTTCTCTGATTTGGTCAAGTAAATAGTCTTATGACTGGTTGTGGGAAAGTCGATTGGTTCCAAGGTGAGAAGGGAGCTGACGGAGTTTCCGGCAAAGACGGGGGCAGTGGTTCAAACGGCACAAATGGTTCAGATGGCACCTCAGGTGCTACACGGACATACAAAGCATTCGCCGTCAGCACAGGCCAAGAACTTGGTGAAGTTTGGACACCATGGGGTACAGTAAATGCCGCAGGAGGGTGGGCCGATTCCTCGTTCTGGCTCAAACTCTCGGATGGCATGCGAATTCTCGTCAGGTTCAGCGACGGCACCGCCAACATCGATGGAACATTTCCGATGCAAGTACTCGATCACTCAACCGGTACGAAAACCTACACAGCCTTTCCCGCAGTCTACTTCACAACAGCAGACTGTTCAGGCACACCCTACATGGTCTCTAATTTAGCCAATCAATCGCATACAATACTTCCAAACATAGCATTCATAGCGGGTTCAAAATGGTATCGCATGACTGGCTCTGAAACTGACGCAGGAACTCTCACCATTCGAAGCATCTTACCCCCACTGCCCATCGCTACGTGCGGCAGCGCAAACGTAACAAGATATCACGCCTATCCATTGACCGAGTACACACTCCCAACCGGAATAACATATCCATTCGGAGTTTTAGACATACGACAAACCAACTAAAAATCCGACGAATTATTTTTGCAAATTTCTCACGTGCTGATGAATAAGGCTTGCAAGTTCGAGGTGCACCGAAAATTGACACTAATCCAAACCGGTTTGATGATTGCAAGTCGTCGTGCGGATGTCAGCCGTTTGCGAGATTTTCTCAATCAATAAAGCAAAATCAGCCACACATCGCGTGCAAACATTTCGCGAACGCCCTTCTCTCGCTCTTCTTGATGAGAGCATTTTTAGTTGTCACGTTCTCGTCACATCGAAATCCAGCGCGCATTTCTCGCGCGAACTTTGTTGTCCCTTGGCAAAGCTCGTCAAAAGTCCCCATCCACACGATGCTTGCCCCTGTCGCTTTCTTCAAGACTCTATTTGCTGCAGTCTTAAGCTTTGGTGAAGCTTTGTCCTTATGCCGCTTAATAATCGCTTCGATTTTTTTCTTAAGCAAAGTCAACTCTTCTTTGTCGCCATCAGGATCCACAAAGACTGCGCTCATAACATCAGACAAATAGGCAAGCATTTCGGACTCACCTTTAAACCAAATAAACAAAGAGCAACCCGAGGAATCTGAGAAGCGAAACCCATGCGGATGTTTCTCGGCAGTGCGTTTGCCGACGATATCGATTGCCTGTTGGAGAGATTTCCCTTGCCACCGAAACTTCTGTGCGCGCTTTTTCGCCGGAGCGGTTGCCACGCTCAATTTTGTCCTTGACGTCTTAGCCGTTGATTTCTTTGCTGCCGATTTTTTACCGATAGGCTTCTTGAGCTTCTTTGACTTTGT
The DNA here is from genome assembly GCA_903932045.1 of uncultured Silvanigrella sp. Lineage (GTDB taxonomy): Bacteria > Bdellovibrionota_B > Oligoflexia > Silvanigrellales > Silvanigrellaceae > CAIZES01. Next base: position 17,770 of record CAIZES010000181.1, on the reverse strand, counting down.
GCTTGCCATAGCCACTCCCTCCATGAATTGATTCATGTCATCGGAGATCCATGCATAATCTTAAATGACGGGTGTCAAAATCACTACAGATAGATCCCCTCACTTCCGAAGCATCAAAATCGCCTCAATCTCCTCATCCGACATCGACGTGAGCGCTTGCGCTTTTCCAGAGAGGAGGCGCTCCGCCAAAGCGCGTTTGCTCTCCAAGAGTTCCGCGACCCTCTCCTCGATTGTGCCTTTGCACATGAGAGTATGGACGTGAACTTGGTTTTTCTGCCCAATGCGGTGCGCGCGATCTGTTGCTTGCGCTTCCACCGCCGGATTCCACCACCGATCAAAGTGCACAACGTGCTCGGCTTTTGTAAGCGTAATTCCTTGCCCACCAGCCCGCACCGTGAGAACAAAAAACTTATATCCTGGGTCCGTTTGAAACTTTTTGATGAGCTCGTGCCGCTTATTGCCTGCAACTCCGCCGTCGAAATGCAGCACACTAGGCCCAAATTCCATCTCTAAAGACTGCCGAACCATGGATGCGCTCTCCCGAAATGCCGTAAAGATGATCATCTTTTCGTCGCGAGCGTGAGCCTCTCTCGCAATTTTCAGCGTCTCCAAAAGTTTGCCACTCGAATATTCTGTGAGACTATCGCCAACATCCGTGCGGATAAAATTGCAGATTTGCTGGATTCGTCGAAGACTCGTTGATACGGCTGTTAATCGCTCTAATCCCTTCGCTGAGCGAAGCTTTTCTCTTAGCGCCTCCACTTCATGCCTATAATGATCAGCCTGTAGCTCGGTGAGAGCGCATGAAACGCTCAGATTAATCTTGGGCGGAATGTTCAACCCCACATGGGAGTCAGTCTTCATGCGTCGCAATAAAAATGGACCGCAGGCCATCGCCAATCTCTCGGGCGGCACCACCGCTGCGCGACTATGCGGCACGGCTCCAAAAATTGGGGGATTCAAAAACTGCATTAGCGAGAGAAGGTCGCCAGCCTTATTTTCCACTGGCGTAGCCGTCAGGGCAATGCGCGCGCGGGAATTAATTTTCTTTAGCGTCTCGGTTCGAATGGCGTCGGGATTTTTAATGTTCTGCGCCTCGTCGAGAACGACAACACTCCAATTGCGGTTCGAAAAATCTCCATCTCGCGACACGATTCCGTACGAGGCAACCACAACATCCACACCGTCATCAACAAAGCTCGCCCCATTTTCTATCGATTTAGCCCTAAGACCGGGGGCGAATCTCGCCAATTCATCCTGCCACGTGGACACCATCGACGTGGGGCAGACCACCAACACCGGTTCACGATATTCTTCTTTCTTCTTGAGTACCAAAATTGCGACAATAGCCTGAATTGTTTTTCCAAGCCCCATATCGTCGGCAAGGCAGGCTCCGAATCCCGAATTAACTACGTGACAAAGCCACGCTGCGCCGATCATCTGATAAGGTTTAATTTCTCCAACGAAACCGGAAACATCTAGGGGAGAAATAAGTTCCGGGTTTAGAAGACCCCGAAGACAGTCCGCATTCCCTGGGTCGAGCACAACCTCCGCACTCTCGTCATTTACCGCAGGCAAAGCCATAGTTGCATCGCAGCCGCCACCACTTGCCCACTGCAAAAGACCTCCAAACGTCAGCAAACTGCATTCGCCGTCGCCGTGATTCAAAGACTCAAGCCGCCGAACAGCAGCCTCCAATTCCTCGCATTTAAACTTAACGAGCGACTGGCCGAGAAGGGCGGTCGTGCCGACGTTTTTCAAGATCTCCTTTGCTCGTTGCAAAGTGATTATCTGGCCATCAACAACGAGCTCAGGATAACTTGCCATGAGAGAGTTCGCGCCCAAGACACCGCTCGAATCCGCAAACCTCACCCTACAGCGGAGCCGCACGCGCGCTTTTTTCAAAAGCAAAAGTTCCGGCGCCTGCTCGAAATGAATGCCTTTCTTTTCGAGAGATTTACGCCTCCGCGACACCAGCGATAAATATCCCCGCTCCGAGAGACAAAATGAACCTTCCAAGTCCCAATTCTGAGGCTCTGGTCGAAATTTATGCTTACGAAGATATTCCGTGAAACTAATTATTTTCGCACGCAGATCCCAGTGCTCTTTGTCACTATATGTAGAGCCTTCTTTGGCATTTGCTTTACTGCGAGCGAGAAGAGATGCTGCGTTTTCGAGGTTCGTCCAACTCCCGTCGCTTTGTTTCCAACTTGTGTAACATTCAAAACGAAAAGGCGCGCTCGAATTTTCTGACAGAGAAACCTTTACCACGAAGCGCCATCGTGACGCTTGTTCTGCGGCTGCGCGCAAACGCTCACTGAGGTAGATGTTTCGAGCTTCCGTTTTCATCGCTGAATCCGTCATCACGCACCTCCGCTATTTTTGAGCTACGGAATCAAGATTTCGTTTTCTGTTTCTGCGTCCAAAGACTCACTCTCGAGATACTTTCGTGCACTCTGAATCGCCAACATATCTGGAAAGTAATCGAACTTCGTCGCGAGTTTGCGCGCTTCTCGACGAAGACCCGGGAATGAGCTCTCAATAACAGGGTGAAGACTAATGGAGTCACGCAGAGATTCTGCGCATTGCCAAAACGCAACGAAGAGCAACAAAGACTTTTCATAGCTACTTCCGCACATAAATAAGTAATGACCTACTTCAGTGTTATTCCCGCTCGGGGAAATAATTTCCGAAAGTCGCTTGTGCTCAACTGGAGACCGCGCCTTTGGATTGAACCACGCGAGCGATTGCATATTCGGCGAGCTTCCGTCGAGCATCAAAAAAATATTGGACTCGATCTTGAAGCGAAAGCTGCACCGGTCTTCAAATCTACAATGTTCGAGCGGTAAGCTTGGACGAATACCAACGGGTCGCGCTTTTATCGTGCCCCGAATCCCGAAAAGCTCGCAGTGCAAGCGACCTCTCCACTCCTGCGGATTTTCTCCCGAAAGGCAGCTCACGTCAGCTGTCTCAAACGAAAAAACCGCGCCACTCGGCAAATCAATTTCCCATTTAATCACGCAAGCCAAGGGCAACCAAACGGAATTCCCGGCTGGCCGCAAAACAAGTTTATCTTCACCCCTATCAACAACACAGCGCGCAAACTTAATTTCTTTAAGGCGCATTGGAAGAATAATATCGACAAAAGCACCCATCTTCTTTTGAACGTCAATAAGCCTCGACTCGGTTTTTGTGCAGCCAAAACGAAGCCCCGCGGAAAGAATGTCATCGATAATGCTCCATGGAGCTGAGCCCTGCGTTGCATTGTTATCCACTTCTCACCTCCCGCTAGGTTTTCTTCGACACTCCACCGACAGGGCGTGAACAACGCGCCCACGAGCGCTTCACTGCCCAAAAATCAGCTCGGTTTCGAGCCAGTCCAACCCTTCGGTTTCACCATCAAGAAACATCGCAAGATCGTTCCAATAGTGAAACTCAGCGCCATCAGTAATTTTTTTGAACTCATCAAAATTCGTGAACACCACCGTTCGCTGTGTATCAGGGCACACAAAACTCACGCCTTGAGCAGGTCGCCATTTAGGTGATTGTTCGGTACAGTATTGCCACCTTCCATCCACGCAACGCATAACGTACGGAACTTCGAATGCGCGGAATTGCCTGCGTTCGTTACCTGAGCTGAGGAACTCAAATTCCTCAGCCTCATCGGTCCAGTCGATAGGTATCAGAATTGGAAGATAAATGTTCAACTTGTAATTTCGGCTCACGTCAACACTCACTGAATTTGTTTTTGTCTCAACGTTATTCATAAAAGTCTCCTTTGGTATAAACGAAAGGTACTCCGCCAATCACTTACTCTGTCACTATAATTTCATCGCCGAACCAATTCTTATCCGGGCCTCCGGGAACAAGAAAATCTTCAAACGACTCGCGACTGTCGAAATGGAATCCATTCATCCTGCGACTGAAACTCTCGAAGTCCCGGAACACAAACCGCTCACGCGTGACGTCATTGTAGAATTCCACGCCAGCCATTGGCTGCCACTCGCTGTGGCACGAGCGAAGGTATTCGGAAACCCCATCACGGCACCGAGCCACGGCGCCAACGCGGAAATCCGCGCCCTCTCCGTCAAAGGCAAACGCAAACCAACTTTCTTGGCTGCGACGTTCCAGCTCACCTTGTGCCCCCAAAATCCCTGCCACACTCTCAATTCCCTTTATGTTCATCATCTTTGACCCCCTTTGTTGTTTCCTACCTCTGCCATCCCCTTGGCGGTTTCCCGCCATCCCTCTTGTCATCGTCGCCGACCTCCCTTATAGTTCAGTTGTATTCCTCTATTTTACTTAACGGCATATTTTCGGAAAACTTTACGGTTTAGTTCAATTTTTTTTGTGTTCCCAAAAATATTTGGAGGCCAAAGTGCCATATAGTCCACTCAGAGAACGTCTTGCAACGCTTATTTCAGAAGGTCCTGAATGGATTGAAGAAAAGGATTTTAGCCGCCTTACGGGTTACAGCGCCTCCTACTTCCATAAAATTCTGAAGCAGCTAAAAATTACCAACCCCAAAAATCTTGACGTTCGAGAGAACAAAGACACTGGCCGGAAGCGAATCTTCGTGGAAAAAGTCACGTTGCTTGAGTATCTCGAAAGCAAGAATGCGACGCTCGATGCGTCCACGGGCTGGCACGTGGATGGCGGATTTCACAAACTCCGAGGCTTACTCGAAGGCCTGAATTTTAGTGAGAACTTGAGCCTTGGCGAAATCCAGAAAGCGCTGCAAGCCGCGGCTGACTCTTTCAAGATGCTGAGTGAGAGAGAGTCACCCGAACGATTCTTCTGCTCGGCTCCAGAAAGGATATATGAGACTCTTAAAAGGAGTCGCCATCGTGCAGAAAAGTTGGAGTTTGTCCTTAAAGAAATAAAGCCGATGTTCCTAAAATACTGGTCTTCCCGAAGCAGGGATCACATCTTTACTCGCGAGGAAATATGGGAGGCCGCTATCGGAATGTTCATTGATTTCAAGGTTAGTTGCCAATCCGAACAGGAAAAAGAGTTCTTTCGGGAAGTAGTTGAGCCAATGCTTATTGAGGAAGTCGAGAAGTACACTCAATTGAGAAATGATCTTAGCAATTCTGTTTTAAAAAGTATCATAAAAGCGTCAGATAATCGCGAAGCATTGGTTGCGATTCAAAAGGACAGAAACAAAATTCTTTCAAAGATATTGGAAGAGATTACACAAAAACAACCTTAATTTATCACACTAGTTCATAACGATTCCCAAGAAAATGTCATATTACCCATTTCACTCCTGAAAAATCTGAACACGCGCTGCTGAGCCCTACCTTCGTAAACGGCATACCGCACACCATCTTCCCACGTTAGATCCCGCCGTTCCTCAGCGCCAGTTCGAACGAGCAAAAACTGCCGAAGCGCTCTCGCATTTCGCATATCATTAGCTAGCTTCTTTTCAACGGATACCGCCCAATCCAAAACAACACCTATCGCCGGCGGTTTCAAACTTGTGTCCGCACTTCTTCGAAAAACTAGCAAGGGCAGTGCCTCGCCATTACCAACGACTTCTGAAGACTTTTCAGAAATCCACTCCCACCCCGCGGCTGTCGCGCCCACGATGGCCGCAAAAAGCTTGTCGAAACTATCGAACCGCGCCACGACAACCAAATGTGCGTCACCCGCTGCGTGCAGTGCAAATTTCGAAAAATTTTCGCGCGCCCATTCAGCCACAGCGGCATGGCCTTCCGATTCTCCAATTTCGCTTGGGTTCATCGAAAAGACAGCATCGAAAATTGCCTCCCCCTCCAGCCCTATTACAGAGACCAACAGATTTGCATCGCATAAATGAGACAATTCTTTTGAACCATACGCACCAGATTCAAAAGACACATGCTGAATACTTCCACTTTTGAGAAATTTCTTGCGCGCCAATTCAACAAATCGACGGCATTTATCGACACCAACAACGTTCGCCTCCGGAAAAACCTCCGCCAACCACATCGTGGAATGTCCAACAAAGCATCCTAAATCCACAATGCGCGCAGGAGTTATGTTGAGTTCGCGAGTGGATTTGCCCACCAATTCCAAGGCAGAACACTCAATTTCATACTGAGTACCCACTAAAAAAGCTGCCTTTTCGAAAGTGTCTACAAGTTTGTAAATTTCCGACGCCAATTTCTCGCCGCTTTGAACCTGTTGTGAGACTCGATCAAGCTCTTTGAGTCCCTTCATTCCCCAAGCGCGTTTACCTTCCTCAAGCCAATTTTCTTGTGTTATTCCTTCGGGCACGCCGTGCCTTGCCAAAAACTCATGCGCCAACACACCAACCTCCCGAAAGCAATCAGTCCAAACCGCACAACCCGTGCGAGCCCACTACAAGTTACCACACACCGAATAGCTCGTGAAACGCAGCCCGGTCGGTAACCAGCCAACCGCCAAGAACACGGCAAACTCAACCACCACAGGGCTTATTCGTGGTATTCTGCCTGCGTTCACCAACGATCATCAAAAGACCAAACAACCGCGAACCGGCGCATACTCGGTTTCAATACGGACACCCAAGCCAATGCACACCATTATCACCAACACCCACTTCACAGAGCCAACTTCAGAGTTCGCCGTTCAACGCCTGCGCTTTGCCCAATGCGTTGAGGCACTGCTCCCTATCCTGCCACTGCCAAGCCGGCTCGCATGCCGTGAAGACTATCTACTGGCCACTGACTTTGCTCTGCACAACCTCAAAGACAACAACGATGTCGCGGTCGTTTTAAATACGTTTGCCTCACACGCAAAAGCATCCCAATACCTTTCCGACACTGTTGAAGAGCTCGCCGAGCGCTCGGTTACCGCATCGGCTCTGCGTTCTACAGCCGCAAAATTTCCTTACGAAAAATCAATTCTTCTCGCTCTTGCTCTCATCTTGGAACAAACAATGCTCAAAATTGCGGAGGCCAGCGGCAACCGCCAAACCCTCACCGCACCGCAAGCTGTTATCGCCTTGGAGAACGAAGCCACCAAAACCGCCCCTCAATTCGCCGCCAATCTCAAAGCATTTTTAGGAACAATCGAGATTCACCAGCACGAATTTCTCGAACCTTGGGAGCAAGCGTTTTCCGCTCTTCTCGCATCTCATGGCGGAGCAACGCAGGTGTGCATCAATACGCCATCTCCAAATATCGAAGCCGTCAAATTGGGCTCTCGCCTCAAGTTTGAAAAGTGGAACGCTATCGAGGGCGAACTCGCAAGCTGCATCCAATGGATTGCCAATCAAGCCCACTTAGCTCACTCAAAGCAAATTGCAGTTCCCCAAATTGCTGTACTCGGAAAGCGCGAGTTTGTTACCTTAGCCGCAAACGAATTTTCGAGGGTCGCGCCACACATCCCATATGTTTTGGCGTGTGGGCGCCCAGCCACTGATTTTGCCGAAGGCTCACGCATTTTGCTTCTTCTTGAGTGCATTGCGACCGCTCTTCCTATGGAAAAAACGTGCTCACTACTCGCATTTATTGCGGATCCTTCCGAAACCAAACACAGCCGAGGCTGGTGGATAGAACAAGCAAACAGTTGCTACATTCTCGATCCCGAAACCCCAACCCAAGCCACAATTAGCGATTGGTTCCGCCTGTCAACAAAGAACAATCATGCACAAACGTTCAAAGATGCGATCGAGACTCTTGTGAATACTGCCACTGCTGCACTTGAAAATGAGCCGCTCCCCACAATTGTCGATCACATTGCTAATCTTCTTGAAAAACACTTTGCCAAACTAAACCCACCAAAGGGTATTTTTGAGTCTTTTATCGCACGCGCACGGGCTCTTGCGCGTTCTCCGATGGCAAGCGGTGTGCGCGGGCCAGACGCTATTGAAACACTGCAACACATTGTGCAAAACTTTACTGTTTCGGACGGCAAACTTCGCGGCGCATTTGTTTACTTTGGAACGGTTACTGGCGCGCTCGGGTGCGCCTTTGACTCAATTTTTGTTGGGAATGTTAAAGAGGGCGTGTTCCCATCATCAGTAAGAGAAGACCCACTCCTCCCTGACCATGTTCGCCAAACTCTCCAGCTTTTGCAGTCACGCAACCGCACATTTCGTGAAAAACATTCTCTTGGTGCAGTGCTGTCAAGGCTGCGCGATAGCGCCACCATTGCATGGTCGTACCAAGATGCAGGCGCACACGAACGCGAGCATTCAGGCTTGGTCATTGACCTTTTTTCAGCCGCACGGAGCATCACGGTAGACATCGAAAGCCATCTCGATACCGAGGCTTCGGCAAGCGCTGCCAGCATACTGCAAGATCGCCTTCAAAACCCAATAAACCCCGGAGACGTTGTTACCAACGCTATCTTACAAGGAAAAAAATCCAACACGATAACACTCCCGCAACAGTGGCCGGCGGGTATTCAGTCGGGTCCTGCTTTCACAATGGGCGAAGCGTCATCAATGTGCGCCAACCTCAAAAATGACGCCAAACTCTCGGTCGCCGACGGTGCGCTGGCGACACAAGCAGCCTCAAATCTTATGTTGCATGGTCAATCTCCAGAAAAGCCAATTTCGCCGACTGTGCTTTCTGAAATTCTCTCATGCCCGTTGCGCTACATGCTCAAGCAGCTCTTAAAGTGGGATGATGCACCGTGTGCACACGAGGCAAAACTCGAAGCACCGGAAATTGGCATTCTCATTCACGAGTGTGCTCAAAAAATATACGAAAACACAACTCCCTCAGCATTCTTTGCGCTTTCCACTTCAGACCAAAAGAAGCTGATTTCTACACTGGTTGATGCTGTCATAAAAGGATACGCGAACGATCTTATGCGCTACATCCGCCATGGCTCTGAGCAACAGACTCTTCGTGCGCGCCTTGTATCGGCAGTGACTGCGATTGTTGAATTCGACAAAACCATGCAATTATCAACGTCTCCCCAAACAGAAATCGCGGTCTGTGGCGAGGTGTCATATAAAACCCATAAATCAATTCACATTCGTGGGCGTGTCGACAGAATTCTTGTGGATGCCAGCGGCACATGGAGCGTTGTTGATTTCAAGTCGGGCCGCAACCGTCAGACCGTTCCACTTCAACCATTTTACGACATCCAACTCGTCGCTTACACGCTTTTAGCAGCTCTTCCCGTGGCGCAAGGTGGGTATGGATTCGATATCCAAAAACTCAATGCCGTGGGCTTTGTTTACCCAGAAGACCACGGAAAACCCGAGCGTTGGTTTGTTGGAGCCGATAAAGACAATCTCATCGCCGAGGGAAAGAAATGGCTCGAAACGGCCTCGACAATTGTCCAAAACAAGCAATTTCTGAGAACCACAGACCGCGAAAACTGCAAATACTGTTCCTTCATCGAAACGTGCACCGATGAGATGTTTCTCAACTCTCTTCGTAAAATTATGAACACCCAAAGCGCGCAGGTGAAGTCAATAGCATCGCTCTGGAGCGCCGCACAGGGGGCCACACCATGACAAAAGCGCCAGCAAAGCCAAAATCAGCGGCCACTCAAAAATCCACCGCGAAAGCCAAGCCCACAACGAAGGCCGCTCCAAAAAAAGCAACATCAAAAACAACTTCAGTTAATGCGCCGACAACAGTAAAAATGCCACAGCAATCCACACTCGCCGACGCGCAGGAGCGCGACAAGGCCATTAAGGAGCGCGTACGCGATGTGGTTGTCATCGCGGGCGCTGGCAGCGGAAAAACAACGCTTCTTGCTAAGCGCTTTGCGGAACTGGTCGCTCCAGAAAACGATACCGCCGAGCCATTTGATGCCCGAAAAATTGCAGCGGTAACCTTCACTCGCCGAGCCGCGGGCGAACTTCGCAACCGTATTAAAACACATCTTCTGGAACTTCAGGCGCTACCCTCTATCTCTCAAATCAGGAAAACGCGCGTTGACGCAGCGTTGTTATCTCTCGACGAAATCTTTGCCGGAACTATCCACAGTTTTGCGGACAGACTTTTGTGCTGCTGCCCCATTGAGGCAGGCCTCCCGCCCAATTACGACATCGAGGAAGAAAACAACGGTCTTTTGGAAGCGGTGCATGATATCCTAGAAAGCGCCACGTCAGTTACTACAGTTAAAGCTTATTTCCTCTCCAATTTGCCAGCGCCCAACGATGCCGAGATCACAAAATGCTTAGAGTGGATGAAACTCCTTCGCGCCGTTGGAATTGAAAAAACCGACTACGAGGGTGAACACTTCAAAAAACATGGCTGGGGAAGTTTGTTTTCAGCGTGGCTTAATAATCGCGAGCGAAGCGCTCCTCAAGCCGTCAAACATACAATCGATATTAACTTACTTAACGCCAACATTTCCGCTCTTATTCAAGCAATCAACACCGCTGTTCAAAACGCCCAAGCACCTTCACCCGGCGGACGCGTCCTTGCGGGCATGGTGCCCGCGCTCATCGAAGCTCTCAACAGCTCCGACATCATCCCAAAAGCGAACCACCTATCACGTGCAATTTTGCGCCATGCGAACATACCTGTCGAAGACTTTTCGCCAAGTACATCCGGCCAGAGCGAGCTATGCAATTTGTATGATTTGCTGAAGTCCAAAAACGCCCACTTTAGCGCTACGCTCGGGATGTTTGGAAATCACGTTCTCGCACAAGCACCCGATGCATACCCGGTTGTTTTGGCGCTTTATGAACACCTCAAAGCTCGTACCGCCACGCTCGATCAGTCCGATTTGCTTATCTGCCTGCGGGACGTGCTCAAAACCCAGCCAGCTGCTTTACAGCGAGTGTCGAACAAGCTGGACCATATTTTTGTTGATGAATTCCAGGATACCGATCCCATACAAGCTGAGATTTTTTCACTGCTCGCTCAAAACCGAAAAGGGTTTCTAACGGTAATTGGCGACCCAAAACAAAGCATCTATCGTTTCCGCCGCGCCGACATCTCCGAGTTCGCAAAATTTGTGAGCACTCTCAGAAACAAGGGAGCAGTAGAAGCTCGGCTTTCAGTTAACTTCCGGAGTCGGCCAGAACTCATTTCTGTTTTTAATGCGGCGTTTTCTAACTACATGGGGACATTTTCGCCGGAATTCGACGCCAACACAGGAGCAGTGTCTTATTCGCCACTCTCGCCGTCTCCCAAAATTTCAAACTCTCCAACACCTCCGCTCCATATTCTTAGCCTAACTCCGCCCACACATAGCAAGGGACACAACGCGGATACCGGGCGCAACATTGAAGGTGTTTTGTTGGCACGCCATATTGCGTGGATGCTCTCCACAAAATGCCCACTCCGAATTCGAGACAAACATACGCAGCAAGACCGGCCCATTGTCGCAGGCGACATTGCCGTGCTGGCAAAGTCCCTCAACGATTGCGACGCACTCCTAGCGCCTTTGCGCAAGTTCGGTATTCCTGTGTTCCGCTCGGGCGGCACAACATTCACAGCCTCACCCCTTCTCCAAAAATTCATTCGTGCTCTAAAAGCCATTGCAGATTCTCGCGACGGAGCGGCTCAGTGTCTTTTGTGGTCACTTCCGTTTGGTGCAGTTGCACCTGCCTATGTAATTACAGACTCAAAACACCCCGAAGGTGAAGCCGCCGCAAATTTTCAAAACTTGATCAATTTGCTGCGCACAAAACGATTCTCACAGCCGGTACTACACACGGCTCTCAGCGTTTTGGAAAACAGCCTCGCTCTGCGATGGTTTGGAGTCACTGCCGGGGGCGAAGAAGATATTGCTGCACTTCGACGCTTTGCCATCGTAATGGCAAACGCGGCCACCGAAAACGGATGGGACTTCGACCAAGCTTGTACATGGGCCGAAGGCTGGATCGAAAATCCTCCGCGCATGAACTCCCCTTTTTGCGAAGGTGACGATTCGGTGAGCATTCTTACCATTCACCAAGCTAAAGGTCTCGAATTTCCCGTTGTGGTCCTGTGGGATGGATATGGATACGGCCGTCCTCAATTGCGCGAGCCGTTTTTATCGTCTGTAAATGGAAGCGAGTGGGAGCTTAATCTTGGTGATTATGTTTTCTCCCACACTGGCGGAAACACCTCCACCTTAAGCCAATTGGAAAAAACACAGCTCGGAAACGAAATCAAACGCTTGTACTACGTGGCAGCAACACGCGCACGCGATTTTTTGGTTGTACCAGTTCCGTTTCCGACCAACAACAACCGCGTCTACACCAAGATTTTTGGTGACTTGTTTAATGGCACTAGCGGCAATGTTCTACGACTGTGCCCAACTGACGAGCGCTACGTTGCTCCCGAATTTTTGCCACTTCCCAAAGAACAACCAATCACTTTTGCCGAAACTGCAAAAGCCCCAACCACGCATCCCGCATACACTCTCAAGCCACAAACCTACGCGTGGCACTCGGTCACGGAGTTGGCTCACAATTCCGACCACGAGCACATTGTGGAGTCGGCAACCACAGGGGCGCGCCGCCGCTCCCGCATTGAACGCAAAGTTCGAGCCGACCTCTATGGCACCATTGTACATCGAGCAATGGCACTCCATCTTGGCGGCAACCTTCCCCTGGAAAAAGCAGCATGGGTAGCCGTGCTCGAACATGAAGACGAGCTCCAACTCTCGCAGAGCGATCTCGAGGCCCTCAAAACCAAAGTCATTGAATTCGGCACCGGTGCCATTGCCAACCTTCAAAAGGCTGGGCTCATGGAATCTCACGTCACCCGCGAGTGCGAAGTTCCATTCACGTGGATTCGCGCCGAGAATGGCGAAAGCGAAATCATCCGCGGCTGCATTGACCTCATCTGCACCGACGGCGACAAAGTCACCATCGTGGATTTCAAAACTGATCTCAGCGATGGGCAGGGGCAAATCAAGCCGGAATACCGACATCAAATCGAACTGTACACACAAATATTTGAGAAACGAAATCCGACGCTTGTGTACGAAATCGGAACCATTCTCGTTGGAACAAGTGTTTTGAGCTTAACTCCACGCCATCTGCACCGCAGTTAAAGACACAGACTCATAATTGCCCTTTTCCAAACTTGAACGCCGCATCCAACCAGCCGTTCCCACTCCGCTCTATCCGCAAAACAACAGGAAAATATTGCCTACAAAAGGGCTGACACACAACTCTCAAGCAGAACGCAATCATGCCGACATATATCTAAGAAATTCACACCGAAAGGACTCTCAATGGAACAATCGCGAAAGAAATCCACAGGATTTTATCCAACACCGAGAGCACTAGCTAAGTCTGCCATTCTTGATCACCTACTGCGCAGCAAAAAACCACCCGAGGTCATTATCGAACCCGCCGCAGGAGCTGGAGATCTTCTACTCGCTACATGGGAATGTTTGCTTGAAAAGTACAACTTAACAAAGATTCAAATCGAAGAAATAGTAGCGAATACTTTCGCCTATGAAACTGATGAAACCATCTTTGAAGTGATGAAGGAAAACATCCGTACTTGGCTAAAAATGAAAAAAATCAATTCTAGACCACAACTTATTTTGTCCAATTTTCTTCTTCATGCCTATAGTATGATAACAAAGGTTGATCAAGATGTTCTAGTTGTATGCAACCCTCCGTGGGATGAATTCACAACGCGCAAACACGATTACGACGAAAACAGAACTCAGAGACAACAAGAGAAGAAGTTGGCGTCTGGATTCGGATATCGAAACTTATATCAGATTTTCCTTGATAGAATCCTTTCAATTGAATCGCAAAATCTTACCCTGCTATTCTTTTCCCCTCGTCAACTGATGGGAGATCTATCCGCCCATCCACTGCGAAAAATCCTTCTAGACCACGGTGTTTGCCACTTTTCGGTGTTTAAGAACTCAAGCATCCCCCAATTCAGGTTTGACTCAGTTGATCCGAATCTTGAAATAGCAGTTCTCTCGTACATGAGATCTGAATATCAAGCAGAACACCATGCATTTGTCCGAAGAGGAATGGAACAACAATATCAGCCAACAAGAATTCATCATGATGATTGCACAATCCCTTGCCCCCCCTCAAATGAATCATCGATTCTAATGAACAAAATTCTTTCGCAACAAGCGCTTTCTGGATGGACATGCGAAAACAAAATTTCTGTTTCAAGAGGAAAAGTTGACTATCAATGCATAAATTACGCAGACGCAACCAACTCGAGAAATACAAACGCATACAACTACGAAACAGCAGGCGAAACAACAAGTCTAATCGTAAACAAAATTTTGCCAAACAGCAAAAGAAAGGTAAAGGCCGCCATTATTAAGAGTTCTGAGCCACTTTCGGACTCCATGCTAAGAATATCTATCGAGGAACGAGAACTACAAGATTATCTTCTACTCATTTTAAATTCAAGGCCCGTAGAACTCGCTCTACGTTCACTAACAACAAACATCAATCTAAATAATTACAGGCTTCTCTCTCTTCCTGCGCCGGTACCAACAACTAGTCAACTACGAAAAGCTCGCGACCTTTGCAAGAAATGTCACCAAGGAACGCTGTCTTGGGAAAGGGCCAGCGACGAAATCGCTCAAGATGTCTTTTGTCTCTCTTTAGTAGAAATAGAATGTCTTAGAAAACTATTTCCGGATCGAAAATTCGACAAATGCGGAGCACCATCATGACTCGCCGAAATGCCAACGCCGTATTGGCGCCGAAGCCACTAAAATACGAGCACACCGCAGAACAAATGCTCTTCATTCATGCGATCTACTTCATTCACGAACAAAATGAGGTAAAGTGCGACGAATTTAGCGACAATTTTTTCGAATACTTGCGCGAGAATCATCTTCTATTTTCGGGCGATGAAGATGCGCACCCAAGCCGAGGCACTAGAACAGGAAAAGCAAGAATACACCAACAAATTAGAAATCTGATTTCGAGCCACAAAAGTCTAGTTCCCAGCGAATTCTTCGAGATCGTTAACGATTGCTATCGGCTAAAAAAAGATGTTCTGCCTTCGGATACCCACGCAAGGCCGACCCCCCAAAGAAATTCATCAAAAACTCCTGGAGAAAATGTAATTCTATACGGAGCCCCTGGAACAGGTAAGAGTACCTACATTGAAGACACCTTCGGAGACAATATCATCAGGACAATTTTCTTTCCCGAGTACTTGAACGCAGACTTTGTTGGGACATATCAGCCGGTATCCTCCGATGGTGGGGAAAAGTTCACTTATGAATTTGTTCCCGGACCACTAATAAAGGCAATATGTAAGGCCAAAACCAATACACATGATCAAATTTGTCTAGTAATCGAGGAAATCAACAGAGGAGATGCGGCATCAATTTTTGGAGAATACATTCAGCTACTTGACAGACAAGAGGATGGTGCGAGTCGTTTCTCAATTTCCTGTAGCACTCATCTCTCCCGATATTTAGAAAGTCAATGGAACGATAGCGTCGAACAGATTAAGCTACCAGACAATCTGTCAATATACGCAACGATGAATACTTGGGACGAGGGAAGTCGCACCATCGATGCGGCTTTTCGACGACGGTGGAAGTTTAAATACATGCCGATATGCTTTGATCAGTGTTCATTGTTTGAAGAAAAAGTTTTTTATAACAACAACAATAGTCTGCGATGGGGGATTTTAGCTCAAGCAATAAACGCTTGTCTTAAAAATACGAAGGCAGAGGACAAGTTGATTGGCCCATACTTTTTAGCAAAGTGCGAACACGGGAGCCGTGAGGTATTCTGCGATAAGGTACTCCACTATTTATTTGAAACACTTTTGCGCTTTGACGAGGAACGAGAAGTGATATTCGTCCGCGGATATAGCACATTCTGTGCTTTACGAAATGATTATTTAAATGGGGTGAAGATCTTCTCTGACAATCTTTCGACAAAAATAGAAGAAATTGAAACCTCGTATGAAAAGAAAAAATAGCGGAATGTTTAGTAGAGATTTTATCCTGACAACCGACGGGGAAGATCACCCCGTATACTATGAGCAAGAAACTATCAAAATAATGAGATCAATGGATATAAAGGTGGGTGAATTCGTTGGAGTCTTAGGAACCGCGAACCACATAATATTTGTAGCGCCCAAAAAGAGCCAAAGCAAGGATGGTCTCATATCTCTAGATATCTGTAAAAGGATAATACAGGCCTTACAAAAGCACCACAACAAAGCATCGCTGTCTTCGATACAAACAAATGATTTTATTGAACATGGCTCACCACCGCCAGGGGCTAGCCTAGCTCTAATTCGTGACTGGTGGCAAAACGGTCCACTGTTCGGAAGCGAATATATACTGAACAGAAAATCGTCAGGTCGTATTCATTGGAAACAAACAATGAGCAGGTTTTTGCCTGCGGTTTACTCAAATCGTCCGCTTTATGTCGAAACGCTCAGCATTCGAAAAGACCCCCGAAGAGAACATGAGATTGGAGAAATTTATCAAAAATGTATCTCAATTGCGATCGAAAAGTACGGCCACATATTTTTGAGCCAGACTGAAATCGCAAGATATCATCCGGGCTTATGCTCTACTGAAAATCTCGATTTTCATAAACTTGCGAAAATTGTACAAAACTATCGAGCAAGCGCCTCAGCCACTAGAGAGATTGACGTCTGTGATCTGATCATAACTTTTCTCTCCAATTCAGCTAAAAGCAATCAGACATCAACCTTTGTTTTTGGAACACGAAAGTTTGAAATTGTATGGCAGGAAATGTGCCAAGATGTTCTCGGTCAATCTGCACTCAATATAGTTGTTCCACATGCGAAATATCTCGACCTCGAAAGGCCGATAAAATCACATCTACGTCCTGATTTGGTAAGACTTCTTGGAGATTCTCTTGTTGTGCTTGACGCCAAGTATTACGACTTATCTGCGAGTTATTACGTTCCACGCCAAATGGCAGAAATTTGACAATTCCGTTCCACGTTTGATGGCATAGCTCACAGAATAGGCAAATTTTTTAAACGTTCGCTACACAAAGCAGCCGAACCTATGTTCATGGCTGTTATAAGGCGCTTATCAAACCGAATATTCGTAACGGGACTGTATCATGTTGCAAAGGATGGCGGCATCGAAGCGAAGATACCGGAACGTTGCCCACGAGCAGAATCGGATGGCACATGTGGAATCACAAAATTTAGCACCAGAAAACGCACTTATGGAATGGGTTACCCTCTCTGGATTTGTATCTGCTCAAATCACAACTATCACTTCACGGTGTACCCGCCGGGGTGGATTCCTTTTGCTCGAAATCCGATTGTTCAACTTACCCCCGACGGAAAACCGATTGAAATTGTGCATAGCGACACCGATAGTGAAGATGCTTCACCCTGGTCTTTTACGATGTTCAAAGCCATCATTGCTGCGGCAGCGGGAAGGCTCTGGCCGGAAGAGAAGCAACTTGGAGTCGCTGACTCACTTCTCCCAGTGAACTATCAAGGTGTTGCGAGAACTCAAAAACGCTGCATAAAAGTTTTCATGAAAACATTTGGATTATTGAAAAACAGCCATCACAAATCGCGCGAAAGAGTTTGCGATCTCTTGGGTATCGAGATGACAACGCTTCAGAATTCCAGAGAGAAAATGAACACTCGTTCGAGAGGACCACCGCTGTGGCAAGTTCGAGGCGGACAGGGAAAGGAGATTCTTGATTCGCTTGCGACATCTGCAAACACATCAGACAAATTGTTACAGTTGATGTCGCTCGCGTGAAAAAATCCTATTCCTGCCACGCAGATAGAACTATCGGCGGAACCAACGAGTTTGTCACTGCTCTTTTTTCCTATGATGTGAAAAACATGGCGCTCCCCTGTGAAATCAACAGAAAGGAGCCCGATAATGGATGTTCACGTCTCGGAAATCTCGCTCGCAAGGTATT
>CAIZES010000180.1 GCA_903932045.1 uncultured Silvanigrella sp. | reverse complement strand
TCTGTCAAGTTTTTTTAGATGCGATGCCCTTGGGGCTGAGCATGGGAAACTTGCTTTACCAAATCGGAAAACGAAACAACTTCGGTTATCTCGAATTCAGGAAGCGCAGAAATTTTATCAATACTAGTTTTGTCTACGTTACCCATTATTACTAAATACATTGGCGCACGAACCGGAGCCAAACGATTCAAAGTTCTATTCACTCTCTCCTCCAAACCCGCTGCAGCCTCGTAACGCGCAAGCAGCGACTGCGCACTTACTGGATTAGGAAGATCACCACGCGCAATGGAGTTTTCAAAAACAATTGCTTTATCAACGAATGTTTCTTCACGAGCCAAACGTCCATTCATAATTGTTGTCCGCGCGCGCTCCATTTCTTCGGCAAAAACTCCCTGTTGAACAAAGGTATCCCACGTTTTTTTCGCCAAAGCACAAGCTTCGGGAACACGAGGAAGAGGACTTTGAAAGATGAGTCGCCAAATGCCAAAGTTTGTGTTTGGTTCCAAAACTTGTTCCGAGAATTGCGCTGATGCCGAATAACTCAAACCGCTTTCGGCACGCATGGCGCGGGTCCACCTGTCATTTCCAACCACGCCACCCGACGAAGCAAACACTTCTTCCAGAATTCCAAGATCCACACGTTCGGTCCTATTTATTTTGCCAACATTCAAATTCAGAATACGCAGCTCAGCGCTAGCCTGTGCCATATCGGTTTTTTGAATAATAGCCACATGCACCTTTTCAGGCGAGCCAGCATTTTGAGATGGGCGTTCCATAAGCCACACCTCAGGCTTCACATCGCTTTGCGGAATTTTGCGCACCAGTTTTTCAACGGATAAAACATCACCGTCACGAAAACCACCACTCAAAACCACATTCAAGCCAGTGCGCACAAGAAGCTTGCCCGCAATATTGCGAAAATTCGCAGGACGAATCGTGTTCAATCCGGCAGGTGAACGACGCATTAAAGTTTGCGTGAGATAGTGGTTTTCTCCTAACGTAAGGCGATTCATTTCGTAATTCATAAAACGCGCTTGTTTTGCTGGAGAACCGGCATCCAAAAGCGCATTAAAATCATCGGTTTCTTCCCGTTTCCAAACCTCAAATGCCTGCGGATCAAAATTGGGATGCAACAAAATATCTTCAACAAGCGACATCGCCTGCGAAAAATCACCAGACAAACCTTCAACACTCAATTGAACTCGTCCTTCTCCGTTCAAAGCAACGTCAAAGCCGAGCCCAAGTTTTGTGACAAAATTGACAATGTCTTCATACGTTCTTTTTCCTGCTCCACCCAGATGCAAATTAACCACCGTCGCGCCAACTTCTGCACTTTGCTCTTGCGGAAAGTTATACATTCCCGTAGCGAACAAAAATGTGACACGAAATTTCCGCGCAGCCTTTTCAGGAAGAGTATAAATTCCCACGCCGCCCTCAACCGGCTTTCGAGAAAAATCTAAGCTTTGCGACTCTATTTTTCGCCAGTCCAAAACCTTTGACGGCTGCGAAGAAACTTCAGCAATAGAAACAACCGACGAAAAGAAAGTTCCAAACAAAACGAACCGGGCTATGAATTTCTGTGCTACATGAACCACACTAGAACGAAACTGAAATTGCATGTTCATTTTCACATCCCTTTCCTTACTGATACGAAACTTTTTTCGGAACATGTTGGTGCAATATTTTTTGGTACAATCGCAGTCACATAATAAGAAGCATGCACAATATTCTTCTCAATCCATGCCCGAAATTTTTGTTGATTAAGACTTGCAAAAAATTTCTCCATGTTAAGTGTCGAAAGAAAGTCATTGTTAAAAAATTCGTTATTCTCGTGCATCTCAATAAGAGACGTCATACGCAAGGCGGCCTCCGCCTTTGAAACCTCAATTTGCTTTACCAAACGGTTGCGAAAATGTTTGTCCACAGGCTTTTGCAAAACGGAGTGAACTTCTTTGTTCCACGCCGCCAAAACATCCTCAAATTTTTGCTCCGGAGAAAGCGTAAAAACAGCCACCGCATGTGGATTGGGCCTCTGCCACCACTCTTTATAGAAGCCAAAACCCGTGGCCATTTTAGATTTCTGCAAGCGCCGTTCAAATGTTCCCTGCAAATTATCTTCCATGGCATCTTGCATGGCCATAGAATACCAAACGTCCTCTACCGTACTGGCAAATGACGGATAAACCACCGAGTAGGTTTGTTCAGCCACGTCTTCGCCACATACAAAATATTTTCCGTTGTTGCGACTGAGATAATCGGCAGGAAATTTTCCACGCGTCGTAATTCGAGAACCCTTCCATCCGCCAAAAGCTTTTTCAACCATAGCAAGCATTGTTTTTATTTCTAGAGGCCCACCCACCGACACTATTGCATTGTCGGGTGTATAAAAGTCTGAAAAGAACTTTTGAACATCCTCAATTTTCATGCCCTCAACATCTTTTTTGGAGCCTAAGGTTGGCCATTCATAGGGGGTACCTTGCTCTACAAAGGTACGAATAACTTCCGAACCACGGCTCATGGGAACGTTATCAACGTTAATACCGCGCTCCGAAATCACCGCGCCTTTTTCGGTGGAGAAAAAAGGCTCCTTGAGTTCGACTCCCGTCATACGTTGAGATTCTATCTCTAACACCGTTTCCAATGCTGGAGCCGGAAACTTAGAATAAAAAACAACATAATCTGTGCTCGTTCCTGCGTTACCGTTACCACCCACTCCAGCCAATGTGCGATCGTATTGGCCTTCCTCGGAAAAACGCGTTTTGCGAAACATCATGTGTTCAAAAAAATGCGCAAGTCCGGTTTTCCCCAAAACTTCACGATTGGAGCCGGCATCCAATCGAATGCGAACCGTAGCAACGAGATTTCGATTATCCTGCAACAAAAGTACGCGCAATCCGTTGGCCAGCACATATTTATGAACATCGGCACTACCTGGCACTACCGAGCCTTTTGCCACAAAAGTACCGGCGTGCGCAAAACCGAAACAAAACATCTGACAAAAAGCAGCCACAACGGCACTTTTTTTAAATCTTTTTTCGAAACCCATTGTTTCAAGCCCTTTCAACGTCAGCACACAAAAATGTTAACCCGCAAAAATGTTGTTAAACGAAAACATCAAAGTCTGTTTCCATTGCCGCAAATGGGTTCAATGAGCTGGGCCCTTTGTTGGCACAGCTCCAGGCTTATCGGAATCATTTTTGAGACGAGTATCGTAAAACTGAACTTTGCGCTTTGGAACAAATATTCCACGCTCAACCGAACCCGGCAAAGGAACACTCAACAAACTTTTTCGAGAAACAGAATAATCGTTGTAGTTATTGGCATCCTCACCGGCATCATCGGTATCGGCAGAATCGTTGTTTTCTGCAATGACTGAACTGTGCAAACCCACACGCACGCCAGTTCCGCCAAAACCAAAATCAAATGGAACTTCTGTAACCTTTTTTTCAACTAAATTTTTCCAACGCAACTTTGATGCATAATCCTTTTCTCGAATAAATGCTTTTGCAGCCTCAATCCAAGCAGGCAAAGCACCTGTACCACCCGCAACTTTAAAACCGCCACGCTTCATGGGCTCGTTGGTGTCGTATCCAACATACGCTGCAATGGTATAGGCATTTTCTGCGGTCAAATGGTCTTGCCCATCAAGCTCAGGATAAGGCAAAAAACCAACGTATGTGGCGTTCACATATTCATTTGTAGTACCCGTTTTTCCAAACGAAGGCACACGAATGGCTGCTTTTTCCAGAATGTTTTTTGCCTCACCACTCTTTGCCGACAGCACAATGGCTCCATTGGCTGCATATGCCGTACCGTGAGTAACCGTAGAACGCAGAATTGCAAGCATGGGGGCGGAATAGAAATTCTCAATCAACTGGTGCGACTTTCCTTCAGCTTCCCAAATCAATTGTCCGTTCAAGTCTTCAATTCTATCAATAACAAGAACCTGATTTTCAGAACCATCATCAAAATAGCGCCACGTTTTTCCGGTTAAAATTGTCTGATAAGCTGCCGCCAACTCAGACAGCGTAACAACGTTTGCTCCCAATGGATACGAGGGAACCCACTGAATTTCGCTGTCGATACCCATCTCTTTGCACATTTTATTGGCATAAAACATACCCAAAGAAAACTTAAAGTCATCGTGGTAATAAAGCTTTTCCAAAACCGAAAGTGTTTTAACCTGTTCAAACTTTTCGTTGGTGGCTTGTTCGATACTCTTAAAAAGTCCAACGGGAAGTGAACCGTCCAAAAGCAGTGCGTCAAAATCGAGAAGTTTTCGGTTAGCATCTAGCTGCACAAGCAGTTCGTCTGTGGATAGGGTGCGATAGTCTTCAGGGGGCGTCAGAGGACTCACCGTTTCCAGCTGAAAGGAATCATCAGAAAAGTACGCCAACGAACTTCCGTCTCGAGCAATTCGAAAACGCGAAGCAAGTACCCTCAATTCAGGCGGCAGGGCAGCACCCTGCTCAACAACATTCTTTATTTTTTCAAATCCGTCCTTTGCACTCGCAAGAACACGTTGCCATCTCACAAAACTGTTCCGAAGAACTTGCACACGAATTTCATGTTCAGCGTGCGAACGATCGTCCACATTTGTAGCAGCCAGAGCAGTGTCGGACTCAAAACCCGTTCCATAATTCATCATGCGAACCACGGAACGCAACGATGGCTTGGCCAAAACGGTGAAATCATCCATTAGTTCGTTTTGCGCAACAACAAATGCGCCCGTCCGAAAATGATCTTCAGTCATGCGCACATTAAACTTACGCTGCAACCTAGAAAGAACAACGTCGCCGGTATCGCCCTCGTTGTAGTAACCCAGAGTGTGCAACAAATCTAAAAATTGATCGAACGACAATCTGTCGGTGAGATGATGCAACAACCACACGCTGGCAAGGTTTTCTGATTTTGCACCCGCGCCAATCAATGTCGTTTCCAGCGACTCGGGCAAATGGTCGGGCCGCGGAAAATAGAATTGATCTTGCCAGGAATGCACAGTTCGCACATTCAACAACTTATCAAGTGGACTCCATCCCATTTGAAGGGCAGGATAATACGTGAGAGTTTTAAAGGTGGAACCTGGCTGACGCCTTGCAAAAACAGCTCGGTTGTATTCATGCGGTTGAAAGCCACCCACCATAGCCGCAATTTTTCCACGATCGAGCGCAATGAGCGCTCCTTGAATACGCGGGCGACGTTCAATATCACAAGTACTTTGTCCTGTGGTTTCATCAACAGAACGCACGCTTGCCAAAACAAATTCACCTGGCTTCAAGGTAGCCAAAAACCTCGCTTTCTGCTTTACGGTTCCTAAACCAATGGCACGATCTAGATACGTTGCGACGCGATTAATTCCAACGGTTGGCACCAAACATTCCGGAACCCCAAAATTAAGCCTAATCTGTTCCGCGCCTGCTTTGGAATTCACATCCGTCACACGAGCCACATAAAATCCGTACTGTTCGGGCTTTTGAATGTTTGAAAAATTTGCTTCGGGTTCTTTCTGAAATCCCGTGAGAATCATTTCCAAGCGACTCAAATTTTGACGAACACCATACTGCGCCGCCACCTGAACATTTTTATCGACAGTTGTTGTAATGCGTAGGCCAAGGGTTCCCAATTCATCTACGGATTCAACCCCTACAGCTCCAAGAATTTCTTTGCGATTCAATTGCCTCTGCACCAAATCAATTGCGGCGATATCGTTAAACTGGAAGCGCCCCTGACGGAACGGAACTTGTTCCGATTTCGCTTTTTCGTACGAAGGCGCATCAATCATTTTCAATTCGTACATTCTTTTGACCACATAGTCTTTCCGAATTTTAGCGGCGGCGCGGGCTTTTTCTTGAGCCTGCGCTGTTCGCTTACCAAACGGAGCATAACGGTCGGGAGCTTTCACACTGCCCGCAATAAATGCAGCCTCAACCAACGTTAGGTCAGAAACATCTTTGTCAAAATAATATTTTGAGGCAATACCCACACCTCGCCCGTTTCCCGAAACGTGAAATTGATTCAGGTAAAATTCAAGAATTTCTTCCTTTTTATACTTTCGTTCCATTTTTAATGCATTGATGGCTTCGCGAAGCTTAACCATCAAATTCACTTTTGTGCGACCGTATAAGTTTTTCACAGTTTGTTGCGTGATTGTAGATGCGCCTTCGTGCTTCCCTAACAAAATATTTCGCAATCCCGCACGAATTGTGCTCACGGGATCGACGCCAAAGTGACTAAAAAATCGATCATCCTCAGCCGCCACAACAGCATTCACCAGATTTTTTGGCATTTCGTGAAAAAGAACATAGTGCCGATGTTCCTGACCAAACAAACTTCCCAGCTGCGTTTGACCATCAGAGTAAAGCACCACCGATTCTTTTGACAAAATTTCGACAATTTTGTTTCGTTCAAGATGCGAAGAGTCGCCCAAAAAAATCTCAGCAGCAACAAAACCTGTTGCCGAACCCGCTATAAGAGTGGGAACAGTTAACATTAAAACCACAAACGCCACAGTCTTTTTCATTAAAGTTTCCTTAGCTCAACAAGAGGCCAACAGGACAGTGATCCGAGCCCAAAACATCCGCATGAATAGAAGCGCCAAGCACACGATCTTTTAAACTTTCCGAGCAACAATGATAATCAATACGCCACCCCACATTTCGAGCTCGCGACTGAAAAAGATTGCTCCACCACGTGTACTGACTGGGACGGCTATCAAACATCCGAAAAGTATCTAAGTAACCTTCACCCAAAAACTTGGTGAGCCACTCACGCTCTGCGGGAAGATATCCTGGATTTTTTTCGTTCTGCTTTGGATTTGCCAGGTCGATAGGCATGTGGGAAATGTTAAAATCGCCGCCAATTACAACAGGAACGCCGTTTCTTTCCAGCTCCTTCGCCTTTGCCAACAAAGCATCGCAAAAAGCAATTTTGTATTGTATGCGAGCACCAGCTTCTTGGCTATTTGGAAAATAACAACTCAAGTAGGCAATACCATCTATCACAACACCTAAAACACGGCCTTCGGCATCAAACTCAGGAATTCCCAACCCGCGTATGATTTCCGACTCAACAAGTTTTGTTTTGGTATAAATTCCTACACCACTGTAGCCTTTTTTCTGTGCTGGAAACCACTGACTGGAATAGCCGTGAGCAGAAAGCCATTCAACAGGCATTTGCGAAACCTCTGCCCTTACTTCTTGCAGCATAATGATGTCGCCGCCACACGACCCCAACCAATCCATAAATCCATTTTTTGACGCGGCGCGAATGCCGTTCAAGTTCCACGAGAAAACCTTCACTCTATTCCTCCTGCACCAGTTTTCTACTCACGCAAAATAGTTTGCGCGTTCGAAACGATGGCGCGTACACATTTGAGATACGCTCAACTGGGCCCACAAAACTTGCGGGATCGGCCAAAGCCTCAAAGAAATTTCCACGCAACGTAATGCTTGTTGAATATGCCAACTTGCCATCTTTATAAACGCGCGCGCCCTCGGCATCCAAG
>CAIZES010000179.1 GCA_903932045.1 uncultured Silvanigrella sp. | reverse complement strand
TTTCTGTTTCCGAAGCTTTTTATGCAGCAACGTTGGGAGGTGCCGTTGCCTTGGGAATGGATAACGCAATTGGAAATTTTGCAGTTGGAAAGCAAGCCGATTTTGTTGTTCTGGTTGATGGGCATGTGAACCGGTTTGCCGATAGTGGTTTTTATCAAACAGGCTTAGAGCGTTTGACTCGCCTTATTTATCGTGGAAATGCGCAAGCCGTTCATGCTACTTTTGTTCAGGGTGAGCGCATTTTTTGAGACTGAACCCTTTAGAATAATAACCATTGCAAAGCCCGTGCTTTTCCATTTTCGAAGTGTTCAACCAGCCTTTAGCAGGAGCACGAAAGCTTTTGGTGAGCCTCGGCAATACGAGATTTGAGTGTTGGGATAATGGCGTCCAGCGCAACAATTTCAGATGTTTTTTGGCCACGGATTTTGAGTTCAACAGAATTTTGTTCCAATGTTTTGAGTGACACAATCACTCGGAACGGAACACCAATGAGATCGGCGTCGGCAAATTGTGAGCCGGGTTTGCCGTCGGAATCGTCGAACAAAACTTCCAAACCTTGTGAGATAAACGACGCATAAAGACTCTCGGCTGCAGTTTTCACTTTCTCATCGGAATATGTGAGTGCATTTAAGTGCACTTCAAAGGGAGCAATGGAAATTGGCCAAATTGGACCATAGTTGTCGTGTTGGTTTTCTATCACCGAAGCCATGAGTCGGCCTACGCCAATTCCATAGCAGCCCATGAGTGGAATTTGCTCTTTGGAATTTTCGTCCAGATAGGTGTGAGCCATGGATGCTGTGTATTTGGTGCCGAGTTGGAAAATATTTCCAACTTCAATTCCGCGTCGAACCTGCAACGGAGTTGAACATTCAACGCACAAATCGCCTTCACGAACCGAAGCAATGTCTGCCACAATGTATTGACTGTGCTTTGATGCAACGTCGCGCATGAAATTGAATCCGGTGCGATGGTAATCGACCCTGTTCGCACCGCAAACCAAATTGTTCGATTCAATAATAGATTTATCGATAACAAGTTTTACTTTATTGAGATCGATATCCATTGGAGCTGCATAACCAGGCTCGGCACCAATGTTGCGAATTTCGAACTCGGAAGCCATTTCTATGTTTTTGAGTTGAGCTGCCTTGCGCAGCTTGGCTTCGTTGACTTCGAGGTCGCCGCGAATAACCACAAAGATGAGGGGTTCGTTGTCGCCAGAGCGCAAGCAAACCGCTTTTGCAGTTTTGTGTTCGGGAACTTTAACGAATGCTGCAACTTCTTCAATTGTTTTGCAGTTGGGTGTGTGAATTTCGGCGAGGGGCTGCTCGGCCTCTTTGTGATATTGAACAATTGCTTTTGCAACTTCTTTATTTGCTTTGTATCCACATTTTGGACACAAAATAAGAGTGTCTTCGCCTGCGTCACAAACAGCCATAAATTCGTGAGCTTTGGCTCCGCCCATCATGCCGGTATCCGATTCCACCGAAATGCAGTTGGAGAGTCCGGCGCGGAAGAATATTTTTTCGTAGGCTTTGTGCACTTTTTGATAATAGGTTTCCAGGCATTCTTGTGTTGTGTGCCAAGAATATGCGTCTTTCATTGTAAATTCGCGCACACGAATAAGGCCGCCACGACTCCGGGGTTCGTCGCGGAATTTTGTTTGAATCTGATATGTCATTATTGGCATTTGTTTGTACGAATTAACTTCGGTACGAGCAAAATGCACTACGGCTTCTTCGTGTGTCATGCCCAACAAAAGATCTTTGCCGTTGCGATCTTTGAAGCGAACAAGTTCTTTCCCAACAGCTTGATAGCGACCCGATTCTTCCCAAAGTTCGCGGGGCAACACAACTGGCATGAGGCACTCTTGCCCGTCCACTGCGTTCATTTCTTCCCGGATAATTTTTTCAATTTTTGCAGTGATGCGCTTTGCAAGGGGAAGCAAAGTGAAAATGCCAGTTGACACTTGGCGCACATAGCCGCCACGCTGCAAATAAATGTGGCTCACAAGTTCGGCGTCTTTGGGTTTTTCTTTGATGCGTCGGCCAATGAGTTTGGAAAGTCTCATGATAGTTTCCTTTTGGAATTGGGGCTGGGCCAATGGGTGCAAAAATTCAACAATGTCACTCAATAGGCATAAACAAAGAGTGATGAGTGGTCAAGTTGGGTGGAATGTTGTGGGACACATGGCCCTAGTGACAGAAAAATTCAGACTGTTTTTTCAGATCTTCAATATAGACGTTGTCTGGGGTTTCGGGAATGTAGCCCATGCTGAAAGCGGCTTGTCCAAGTTCGCGTGGCGCAGTGGGAGAATATCGCATGCGGTAACAAAAAAGTGCTGCCGCAGGGACGCCCAGATTTTTAAACCATCCCTGATACCCCATTCCAACAATTTCGCTTGGCTTTGAGCGATAGCCGCCAATATATGTGGGCATTATCGCGGGCAGGGGAGCTTTTAAAAGTTTTTCAATGTTGATGACGCCAACGCCATAGTGCGAGTAGTTCCAGGGCAGCGGACGATCGTAACCATATTTGAGGAGCATGTGTTGAAAGAGCTTTGGCACATTTTCACGACCGTATTTTTCGATGAGTTTTTGCCTTCCGCCATGCCAAGAAAGCCACAAACTGGCAGCTCCCGAAACAAAAGGGGAAGCAAACGATGTGCCCGTGCCGGGATAATACGAATAATCCATTTCGCCGTCCTGGTTGCGCGACGATGCCGGATACAGAATATCTTTTCCGGGAGCTGCAATTGAAATTGCACTGCCTGTGGCATTGTTTGGCACAATGCTAAAATCCGGCTGAACTCCTGTAACCGCAATAACGCCCGGAATGTCTGCGGGAGAAGGAACAATGGGATTCACTTGTCCGCCCGAAGCAACCAAAATAATTCCACGCTTCAGAGCATGATGAACAACATCGTACAATCTTTGATGTGGAAGTGTACCAAAGCTCATGTGAATAATATCGACATCTTCTTCAATGGCACGATTGATGGCTTCAATAACGGGTTCGACATTTAAAATGACAGGAACTTGAGTCACTCTATACGGAATCAAACTTGCTCCGGGTGCTACGCCGGATGTTTGACCGTCTCCATGAACACCAGGAGCCCTGCCGTGTGGGCTAATGAGAAGCCCTGCAAGGGCTGTTCCGTGCCCAGGTGTGGGAGTGCCAAACCCAAACGTAGGTATTAATAAATCGTAGGGTTCGGGATGATGATTTTCGAAATCAAAGCCACGTTCAAAAAGCACGTTGGGAAGAAATTTTCCGTTGGGTGCAATTTTCGGATGGGGAAGCAATCCGTTGTCTAAAAGTGCAATGGTTGTGCCTGCTCCTGGAACTAAATTCCTGGAGGAAAATAGGTTCCAGGCTTCAAAAGCATGTACAGCACGCAAGCCCCACTCCGGATCTTTGGAATTGAAAACATCTTGTCCGCAAGCGGTACTTTGATACGACAATGCGGCAAACGCACCAAGGGCCCCAAACGCAACAGACTTGGAGCATGCAGTTGAAATACAAAGAACCGTGGATTTTACGTGCACAATGAAATTTGCAAGAACGTTTTCGCCATTCATAACACCCTCCTTGCTTAGCAAACATGGAACATGGAACATGGAACCTCGACCTATATCCAACTCGGAATAGAAATGGTGAATTTGCGTTCGATACTATCACGTTTCATATTGTATTAGGAATTGGATGAGGTGCTGAAAATCATGGGGCCGTAACATAAAAATGACAGAGATCAAATTGGTGAGCAATGCCTTGTTTTTGAAGCATCGCTATGTTTGATGCATTGCTATTTTTGAGAAGGAGAGCTCTGCCCCGAGCTGCGTTGGATTTCGAACATGAGGCGTTGAACTTCGGCAATGGCAACAACTGCGTTGCCTCTCACTTTGGTTTGGGCTGTTTCAGAAAGAACAAGATCGGTTGCAGTGGAAAGTCCACTTGCAAAACGGGCCTTTTCCAAACGGTAGGCTTCTTCGGCTTGTGCGAGACCAGCATGTGTCACAATTAAAGCCTCGCGTGCAGCCTTGAGATCGGAAACAAGTGCATTGATTTCCAATTGATAACGCTCTGTTTTTTCGAGATGGGCTGTGCGCGACTTGCTAATTAGGGCACTTTGCTCGCTAAGGGCAAAAAAACGCGAACCGTTATCCCAAATCTCCCAATTGAAAGTGAGGCCTAGCGTGCGTGAATCCTTGGGGTAGCCAAACGGAGGCTCGCCAAAATCGTGATCCCACTTTGCAAACAAATTTGCGGAAGGCAAGAATTTAGTGGCAACCAGATTTTTCGAGCGCTGGGCTCGTTCCATTTCAATTTCAGATTGCTTTATTTCTAGACGTTCCGAAGCAGAATTTTTGTCATTTTGAATTAAGTAAGGTTCCGACATTTTTTCTGCCGACTCAATGGATGGGAGTTCGTCTAAAATAAGTTCTTCGCTGGGAGTTGTTCCAAGCACGTGAGCTAAATTGGCCGAAGCCTTTTCGCGCGCAGCTTCTGCCTTTGCCAGCAGTGCTTTTGCATCGAGACGCGCAAGATCTATCTTTAGGAATCCTACTTTCAAAAGGCGACCGGAATGAACCATGGACTGAGCGTCGTGGACTTGATTTTCGGTTGCATTGAGGCTTGCCTGCGCAATTTTAACAAACTCACGGGCTTGTTGTGCCGCAAGATAGGCGGACGCGGCAAGAAACTTGGATTGCACTTCCGAAATTTCTTTGTTGAGCGTTGTGAGTTGCGATTGTGATTGTTGCAGCTCGTATCGTTTGAAATTTGTATAGAGGCCTACCAGAGGTTGCTCGATGGAAAAACTTCCCGCCGTAATTTCATCGGGACGCAGTACGAGTACCGAAGGCCCAAACTTTGTGCTCACTGCCTTGTCAAATCGGTTTTCGGAAAACGATACGTTCGCGCGTGGTCCAAATCCTGCCAGAACCTGTTTTTCGCGTTCTTGCTCTGCTTCCACATCGCTCTTTGCCATTGATGCTTGTCGAGAATTCGCTATACCCAGTTCAAGGGCTCTTTGAAAGTCAATTGGGGTTGCAGCATTGGCAAAGTTGGCACATGTGAGAAAAAGCGTTGCGCCTGAAATCAAAATTTTGTGACTGTCAAAAGAAAATCTGTATTTCATAAATTCCTACTCATTATTTTAACAGAACAGTCGCTTCAACCGAAAGACCTGCGCGTGGAGCAGAGCCTTGGTGATCGCCAGACCATTTGATTTTCACTGGAACACGCTGCACAACTTTTACAAAATTTCCGGAAGCGTTGTCGGGTGGAATAAGGGAAAAACGAGCTCCGGTGGCGGGCGAAATGCTTTCAATTTCGCCCTCAAAGTCGATTCCGGGAAACGAATCGATTTTGAAATGAGCTTTTTGACCAATTTTCATCCGTCCTACCTGATTTTCCTTGAAATTCGCAATCACATAGTGCTCTTGAGAAACAACTTGCGCAAAAACCTGCCCAGGTTGAATTTGCTGCCCTTCCTGAACCGCAATTCGTGACAACATTCCGTCACGAGGAGCATAAATTTTTGTGTATTTGAGTTGTGTTTGTGCTTGGGCAAGATTGGCTTCAGCGGCCTTTACTTTGGCTTGGGCTACGCCATGCTGCTCATGGGCAATTTTAATTTGTGCGGAGGACTGTTCGAATGTTGCTCTGGCTTTGTCCACATTGTTTTGAAATGTTTCGAACTCCACAGCAGAAATTGCATTTTGTTGCTTAAGCTCTTTGGCTCGGTTGAAGTCGTTTTGTGCTTTTTGGAGTTCGGCATTTGCGCGATCGTTGTTGGCTTTAGCAACCTCAACTTGCGCAACATTGTTGGAATTTGACTTTGACTTCGACTTCGATTTTGATTTTGGATTGTCTTTACTTGCAACTTCTGCTTGCGCTACGGCTGCTTCCAAATCGGCTTCGGCTTGCATAACGCGAATTTCGTAATCTGTGGGATCGAGCTCAGCTATCAATTCGCCTTTTTTGACAACTTGATTGTCGTGCGCATCAATGTGTGCAACTTGACCTGGAATACGGCTTGCCACTGGAACAGTATCGGCATCAATTTGAGCGTCATCGGTGGTTTCTTGATTTCCGTAAATCGCGGTGGTGGCCGCATAAGAAACAAGGCCTAATGCAACCACGGAACTCAGAATAATGTACGCTTTTTTTCCACTCTTTTTTGTTTCCACTTTGGTATCTCCCACTTTTTTGTGACCTCTTGTAAAAATGGACCTTTAAAACTATTCTATGTGAACTTCAATTTTTTCCGCAGGTGCGCTTTTTCCAACTCGTAGAAAAAACAACATTGGCAGAACCACTACAAACGCTATTCCTTGAAGCAAAAATGCTTTATCGAACGCTAAAACCATTCCTTGCAATGTTGCACGGCCCAGAAGCATTTTTGTGACCAAGACTTGAGCCTGATCGGGACCAAGATAAGAGAATTTCTTTGTCAAAGCGGCAACGGCATCTGCAACTTCGGGGCGTAAGCCAGAAATGTGCCAAGAAACTGTGGACGTCGCAATTTTCCCGTATCTCACAAGCAGAGTTGCTACTATGGTGAGTCCCACTGATCCGCCAATTTGTCGCACAAACGAATTCAGTCCTGCAGCATCTGCGAGATGGTGTCGTGGAATGTGGGTGAGTGCTGCCGTTGTGAGAGGAACAAACAAACAGGCTAAGCCAACACCTGTAATGAGAAGCGGAATAATAATATCAGATGACGAACTTTGGAGGGTGAGGTGGCTGAGCTGGAATGAACCAAAAATAAAGAGCAGCACGCCAACGGCAACTGTGTAAGCGGGCTTCACGTGATTGTAGAGTTTGCCTACGACTGGGGTGACGGCTAACATTGCAAGGGTACGTGGCATAAGGTTAACGCCAGACATTGTGGCGTTGAAGCCAAGAAGTTCTTGCATAAAAACGGGTAACAAAAACATGCTTCCCATAAGAACGCCAAACATAACTCCTGAAATAACGGTCCCCGATAAAAATGTAGGGTCGTTAAAAAGACGCAAATTGATAACGGGATGAGAAAATGTGAGCTCGCGAATAGCGAGCGCAATAAACGAAATTGCCGAAATAAGACCAGTCGCAAGGATAACATTGGATTCGAACCAGTCTTTGGATGGGCCTTCTTCCAGAAAGTATTGCAGAGTTGAAACTGCAATGACCATAAGAATAATGCCAGCCCAGTCCATATGTGTTTTGAGACTTTCGCCGCGCACACGATTGGCTTCTTTAACATCATCGGGTTCGTGAACATTTTTCCAAGTCATAAATATGCCCAAAATTCCAACGGGAAGATTAATATAGAAAATCCAGGGCCAGTTAAAATTATCAATGATCCATCCACCAAGAGTGGGGCCGATTGCGGGTCCAACCATAATCACCATCGAAAAAAGAGCCATGGCCATGCCCTGCTCTTGCGGAGGGAATGTTTGTCTTAATATTGCCTGCTGAGACGGCTGCAATGAGCCTGCGCCCAAACCCTGAAGGATACGAAAAAGAATAAGAATGGGAAGAGTGTGGGCAATTCCACAAAGAACCGAACCCAAAATAAAAAGCACCAAACTTCCAAGATACAAATTCTTCTGGCCGAAAATTGCGCCCAAAATGCCGGTGAGCGGCATGATGAGAACCATTGCAATAATGTATGACGTGGATATCCAAGTTATTTCTTCCAGTGTTGCGCCAACGGAACCTCTAATTTGTGGGAGAGCAACGTTTACAATGGAAGAGTCGATTGTTGCCATTAGGGAACCGAAAGCAATTGAAAGGGCAACTATCCACTTATTTACGGGCTGAGTTGTCATTGATTGTTACCTTTTTTAGGGAAAGTGCCGAAGTGAAAAACATGGGAAATAACATCGCATTCTGCTTTTACATTCCGTTTTTCTGAAGCCATTCCTTGAATGAGCATACCGCGAATTATTCCCACAAACAGGGGGGCGCAATAGCACTCCAGGTCTTCTGCAATTCGTTTTTCCTTTACGCCTTGTGCAAAAAGGGGCTGAAGAATTGCGGCGAGTTCGCACGTGAGATGCGTTGAAGCTGTTTGTGTGCCAGGATCTTGGGGCTTCTGTTGGTCTTCTTTTTTATCCGCACTTCGATTTGGACTTCGATTCGTTTTTTGATTTGGTTTTTGATTTGATTTTTTGGGAATGATCACGTCGGAAGCGAAAATGATTTTCAAGTAATTGGGATGAGAGGTCATGAATGTGTAAACGGCTTCCACTAAAATTCGGAAACGCGGCTGGTACTCCGCGCCGATAGTGTTTATCAGAGTTGTTTGTACTATTTGAAAGAGTTCGCTGCGTCGTTTTTCCAAAATATACTGTATGAGTTCGTCTTTGTCGGAGAAATAGTTGTAGAGCGTGCCAACAGCAACACCCGCGTCTTTTGCTATGGAACCCATGTCGGAGCCGGAAATGCCACGCTCGGCTAAGATACGCTCAGTGGCGAGTGTAACTTCATTCATTGTGGTTTCGCGGATTCGTTTTCGCAGCGTCATTCGCACCTCTTGAAGAAAGTGAATACACATTCATGAAATGAATTTCAACTTCAGACTCTCTCTTAAATCTTGTGGGTCCCTGAGTTACGGTGTTAGTATTGCCTTGCTCCGTTTTGTTGTGTTGCTGGTTTGTGTTGCTGGTTTGTGTTGTTTGTTTCAAGGGAGGTGTTCTTATGATAAGCATCAATAGGTATTCTTCTGTGGCTCAGTTTTTGTGTGCTTCTTTTTCGGTATTAGGAATGCTTGTCTGTTCTTCTGCGTTGGCGGAGTTAAAAAAGGAACCCGCAAAAGATCCCGCAAAGGGAATTTTGGAAATCATAGGCTTCAAAAGTCATCAAACGCCACAGGCAATTTATCGTTACAGTTACAAAGGTAAGATTGTGTATTTGGCAGAAATGCCGTGTTGCGATCAATTTAATGTTCTTTTTAGCAGAGATTTGCTTGAAATTTGTGCGCCATCCGGCGGTTTTTCTGGGGCCGGTGATGGCAAGTGTCCAGACTTTGTGTCTAAGAAACGCTCTGAAAAATTGATATGGAAATCGGGTTCGGAACACTAGCCATTGTGGACCCAAATTGCCGCTTGTTGAACAAGCTCGTGCGTGTCGCTGAGTTTGAGTTTGGTTTTGATATTTCCGCAGTGGCTATCGACTGTTTTGGGACTTAAATTCATTTCCGAGGCAATGCGCTTCACTTTATAACCGAGTCCAATAAGCCGAAACACCTCCAGCTCTCGTGCGGAAAGGATGCTTTCCAGGGATGGTGTGGTGTTTTGTCGTTTTGCAAGAACATGTTTAAGAATGTGTTGAGTGACAAAGGTTTTGCCGTTTAACAGTGCTCGTATTGCTTCAAGAATTTCATCTGTGGAACTTGCCTTTGTGACATATCCGCGAGCCCCTGCTGCCAATGTGCGTTCGGCACAGGTCACTTCTTCGTGCATTGACAATACAAGAACGGGAATATTTTTGTGAAGAATGCACAAATGTGTGATAAATTCATAGCTATTTTTTTGTTCCATGGAAAGGTCTGTTACAATAATTTGCGGTGAAATTCGTGTCAGAGCTTCCAGCGCTTTTGTGGTGCTTGTGGCCGTTCCGCAAACGTAAAGGTCGGGTTCAGCGTTCATAAGACGTTCCAAGCCTTCTAACACAAGGGGATGATCATCAATTAAGAAAACGTTATTGCGGCTGTTTGTCATTTTGAAACCCTCCGTGAACATTTTAGCTGACAACGGACTTGAGTCCAACCGCTGGGGAGCACGTGGACTTCAAGGACGCCTCCCACTGCGCGACTTCGCATTGCCATAATAGAGAGACCCATTCCGTCGGATGATTGAGAATTCATAAAGGGGGCGCCATTGTTGTTTACCACAAGTGTGCAGTAATCGTGTTCGCAGAGAAACGAAAGTTGAATGTGCGAAGGATTTCCATGTTGGATGGCATTTGAAATGGCTTCTTGAGCAATGCGATAAAGATGAAGAGATTCTTCGTCGGTGAGCGATGGTAGAAATTGCAAAATATCGGCTTCAACTTTTATGTTGGGGTGCTTTGTTTCGGTTTCAGTGGCCAAAACAACCAGTGCATCGGCCAATCCGTGTTTTAAAAGAGGGACAGGGCTGAGTCCGCGTGCCAGTTTGCGCGCCGTTTGGACGGCTTCGTCGGCGAGGCTTGCGAGTCTTTCAAATTCGTCGGCGCTGGTTTTATCGTTTTGCTTTAATACTTTTGCCGAAGCCTTTGCTAGGAGTGATATTCCAACAATTTTTTGTGCGAGATCATCGTGTAAATCGTGGCCAATACGTCTCTGAATTCCTTCGGATATCTCTAAAGCCTGGCGAGCAAGATTGTCTAGCGGAGTGGCTATGGCGCGAGCAAGAAGTGAGCCCAAAAGTAGGAATGCGAAAGCGAGTA
>CAIZES010000178.1 GCA_903932045.1 uncultured Silvanigrella sp. | reverse complement strand
GTACCCTGATTCCAGATGCCGAAATTCTATTTTCATGCACTTCTGTTCGATTCACCAATGGATCGCAATTGCTTGGGTTTGCACAGTGTGTAGGGATCGATATCAAAGACAAAACCATTAAACAAAACGCATTGAGAAAGGCTGGATGATTATGACTACGAGAAGAATACCAGCATCGTGTCGCTTTGGGTTCTTAGCAGATGGTGACCAGCACCACTTCCAAGTATCTATCCCTGGACAGTCAAATTCAGATGCTTTGGTTGAGATACGGGAATGCTTTCTTTTGCCAACAAATGATCGACCTCTCACTAGTGATAAACAGGCGAAGACTTTAGCGAGTCTTCCTGTCTCGATCTGGGAGGATATTTTGCCTTCATTTGCGCGCGAAATTAAACTGAAAGAGAAGTCTAATGCGAAAAACATTCGGTTTTCCAGTGGTCTGAATTTGATTCCACGACTCTTGGGAAAAGAGTTGTGCCTGCTCGTTTGGGCGGTAGAGAATGCTCATGCTTGTGAAGTCTCCTCTGCCATCGAAAGATGGTCTGGGCTTACTTCTGAAGAGCGTTGGTGGCTATTTAATATGGCATCATCGGATCTTGGAACGAAAGATTCAGGATGGAAGCTTGCGATTCAAATTGCGCTCTGCAACAGGTCAAATAGTAATGTTGGTAGCTATGAATTGGCCCAGCCATATTCGGCACCCACGATAAGAATTCAAAACTAAGGAGTGTTGAAATATGGCTAGCAACGCTGCAAAGAAGATCGAATCAATGCCGAACGCACTTGCAAAATCGTTTCTTGAAGTTCAATTCCCGGCGTCCCTGATTTCTAAAGAAAATTACAAAGAAAAAGAGGCGCGTTCTGGACAAACACTTACGAACATTGGGAAATGGTGGGGACGAAAACAACTGATTCTTGTTCGAAGCTTGATAATTTCATCATTAGTGCCTGCATCAATTGACTCGCGGATGGATCGTGAAGTTTTCCTCCGAATTCTTACCATGGACAATGATGGTCTGTGGAGAAGAAAAAGAAAATCACTACCAGTCCAATTAATTTTTCAAAAACTGCCGTCGGCCATTGAGAGAAATCGGTACTTCGCAGCCAATTCGTCTTTGTCAAATCCGCATTGGCTTGAGGGGCTTTCGCAAGTTAAGAGAGAAGAAGCTGAAAAGAAAGTATTCTTTCTTATGAACTACGACGAAAAGCTAGAGTTCTGTTGCAGACCTGAGGAAATCGATGGTCCAAGTTCAGAGTCTTGGAAAGTTATCAATGCCCACCTTGGAACTAGCGCAAAGTCCATTCCAGATCTGGTGGACGAGCTTGGCTATAGACGCTTTGGACACAAACCATCCGTGGGTGATGCATTCTGTGGGGGAGGAAGTATCACCTTTGAAGCGGCTCGCATTGGATGCAATGCCTACGGTGCCGATATCAATCCCCTTGCTGCACTTCTCACGTGGGCATCTCTCACTCTGATTGGTGGAACTAAGGAACTACGCCAAACAACAGTTGCTACACAATTGGATGTATTCAGAAAGGTCGACAAGCAAATCGCGAAATGGGGCATCGAGCACAACGAAAAGGGCTGGAGAGCGGATGTCTTTCTATATTGCTTCCAAACTGTGTGCCCTGCAAGCGGACTCCTCGTTCCACTTGCTCCATCATGGGTGATCAGCGAAAAAAGCAAAGTTTGTGCAGTTCTCAAAGAGAACAAAGCAAAGAAAACCTATGACATAATCATAATTGAGAATGCATCTGATGAACAAATGAAAACCGCTGCGAGTGGAACAGTCAAAAACGGCAAACTTGTGTGTCCAAAAACAGGGGAGACATTCGAAATATCAGGACTTCGTGGCGATAATCGACTCAATGATGGCAGCAAGAAATATGGTCTTAGAATGTGGGACAATAACGACATCACACCGAGAGAAACGGATATCCTTCAGGAGCGGATGTACTGCATTAGATGGGTTGAGCCGATCAAGAATGGAAAGAAGGAGCGAAGTGTTCGCCACTATTGCGCAGTGACAGATGGAGATCTCAAACGAGAGGCTATTGTAGAAAACCTTCTATCTGAACGTTTTATAGATTGGCAAACGAGGGGTATAATTCCGTCTGGAAAAGTTGAGTCAGGTGCAGAGACGGATCGACTACCTCGTGAGCGAGGTTGGACTCACTGGCATCATTTGTTCAATCCTAGGCAGCTCCTGACACTTGGAACACTATGTGAAATGTTTCTCCAAACGAAGAGTGACGATGTCAGTTCGGGTGTTGCGGCTCTGACAATTGGGAAGCTGTCGAACTGGAACTCACGACTTTGTAGGTGGAATCCCAAGGATAGCAGCAGCAAGGATTCAACCGACAACAAGGCTTTAAACACCTTGTATAATTATGCATCGAGAGGCATGAGCACCTTAATTTCGTGCGGTGAGCTTTCTTTGAAAGCGAATGATCGAAACTTTTCGGGTACTGTCGAGTGTGTAGATGCGCGTGAAATTCGCACGCAGTGCGATTTGTGGATTACCGATCCACCCTATGCTGACGCGGTTCAATACCACGAAATTACGGAATTGTTCCTACGCTTTCTTCCCGCTCTCCTGAAGCGAAGCTTCCCAAGTTGGACATGCGACACAAAATCTGCACTAGCAGTCAAAGGTGTCGGTACTGGGTTTCGTCAATCTATGACTGAAGTGTATTCAAATCTGGTGACCAATACCCAAAGCAATGGTATCCAAATTGTCATGTTTACTCATCAGAATCCCGCAGTTTGGGCTGATCTTTGTTTGATTCTGTGGGCATCAGGACTTCAAGTTGTAAATGCCTGGTGTGTTGCAACAGAGACAGAGGCGCTTGGTCGAGATCACGGCAATCACGTTAAGGGTACTGTTTGTCTTCTCCTTAGAAAGAGATCTGGCAGCGAAGAAATATTTGCGGATGAAATTATTACCAAAGTCGAGGATGAAGTCAGAAAAACAGTAAAGGAAATGCAGGCAATTGATGTGGACTCATCTGAATCCGTCTTTACAGATCTCGATTTTCAGCTCTCCGCATATTCTGGAGCGTTGAGAGTTTTGACTAATGCTGCAGTCATTGAAGGGGTGCATGTTCAGGAAGCTCTTGCAAACGAGCATCTAACAAACACCGTTGCAAACGTTATCGCACAGGCTGTCAAGATCGCCTCTGAACAACTCATCCCTGCTGGTTTCTCCAAGTCATGTTGGGCAAGACTGACTCCAATCGAAAGATATTTTCTGCGGGGACTTGAATTGGAAGTCAAGGGAGATCTGAAGAATTCATCATTTCAAGAATTGGCGAGAACGCTTGGTGCCAAGGACTATTCTTCACTGTTTCAATCAACAAAACCAAATGCGGCCAGACTTCTGACCGCAAGTGAAATGAAGCGAAAAGTTCTTGAATCGGATGGATTTGGAAACACACTGGTGCGCAAGTGTCTTCTCTCAATTTTTATTGCCGTCAGCGAAGAGAGAGCGGGAAAAGGTAAGGATCACCTAAAAGAAACACTCGAAGGACAATATTGGGATTCGCGGCAAACGTTGATAGCAATTCTACGATACATATCTAACAAATGTGCGCCTCTTTCACATTGGACAGCGGATGCTGATGCTGCAAAACTGATTGCTGGACTACTAGAACAAGACTCAGTTTAGACCAAATAATAGTTGCTAGGGAGAATGACGGAAATGGCGATTTCGAGATTTTCATCACGGAGAACAGAGAGATGTCTAGCTCAAGACTATCTCATTAAGCGCTTAGCTGGTGCTGAATCGTACGACCGAATCGCTGGATACTTCACGTCATCTCTTCTGGAAATCGCCGGAGAAGCGATCGAAAATGTTACTGGACAAGTGCGAGTGGTCTGTAATTCGCAGCTAAATACTCAGGATGTACGAACTGCAGAGATTGCATTACGGAGAGAATGGTGTAACTCAAATCCAGAACTCGTTGCAGAAAATAAGGGTTCATCTCGCTTTGAAAAGCTTTATCATCTTCTAATTAGCGAAAAAATAATTGTAAAAGTGCTTCCGTCGGATGTTTTTGGATTGATACATGGAAAAGCAGGTGTCATCAGATACAAAGCTAAGAATAGCCTATCTTTTCTTGGCAGCGTAAACGAAACTCGTGATGCTTGGGAAATGAATTACGAGCTACTTTGGGAGGATGACTCTGAGGAATCTGTGAAGTGGGTTGAGGATGAGTTTGAAGCTTTGTGGAACGATGCGAGGGCTATCCCATTAAGTCAATGTCGTTTCATTTTGGAAGATGTTGAAAGAATATCTCGACGAAAAGTAATCAAGTCTGTTGAAAAGTGGAAAGAGAATCCTGAACCTGCCTCCATTTTTATTGAGGAACCAGTGTATCGAGAATCATTTGGATTCGCACCACATCAGAAATACTTTATAAAAAAAGCATCAGAACTGCACTTGTCCTCACATGGTGCCCGCTTAGTTCTTGCAGATGCAGTTGGACTCGGAAAGACGATACAACTTGCAGCAGTAGCTGCCATTGCGGCTTTGAATGGCAATAGACCGATTCTGATTCTTGCTCCGAGAACACTCCTTGAACAATGGCAGGCAGAGATGATGACACTTATCAGTCTGCCGTCAGCGGTTTGGACTGGGCGAAACTGGGTGGACGAAAATGGACTCGAATATCCCTGTTCCGGTTTGGAAGGAATTCTTTCGTGTCCGCGTAGAATTGGCGTTGTATCGCAAGGGTTAATCACAAGTGGCTCACCTGCTGCGGAGATCTTGCTTCAAACAAGCTATGAACTTGTCATTGTGGATGAAGCTCATCGGTCGCGTCGAAGACGTCTTGGTCCGGATGCCGCAAGTGAAACCGCTGAACCAAACAACCTGCTCAGATTCGTTCAGCAGATATCGGCGCGGTCACATAGCCTTCTTTTGGCAACTGCTACTCCGGTACAAATCAATCCTATAGAGGCATGGGATCTTCTGGATGCGCTGGCCCGCAAAGGGGAAAACGTGCTCGGAAACTCTGCCAGTATCTGGCGTAGCGCAGGAGATGCGCTTACGCTAACGCTTGGACAACAGGAATTACCGGCAGATCTTCTTTCTTATTGGCCGATCATTAGAAATCCATTTCCGGCGAGAGACGAGGGAACTGATTTTGACGCTGTACGCCGACAACTGACAAGGTATGGGGTCAAAGATGCAGACGCTGTGATTCAGCATGACGCTCGATTTGAATCTGATGCCGCATTGAAGCAAAGACTTAACCGAATTAGGCCGAGCTTTGCACGTATGTATAATCCATTTATTCGAAGCATAATTCGTAGAACACGAGAGTATTTGCAAGACCAAATCGATCCAACTACAGGACAGAGATTTTTGAAGCCCATCAGAGTCGATCTCTATGAAAAAGCCATTCCACTTCCGATATACTTGAGAGAAGCATACGAGCTTGCGGAGGAGTTTTCCCGTCTACTTGGAATGCGCAAAAACAGTGTTGGGTTTCTGAAAACGATGCTTCTTCGTCGTTTGGGAAGTTCAATTATTGCTGGAATGAACACGGCAAAAAAACTCATCGGCATTCAGTCGGGAGCGCCTGCATCCAGCACAGATATTGAGGATGAAGAGTTTGAAGAACAATCTGGTGAACAATCAATAGAACTTCTTGACAATGAGAAGGAAGTTCTTGAAAAGTTTCTTAATATCCTCAACGAGTATCGTTTTGAAGACCCAAAAATTAATTTCGTTAGAGATGTCCTTGCTGAGGGCCTTGATGGAACACAGCCATGGATAGAATCAGGCTGCATACTGTTTTCGCAATATTTTGATACTGCTGAACTGGTAGCAAGGCATATCTCTCAGCTATTTCCAGAGCAGATGGTTGCGATCTACGCGGGCGGAAATAAGTCAAGAATTGTCGAGAACGGAATATTCACTCCAAGATCGCGAGACGAAATCAAAAAGCTCGTCACAAATCATAAAGTAAGACTTCTAGTTGGCACCGATGCTGCCAGTGAAGGTTTAAATCTGCAAACACTGGGCACCCTGATTAACGTTGACCTTCCATGGAATCCAACACGACTTGAGCAGAGAAAGGGACGAATTCAGCGAATGGGACAAGCGCTGGACGAGGTCCGTGTATGTAATCTGCGCTACAAGGACTCGGTTGAAGACAGAGTTCATGAGCTTCTTTCTGAACGTTTAAAAAATATCCTAGATCTTTTTGGACAGGTTCCGGATGTGCTTGAAGATGCGTGGATCGAAGTTGCATTGGGTGAGCGCGAAGAAGCCAAGAAGCGCATAAATGATCTCGCGGAAAAGAAGCATCCTTTTGAGTTGCGATTTAGTGAAGTCAAAAACGTTGATTGGGAATCATGTGCTGATGTTCTTGATAAACGTGAAAAACTGAGAGCACTGACGCAGGGGTGGAAGTAGTAATGAGTGATGAGCAGAAAGAGAAGCTAAACAGTTTTCGAAAGTCGGTTTGGTGCCACGTGAAAATGAGTTGGCGTTGGGTTATTTCTTTCGTGACAGTGTTTGCGACATTGGTGAGTGTAGTAAATCTGTTTATAGACAATTGGAATGCTTCGGAATGGCCTCTTGCTAAAAAGCTTTTTGCTCCGAGAATTGGAAACTGTAAAGTTGGCGTCGCACATTCAGAATCTGGTCGCTTTATCAGCTGGAGCTATTTTGAAATCATACCGCCAAGAATCCATTTGTCAAAAGAGTATAAAGTTGTTTTGCTGCTTGAATATGAAGGCGGTATAGTTGTGGATTCATTTTCGTATCATGATAAAGCTGGAGAGTGCGTTG
Source organism: uncultured Silvanigrella sp. (assembly GCA_903932045.1). Lineage (GTDB taxonomy): Bacteria > Bdellovibrionota_B > Oligoflexia > Silvanigrellales > Silvanigrellaceae > CAIZES01. The sequence goes on along the minus strand of CAIZES010000178.1, from coordinate 25,206 downwards.
CTGCAGGCATCGGCAGTCTCAAGAAATCGGAGACAGACTCTCTTGGGTTCTCTGTTGTATCAAATACATCTTCGACAGGAATGTGTTTCGCAATTATAACCAGTTCTCGTATACCAGAGGGTGACACATGTGTTGCATATATAAATTCGCGCGGTACGCGTACTTCGCGATGATCTACATTGGGGTTTATTATTCATGTGCGTTCGCCGATGATGATGCGCGTGCTCAAGTAGATGCTGTATCTAATCAAAACAATAGCGTGCATGTGCGAAACAATGCAAAAGAAGTACTAGCAGAAATATGGGATACGACTGATGTCGTAAATGAAAAATGCATATATAAAGTCAATAAAAGTAAAGGAAAATGGATAGGTAAAGAATTTGGATACAGTGGTTGTGGTGATGTTGACTGGAAGCCAAAATTTGATATCGAATCAATTTCCGATGCTGGCGCAAGAACATTCATTATAGAATTTCGTAATGGTAAGTGGCAAACATATGCGTCAAATGATGAAACAGAGCTTACTTGCTACCGTTGCTGCTTCGGAAAATTAGAAAAGAATAATTGCGGTAGATTTGTCGATGTTCATAATAAACCAGAAAAAGCAAGAGAATGCCCAAATGCAAAATGAAGTAATATAAGGAGTAAAGTATGGGTCAAGCATGGTGTACAGCGACGGAATATTCTGATATTGCAAAGTACATAAACGCGAATCCAAGTCAAAATAAATACCAAAACATGCACAGTCGTGCGGTCCGTCAGAAGAATAAGAAGAGAGTGCTTCACCATCTAAATGCGATGGCTCTTGAAAATAACGCGAAGGGCTTTTTTATACATGGTTACATTTGTGGTCCTAATGTGGAAATCAGGTATAAGATTTACCCAAACGGCAGTATTGATGTTAGGAAACACAAATTTCACAATATCGTTGATGCGTATAACTATCTTGATAAAGTTAAAAAAGAAATACTAAAGAAGGTGGTTCAAGGATACCTAACTGGATCTCAACATAGAAAGACAACAACTGGTCAATTTTATCTTCAAAGGGACAAAAATCCTAGGGCAACTCTTGCGTCGGGAAATGCTGTGAGCAAAAACGAGTTATCACAAGATTTTGTCAATTGGATTATTGCGCGTGAATTCATTATTGTTGAAGGCCACTAGCCGTTCGTGCAAAAGCATCTTTCCACAGGAGTCTTTCTTGCTCGTCAACTTGAATTGCTGTCGAGATATCACAGCCACCGCCACATCCACAAATATCTGATTTCAAGCCGCGCCAGCTCCCGGAAGCCCATGGAATATCAGTTGTCTGTAATCGGCCGCAGCTCTCGCATTCTGATTCAAAGGGCTCTAATTTATACAGCTGAGCCCAATCTTTCGTGGATACTTTTGGAAATAGCATGAGAGCCTCGTTCTGCTTCATTGGATCACTTCTTAGGCGAAAAAACCGGCCAAACCATACTCGCCTTCTGGAGACGTGTAACACAGAACAGCACTCGTGCCAATTGGGTTTATAAATACCAAGTTATCTACCAAGATAAGTCCAAAGATGCCGCATTACCCTCGGTGTCAACTCTCCGAATGTACACCGCTGTCGTCGAAATATCCTTATGGTTGAGGAGCCGCTGGATGTGTACCACGGGTACACCTTTCTCATGGAGCGACGTGGCCACGGTGGCACGAAGCACATGGGGCGTCACTTCTTTCTCGATCCCAACCTTCTTGCATAGCCGCACAAGCTCCCGCCCAATCCGTTTTTCTGCCGACTCCTTGGTGTTCGCAAACAAAAACACGCACTCTTTGTCACCGTTCACACCAGCGAATCGCGCGAACTCTAGAACGCATTCCGCAAGAGAACGTGGCGCAGCGACGCTGTGATCCTCTGATCCTTTGCACCGAAAATGCAGTCGCCCCAGCTCCCCACAGAGTTCCACATCGCACACCCGGAGCGCCAACAGTTCCGAAATCCTGCACCCAGTCCCAAGCAGTGTCTTAAAAACCACCTCATTAAACCGCGCCGCCCTGACGGGTGCGAGGAGTTTGCCCTTCTCGGCCTCTTCGCGCTCAGCGCCAATCACCGCAAGCAATTTCCGCACCTCGTCGTCCGAGAGCACCGCGCTTTTGGGTTGCTTGGGAACCCTGGGGCGTTTCACTTTGGCGAGGGGGTTCCTTTGGAGATCGCCTCGGGTCACGCAGAATTCCAAAAACGCGCTCACGCTCGCGAGCTTTCGCGCGGCGGTGGCGGGGGCAATCTCGCGCTGTTCGAGCCGGTTCTTGAGCCAGGCCGCAAACGCCGAAGCCCCTATTCCAGTCACCGCGTCCCAGGTGATGCGCCCAAACCCCTTCTCCACAAACACGCAGAACTCCCGAAAATCTCCCCCGTAGGCTTTCCGTGTTTCGGCGCCCCCACAGGTGAGAAGCCACTCGGTGACGAGCCTCTGCAAGTGAGCGTCCGCCTCGCCGTGGACGAGGGCGCCGGTGCTCTCGACAATCTCCGGCACGAGCACGTCGCTCATGGCGTCGTCCCTTCACCCAGGCGGCTCACCTGCCCTTGGAGGGTTTGGATCTGGCGCTCCAGCTCGGCGGTTTTTTGCAGGTGGCTCCGCTCTAAGTCGAGCTGCGCCTTGGCGACGCGGGCCTCAAACTCGCGCTCCATCGCCTGGAGTTCGCGGCTGTGGGCGTCGTCCCCCCGTTTCACGGCCTCCTTCTCGCGGAGGAAATCTTCCCGGACCCGCGCCAGGGAGAGTTCGGCGCTTTCCCGCTCCACCGCCAACTTGTGGCTCTCGGCAGACATGGCGTCCCGCTCTTTCCGGAGTGCCGGAAGTCCCACGACCTGCACCTTCAGCTCCTCAATCTGGTTTCGAGCTTCCGAGAGGGAGGTCGTGAGCGCCCGAGCGGTGTCGGTTGCCTCGCGGGCCTGGCGCTCGGCCACCACCCGAGCTTCCCGCTCGGTGGCGAGGGTTCGTTCTGCCGTGTCGGCCTTCTCTCTAAGACTCTGCCGCTCGATCTCCCAGGCCGCTCGTTCCTCCTTGTGACGAAGTTCTGCCCTGTCCGCCGCCCCCCGCAGGGCTTCGGCCTCTTCCCGGAAAAGGTTCCCCTTCCCTTCGGACTCGTCAAACGCTCGGCTCAGCTCCCGCTCGATGGTTTGGAAGTGGGGTCGGAGGAGGAGTTCCACCGCGGAGAGCTTCCGTTCGGCTCCCGCTTCGGCGCGGGCGTAGAGTTCGCCCATCTCTTCGAGGAGCCTCGACATCGGGATGCCGCGGCCGTCGGCCCACTCCCGCAGGCGGTTTTTGAAATCGGCGCTGGTGCGGAGGCTGATGACCTCGCTGTCGCGGGGGCTTTGGGGGGTGCTCATAGGGGCTCCTTCACCCCTTCGGAGGGGCAATTTTTGGCAAAACGTCGATCACATCACCTACATCTTATCACATGTAAACGCGTAAACACAACACACTCGTATTACCATTCAGTCACACACTATCGGATAACACCCATTATCCGATAGTTTTCCCACTTCCCACCCCCGAAAAAACCGAGGGAAGCCCACCAAAGAAAAATTCGTTTTTGGCATCTCGACAATACTCTAATAATAGCATACTGTTGACTCCAGTGCGAAGAGACAAAGCACAACCGGTTGTGGTACCCCAGGTGTGAATTTCAGAAGACGGTGACAATGGCGGTCCTGGAGTTTCAGGGGGATGTCAGAAGAGCGTGACAATGGATTTGGTCAATAGTGGCTGTCAATGTATCCTGAATGTTCAGAAGAGACTGACAACAGGATCAACACTATGGAAAGCACTGGGGAAATCCCCGACGGCGACCAGCCATTGCCATCCACTTTTGACAGCGACACCGCCACACTCTCCGAAGAGGTCTGGGCACTTGCCCGCGATCGGTACCATGTTATCGAACCCCTCCTGGGAATGGCAAGCCTGCCCGTCAAAGATGCCCAAACCGCTGCTCGCAAGCTTGGCTGCTCCTGGCGGACCATCTACCGTCTTGTGACCCGATACCGTGAATCGGGAGGACTTTTGAGTTCGCTCGCAGAGCGATATCCCTCTGGGGGCAAGGGAAAGCCGCGTCTGTCCCCCGATGCCGACAGGATCATCAGTGAAGCCCTCCGCAAGCACTACCTCAAGAAACAGAAGCCAAACCTGCAAGTCGCAGTGACCGAAGTGCGGCGCCGCTGTGTCGAGGCTGGCATCTCCGTTCCTGCCCGCAACACTATTCGAAACCGCTTGGCGCTTCTGAGTCAGCGCGAAATCATCACCAAGCGAGAAGGAACGGAGGCGGCTCGACCCTTCACTCCAAACCATGGTCCCTACCTCAACGCCACGCGGCCACTGGAACTCATCATGATGGACCACACCTTGGTGGACATCATTATCGTGGACGAAAAAGAGCGGCAGTCCATTGGAAGACCGTGGCTCACGGTGGCCATCGATGTTTTCAGCCGGTGCATTGTAGGGTTTTGCCTCTCCCTGGATGCGCCGTCCGCAGTGTCCGTAGGTCTTTGTCTTACCCATGCGGCGCTTGAGAAAGAGGATTTCCTTCAGCGCCTAGGAATTGATGGCCTCTGGCCGATTTCAGGAAAGCCTGAGGCCATTCAGGTGGATTGTGCACCGGAATTCAAGAGCGAAGCCCTCACGCGAGGATGCGAGCAGCACGGCATTCGTATCCAATGGCGACGCGTCGGAGCGCCAAATCTCAACGGAATTATCGAACGTCTCATTGGCACGCTGATGAAGGAGGTTCATGCGCTTCCCGGAACCACATTCTCCAACATCAGAGAACGTGGCAAGTACGATTCCGACGCCAAAGCCACGCTGACACTCGCGGAACTCGAAAAGTGGCTCACGCTCTGCATTGTTGGGCGCTATCACCTCGACGTTCATGATGGCATTACGGAACCTCCCCTGGCTCGCTACAGACGAGGGATTTCGGAGTTGAAATCCACCTTGACGCAAATCTCAAACAAGCGATCATTTCTTATCGATTTTCTGCCCCTGTATAGGCGGGTTTTGCAGAGAGATGGGTTTGTCATCGACCACATCCACTATTTTTCGATGGCATTAAGCACATGGATTGCCAACCGAAAGCCCGAGACGAAGTTCATCATCCGGCGCGATCCGAGGGATTTGAGTCGCATTTACGTTCTCCACCCCAAGGAAAAACAGTATCTCGAAGTTCCCTATCGCACCCTGGGACGGCCAACTATCACGCTTTGGGAGCACAGGGAGTGCATGAGACGACTTCAAGCACGAGGAATCCGGGAGGTTGATGAAATTGTGCTTTTCAAAACTCTCGATGAGATGAGAAGCCTCATCAAGGATTCCTCCAAAAAAACCAAGCAGACCAGGAGAAAAGAGGCCCGCCATGATGCCGCTGTCGCCATATGGAAAGCAGACCAGCCGCCCACTTGTTTGAAGAGCAAAGCAGTCCCAGAAGACGTCTCCTCCATCAAGCCGTTCTCAGAAATCGAGGAGTGGACGTGATGCATGAAGGACTTTTTTCCGACATCTCGTTCGACCACCTTATGCCAGAGCTTCGTCCTGTGGCCATGCTCCCTGCTGAAGAACGCATAAACCGCATCCTGGCGGAACGCTGGATTGGCTATCCACGCGCCCAAGCCGTACTGGCAAAGCTCAAGTCCATCTATTCCCACCCAAAGAAAACTCGGATGCCCAACCTCCTGATTGTTGGACCGACCAACAATGGGAAGAGCATGATCGTCGAAAAATTTCGGCGGATGATGCTTGAGCGAAGTCATGGCGAAGTGGGAACCGAACACATTCCTGTCGTTGCCATGCAGATGCCAAGCGATCCAACCATCGCGCGATTCTATTCGCTTCTACTCTACAAAATCGGGGCGCCAGCCTCGCCAAAGTGCAGTGTTGCCGATCTGGAAGCAGTTGCCCTTGATGTGCTGCGTAAAGTACGCGCAAAAATACTTGTCATTGATGAACTTCACAATGTTCTGGCAGGGCGTCGCAACGTGCAGATGGAGTTCCTGAACCTCCTTCGGTTTCTTGGGAACGAACTCATGATCCCTATCGTCTGTGTTGGCACTCGTGACGCCTATCTCGCCATCCGAAATGATCCACAGCTTGAAAACCGCTTCGAGCCTCAGATCCTGCCCGTCTGGCAAGATGACAGCGAATATGCGTCTCTCTTGGCAAGCTACCGCGCTATTTTTCCGCTCCGCCGCAGATCCGAAATTCTCACTCCGGAAGTGCGGCGCTATATCCTCACAAAAACAGAGGGAACCATCGGCGAAATTTCCACTCTGCTCACGCGTGCGGCTCTTCTGGCCATCGAGAGCGGAGAAGAGGCAATTGGCATGTCACTACTGGCACGCACTGATTATGATTCACCGACGGAGCGACGACGGCAATGTGAACGAGAACTCGCGTGAGGCCGGCGTCTCGCTTCCCCGTGTGTCCGAAGCCCACGTCGCTCGAATCGCTCACATCCTGGCTCACGCGAATCGCAGGGTACTACCGCATCAGCATTGACGACCTCTTTCTCATCGGGTTTGAGCTGGAGAAGCCAAAATCCTGGTGGGATATCGATGCAAAGCCATCGAAAACCCTCATTTCACGCATTGCGGAACGTACAGGGTTTGAGTCACGAATTCTCAACGCCATGACGCTGAGATCGTACGTGCCGGATGTTCTCGTTGGCCTTGAACCCACGAACAAAGACGAAGTTCTTCGCTACACGCATGCATTTTCCATTCTCGGAAAGGAGCCTCACAAAGCCCGATTTGACGACGGACCAGCGACATCTCAACCGTGGATGCGCTATCTTCCCTGGCGAAATCGGCATGAATGGCGTCAGTTTTGTCCTGCCTGCGCAAGGGAAACAAACTCCTCAAGATTTCTCTTCTGGAGGACAACGGTTATCACAACTTGTCCCAAACACAGATGTTTCCTCGTCGAGGAAAATGATCTCAATTGGGATGCGCCACTGACAACACTTCAGATAGTGGAGGCAGGCCGCCTTCTCATTTGGCTCGATGCAATTACGATCGATGCGCTTCAGACTGGCATAGCGAAGCTTTGGGACGAGAGGATTCCGCTTCATGTTTGGTGTCGTTTTCTTCGCACTCTGCAGCGGGAGCTGCTCTCGCGAAACTTTCCAGACGATGCATTCGCAGAAACACATGCTGTGATTTGGCGAAACGCTGGCAAGACACCGCCACGTCTGCAAATGATCGAAGTGTTCGGCTATCGAAACCGTGCCATTGTTGCTCACTGTGTAGCACACCTTCTCTATAATTGGCCAGAAAGACTCATTTCAGCAATGACACTTCCAAAGCGATATGCGAGTCGACATCTGCCTTTTTTTGTTGCGAGACATCTCGATTTTATACCTACATGGCCAGGAATATTTGTCATGAACGAAGAGTTCGCTGCCAGATATATACTTCGCTCTTCACGCTCCGGGAGCAAGGAGCACGATTCTCAGCTTTCCAAGGAGGAAATTCTCAAGATCTGGAATCGAAGCCGATTCTTTTGTGCACTGAAATTTGGACTCGGAAAATATGTTCCAAGAAGCGCTATAGATAAAGAATTCTCATGCGAGCACGAGAAACCAACCTCTTCGGAGATTTTGCGATGTGGTGCCACCGATGCTCGTGAGCTTGGTTCGCTCAATCTCCAAATTCATTCAGAGAGCTTTTCTCAAGCTGGCGAGCAAGATCATCGTGGGTTGGCTGAGTGTAGCGAGCCGTCGTGTTGAGGGACTCATGGCCGAGGAGTCCTGAAAGCTCGACGAGTTTGCCGTGATCCTGGTAGTGCCTCGTGGCAAAGGTGTGGCGCAGGGTGTGCGCCGAAGCCGAACAACCAGCGGTGGTCATGAGCTCAGAAATCACCTTCTGAAGAGCCCGCTTCTTGAGTCCTTTGCCAGTCGTGGTCACGAAAACCGAGGGCTCTTGCGGAACGGTGAGACTTCGCTCCTGGAGCCAGGCTGTGAGGGCTTTTCGCACGCTCGCATTCAAGGGGACGGTGCGCTCTTTTCGTCCTTTGCCGTCTCGCACCCGCACGTGACCAGACCGATCGTGAATGGCGATGTCGTCAACGACAAGACGCTCCACTTCACCTACCCGGAGCCCTGTTTGAAGCATCAGTTGTACGAGAGCGTAGTTGCGCGGTCCGTGAGATCCGCGCCCCGCAATGGTCAAGACCTTGTGAATGTCGGGCGTTGCCAGGCTCCGAGGCTGAAAGATCCTTGGCTGGGGTTTCAATTTCACGTCGAGAGCGGGGTTCGAGAGCATCTCACCAGTTTTGTACGCCCACGCACAAAAACGGCGGATGGCCTGCAGCTTCCGATTGGTGGTGCTCGTTGCTCGTTTTTCGGTGTGGTCGAGGTGGGAGCGGTAGCGCTGGAGCGTGAAGGCATCGAGGTCCTCTGCCGCGCCAGGGATGACCCCCTCAAGCCACGCAGCAAAGAGGCGCAGGTCCGACAGATAGCTTGCCACCGTCCGGTCGGCGGCATCGCTTTGCCGGAGGTCAGACTCGAACGCTCGGAGCAGCTCCGGGAGCGCCAGGCTTTTCCGTTTGAACATTATGTGCACTTTTGCCTCCTGGGTTGGGACCCATCATTGGTGCACATAATGTAGCTGAAAGGGGACGGAAAGTACACATAAGGGCTATTATGTGTACTTTCGGATGTCTGCTTTACTTTACGAAAGTACTTTAGTAAGCTAAAGCGATGCCGAAGAGGAGGATAGGAGCGGTGGGCGAGACTAACTTCCGGGTACTGTTCTGGGTTAGTGAGACCTGCGAAAAACCCGTTGCAGAGTGGATGAAGGGCCTTGAGACCAGAGACCGAATTTACTTGGGCGATCTTCTCCGCGATCTCGCTATCGATGGACCCTTGGCCCGCCCGAAGGTGTTCAAACATCTCGTGGGCGCCTTATGGGAATGCAGGGACTTGCGGAGCCCTGGTCCTGGGTTCCGTGTGTATTTTGGCTTCGATGGCCGCGTCATTTGCGTGGTCGTCGCGGCAGGTGACAAGAGTTCGCAACGGCGTGACATCGAGCTTGCGAAAAAGCGCCTGCGGATGACGGAGGAAACGTAAATGAAATTCACGCAGGAAGAACTCGCGAAGTTCCAAGATCTCGATGATGTCGAAAAAGAGGTCTTCTCTCCTCAAGAACGTGAAGATATCCACAGAAGGGCTATCCTTCGCGCAGAAATCCGCAGAAGCCTATCGGAGACCATCTCAAGATCCGTTGCTACCTATATGGCTCGGGAGAAAATTGGCTTCAACGAACTCACCCGTCGTCTCCACATGAGTTCGGCAACCACCGCCAAGATTCTCAGAGGTGATGCCAACCTCACTCTCGATACACTGGCCGCCGTTGCAGTCGTTCTCGGACTCACTCCAAACCTCACGCTGGGTCTAAGTGACTCCAAGGGCTTTTCGCCCAAGAGCGATTGAGGCGTTATGCTGTTCATGTAAGTATATGCGAGGCGTGAGCAGCGTTTTCCCCTACGACCTGCCTCGATAAGAACAGCCCAACTGTTTGTTTCGCAGGAAGCAGATTCATGGCTCAAAGAACAGCGCATCGGTGTTGCTGATATATGACTCAAGACTGCTCTGGTTGGCAATGGGAGCCGAGTAGAGAAAAGGCGTTAGGCAGTTGGAAAAGTCGAACGCCGTCCCGTTCGCATAGCGGCCGGACATGATCGATTTTCGCAGATCCGACAGCTTGCTTTTCTGGGCACTCGTCAGTGTTTCGTAGACTTGCACGAAGACGGTGGCATAGGCGTGATTGTTCTCTCCATCCAGATCACCGTACTCGCCGGAAAGTTCCAACACCTGGGATTGGATGTCGTCTGCTGAAGTTGAAGCCGACATGAGACTGCGGAGAAGAGCGGCGATCCTGGTTCGTGTTCCGACGATATTAGCGTTCGAAGACGCGTAGAGATTTGCCCGCTGCTGTGAGACAAGACTTGACATTAATGTGGCCTGGCTCTGTGTGACATATCCTTTCGCGCTGTCGCTCAGGGCGGCGCCGGCGGTGGCCGTGAGCTGAGTGTCGATGCCGTACCCCTCATGACCGATGGCCGGCGCGTCTTTCATATAGAAGGATCCAAAGTAGGTGCCATGCCTCTCCGGGCAGAAATAGACATCGGCTTCGAGCGAGCCCGCGTACCAACTGAACAAGTCACCGGCATAGGTCATGACGGCCACGGATGTTCCCGGCGCGAGTCCGCTCATTTTGCTTCTGATCTGATCCTGTGAGATGTCAGGCCACGAATTCCACCCTTTGCCTTTCATGGCGTCGAGGCGGGCCCGCTGGGTGGCACTCAGGGAGCTGAGAATATCCGCATAGAGCTTTGCACGGTCGAAGCTGATCTGCCCATCGAGGAGGTACAGATCTCGCGAAGCCTGCTTGACGGCATTGAGATTGAGGTCCGTCGCACCAGACGGAAGGTCGCCATCCATCAGGCGACGAAAGGCTTTCATCAAAGGGAAACGCTTGTAGCCGTATAGGTTAATTTGACCGATTTGGGCAACCGCCAGGGCTTTCAGTTGGGCGAGCTGGGAGTCGTTCAAAGTTAAGATGACATTGTTGGCGACTCGTGTGAGAAAGCTCGTGTTGTGACCCATGCCATCGGGATCGTTGTCGCGCAAGAACTGAAAACCGGTGTAGTCGGCAACCTTGCCCGGTGGAAAGAAAGATTGAGAAGCGAGGTTTCCCGTCATCATCGCGAGGCCGGCAAAGGCAATTGTCGTTCGCTGGGCTTCGTCAGAAAGCGTCTGACTCATGTTGAAGCTGGGAACAGAAGCGCCGGACGAGATCGTTGGCTGGACCGTGGGCACTGTGGTGGCGGCAGCGGTTGCTGTGGCGACGGTTGACTGTTGCGTCGGTGCCTCTGCCGGTGTTGGTGCGTCGGCCTTGGCTTTGGTCTTTGTCGTGGTTGCTTTGGGCGTGGCTTGTGTTGATGCTGGATCCCGCGCGAAATTGCTGGCGGTGTCTTCAAACCCCCCGCATCCACTTGCCAGTGCCAGGGCAAGGGAAATCATATGAGTGGCTAGAAATGCTTTTCGATTGTAGATAAGTCGTGTTGTTTTCATGTCAGTGCTCGATGTCGCTGGGTTGTTCGGGTGCCGTGATGCCTGTCATCCCGGCGCTGATGTCACTCAGTTCGTTCATCTGGGTCGCGTGTTCGCCAGAGATATTCGCTGACGTCCCCCATTCAAACCCGGGGACTTTTGAACCCGCAACATATTCACAGCTGTTGGTTGGCGCGTAGCCGATATTGCTTTCGACCGGTACAAAAAGAAGTGCGCCGGGTTCTCGCTTCAGGATTTGTCGCTGGGCAAAGGGCAGGAGGGTGCGATCGCGAGAAGGTCCTCCCCAGTTGCAGATCATGCCAGTGACGAGGCCGGGACTGGTGGCGGCGACATCGGGTCCAAAGCCCACGTAGGCCGTTGCTGTCAGCGCCTCACCTTCCTGATTGACAGACATGTTGATGGTCCGAGTTTGTGAATCCGCTGGATTTCCCTGCCACGCAAATTGAAATTGGCCCTCGTCGGTGGCTGTGTTCAAGTTAAACAAGGCATAGTTGAAGTGGCTGAACCAGCCATTCGTCGCGTCGCTGATGAACGTCTTGGCTGGATCGACGGTGTGGTCGCTGCTGCTGACATAGGGATCGGCATGCTGGTTGCAGTATTTCGCGCTCTTCAATTCCAGCATCAGACCATTCTCGCCCACTTTTTGATAGACGATGGAGGTGGCATCCATCTTCCCGCTCGCCGTTTCGGGACAGCGATTGGCGTCCGTATCGGCGGGACTTGACACCGTGTAGGTCAGCTTCCCGTGATAGGTCAGATTATTTGTGTCATTGGCCTCGTGCTTCAAGGAGATCGTGATAGATTTAGAGTCAGAGTTTCCCTTGATGTGAGTTTCGTACACCGTCTTGCCAACTTCGGTGGAGGCCATGTGGGAGATCGAAGCTTCCGCTATGGTGAGTCCGGTTCTGTTGTTCGCAAAGGCCGCCGCTGTTTCTTTGGTCAGGTCGAGCTTCGCACCCACGTTGGGCAGTGACTTGCCCGAGCTGTTTGCCACGCAGTGGACGGCCGCGAGAGAGTAGATGAGGCTGTTGACCTGACTGGCGATCCCTTCCACTTTTTGGTTGAGGGGTGCGACCTCCATTTGATGTAGACTTCCAGTAAATCTCATGATAGCCTGCTGCACTTCTGCAGGAGGCGCAATGACTGCTCGAATCATATCATCATCGTCAAAGAAGACAGTCGTCCAGATAGAGATCGAATGGAACTCATCAATGCTGGAGTCCGAGGCGCGAATTCAGTCCGCCCTGAACGAGGCAGGTGTTACGGCCACGGAGATTCTTCTCAAGCGCTTCGACACCTCCGGTGAGCCGATACGGTTTGGGAGTGTGTCGATGACCTCGAAGGGCGAGGTCGACTGCGCGTATCAGACCCCCTATGGTGAAGTGACCGTGCCACGTCACGTTTATCAGACCGGCAAGGGAGGAAAAACCTTCTGCCCATTGGAGCAAAACGCACGAATACTCCTTTCGGCGACTCCACTGTTTGCCAAGCAGCTGTCCCATAAGTATGCCGAGCATGGAGCAGGGCGGGTCACCATTGATCTGGAAGAGAACCATGGGCGCAAAGTTGCCCGTTCATTTGTTCAGAACATTGCCGATGCTGTTGCAGCAGTTGCGCAAGCAACCGAAGAGAGCTGGGAGTACGAGACTCCAACTCAGGAGCAACCTGTCAATGCGGTGAGCATAGGTATTGATGGCACGTGCATGCTGACTGTTAAAGATGGCTGGCGCCAGGCGATGGTAGGAACGATTGCTTTGCACTCCAATGATGGGGAGAGGCTGCATACCATCTACCTGGGCGCCACCCCAGAGTATGGGAAAGAGACCTTCATCGAGCGAATGGAACGAGAAATTTCTCGCGTGCATGCCCTATTTCCCAGAGCGATATTCATTGGATTGGCCGACGGTGCGAGGGATAACTGGCCATTTCTTGAGAAGCACACAGACCGTCAACTGCTCGACTTCTATCACGCCAGTGAGTACCTCACAAAGGCGGCCGATGCGGTGTTCTTCAAGAGTCCCGAGGAGCGAAAAGCTTGGCTGGATGATGCTTGCCATCGGCTCAAACACAACCGAACAGGCCCAGCAGCCCTTCTCCGCGAAATGAAGGAGCTTCGGAGTCGCCACATCGGCCAAGAGCGCCGGGAACTGCTCGATGACTGCATCACCTATTTTACAAATCAGAAAAAGCGCATGAATTATGCTGAACACGTCGAAGAAAACCTTCCCATCGGCTCAGGAATCACCGAGGCTGCATGCAAGGTGATCGTCAAACAGCGGCTCTGTGGCTCTGGCATGCGATGGAAAGAGCAGGGGGCTGCGGCTGTTCTGAGTTTGAGAACCCTTTCGTATACCACGGGACGGTGGGCACAGTTCTGGCAAAAAATTGACAGCAGCGGCTTTCCTCTTGTGGCATGAATCCGATAGCATTCAACATGTGTAGGGCTCCGTTCGTGTTCAGGTCCGGACATCAAATGGAGGCCGCACCCTGGTTGAGTTGAGCCGATGAACAGGCTTCGCCAGTGCTGGGCATCACCGCACTGGCCATCCCCACGTCTCCCGGTGGCAGCGCATACAAACCTGTGGTGGCATCAACCAGCCGGCTGCGATCGGTGCCATCGGGGTGGTGGCGATAGTAGATCTCGGGACCAAAGCAGGCCACGTTTTGAATATTGCGCTCGATTTTCAAGTCAAACCTGCACTCGGTGCCAACTTTGCTGTGCAGGAGTGTTGCGAGTTTCTCAGTCCTGTTCTTGTAGGGACTCATGGGTGCGCTGGTCAGCATGAGACTGGCAGAATTCTCCTGCGGCCCAGTGGGTGATGACAACATGAGATCGACGGGAAAGCCGTTGCCCGCTGAACCTCCGCCCGTGGGTGAGGATGCCGACCCTTTCGGATTTCCAATCCAAGTGCCACAGCCCATGAACAAGGAGGCTGCAGCAAACCAGGTTGCTGTCCAGGTTTTCCACTGTTTCCATACTGCGGCTTCTGCTCTTTCGGTCATGACACCACCTCCTCATTTCTTGGACAGAGTGAATAGTTGAACATTGAGCTGAACAAGTCTCTCTCGTGCCTGCGGTTCGCTTTCTGTCTGCATGGCCTCGGCACACACATCGAGAATTCGCTGCTTCAGTTTGGCGAACGATTCGTCGGACAGACACAGAGTCAAGGCATTCATTTCGCGATCCGAATCTGGGATTTTGAACACCGCTTCGGCCGCCACTTCAAGCATTTTTCGATGATATTGACTGATGGCGATGTTGCCGGCTGTCGCGTCCGTGGGGAGAACCATTTGGCGATTGTCGAGAAACTTGACGATCCCCGTGACTGGCTCCACTTCAAGGAGCTTCATTTCTCGCAGAAGTTCGATGCCCTCATTAAATTGGGCCGGCCGTAATGATGGAAAAAGGTGACGACTGACCCACTCAAAGGTGGCCTGAAATCCGCCGAGTCTGGTCATTTCCCGGATGACCGGAAAATACCACTTGGAATAGTAGCGGAGAGCCTGACTGTCGGGACTTGAATCCAGCAGAGCCTGCTTGCTTGCGACCAGGCGACCCAGGCTTTGCTCTTGCTCGGCGGAGGTGTGCGCTTCGTTGTATGCCACGAGGTTGAGAAAATAGCGACGTTCGTGGTTTGCCAGGCCAAGATGGGTACCCACCTGCTCTGCGGCCTCGCTTGGGAGATGTCGCTTGCCAATGACGATCAAGCGGACCACATTCGTTGCGGAAAAACCAAGATCAGATGCGAACTTCAGCCAGGAATAGCCTTGGTCCTTCGCTTTGACAGTGAGATAGATTTGCTTGAGATAGTCTCGGTAGTCGAAAAATGTGTCGACCTTGTTCTTTGCGGCGGCTTGTTTCAGTTGCGCGAGTGGTTTGGTCGTCACGGCGTTGGTCCTCCTGAGGGCGCTTCCCTCTCCCCTATTTGTATGAACGGATCTTTATAGAATGTATTGAGTGAGCAGTAAAAGCACTTGCGATCACCGGTAGATAAGCGTGATGAGGCGAGACGCCATCTGCGTGGTGCGCACCCTCATCTGCTTTTATCAATAATTGTTGGCACCTGACAAACTCGGGTGCGGACCACGATTCCTCCTTTGTAACTTTGAAAATTATTGGTCGTTGTATTGGTATGTTGCAAGCCAAATTAAAGTGCCAGGCACAAGTTCCGTACAGTAAAGTGAGGGGAGAGAAAGAAACCTCCCCTCGCGGGTGCCACTTCACCGCGGTTGAGGTGATGGTTGGCGGAGTTGACACGATTTTTGAACGGAGGTGTTCCATGTTCAAGCTTTGTCGGACATTAGTGGTGACGGGAATGACGATCGCTCTTGGCGCGTGTGGTGCCGCTGCGGGCAAGAAGAACGCCCAGAACGTGGTCAGTGGTGCAAAAAGCGCCAGCAGTGAATTTGTCATTCCCTCAATCAACTTTCTGCTTCCGGGTTCTGCGAGTTCCTTGAGTTTTGGACTTGATGATGCCGATCCTGCCGCTTTTCTCGCGGCCTCTCCCACGCCGGATTCCTCGCCGGTTCCCAAGGCTGATATTCTGACAGATACGCGTGAACGCGTTAATGATCGCATTACAAAACTCAATGCAGACATGGTTAAGTGGAAGGGCGAGTTCAGCGAGGTTGGCGAGTTCACGGGCAAAGGACCGAACAAGGACAAGAGCGGATCGCTCGCCGCCATTGACGATGGCACATACAACCACAAGCTCGTTGTTTGTGAAAAGGGCAGTCTGCACATGGTCGTCAAATGGAGCGAGGATGGCAAGAACATCTACTCATTCCGGAATCAGCGCTACAAGCCACAGCCCGAGACCTCCAGCATCCTGATGGTCTATTCCGAAACGGACGCGGGCAAAACGTTCACACAAAAGTTCTTCGGTGAAAAGGACAAGTCTCCCGCTGGCGAAGCCGGCAGCAATCTGGCCGATCTGTTTGTGGCCAGGGAGAGCGCTGCAGGCGAATTCACCTTCAGTGGGGTTGAGGACTGGTTCAGTGGCGATTTGGCTGCGCGCGTTGAAGATGCAGATGGATATATTCTGGGGCAACTCTCGTCCGACGGGAACAGCGGTGAGTTTGTGAGCTATCGAAAGGGTGCCACCGGATGCGCCGCCACGTTTGCCGAAGATGCGCCGGAGTTCTGCAAGTCGCGTGCGATTGGGGGAGTCACTGACTATGATGCGACTGCAACGGCAGAAGCCTACGCCCGCTTGCAGGCTTTGGGTGTGGGCGTCACGCCAAAGGCAAGTCTCGGTGACCCGACCGAAAGCGAAGCGTGTCCAGCGGTGGTGACTCAGGCACCGTAAGTCAATTGTCCTGCCCCATCTTCCAGTCCTCAATTCACCAAGTGGATTTGTTGGCGACAACGATCTACACTTCTCGTAGTCGAGAATTTGGAGGATGCATGTTCGGATCTCAACTCAGTTTCGACGCAGAGAGACTAACTCTCACATTGATCCTGACAACCGATCTTTGTCGAGAAAGCACGCCCGAGGAGTGTCTTGCTGCCGTTCAAGCCAAATGGGGTCATTGCAGCAAGGAGTCCCAAATTTGCGCGTCGCGAGTTCACCAGAGAAGAATTCGGCAGGTTTGGAGACTCCTGACAGCGACCGACGTCAAAAAGGAAATTGCGGTCGTCGTGGTCGAGGGAAGTCCTCACCTGAGTGGATTACATGTGGAGTTCCCCTCGGAATCCGAGGCAAGTTTGACCATCGCTGCCACAGCACAAACGGCAGCTTCCTGGAAAGTGGGGTGGGTCCAGACTTTCGTTGATTATGAAGCGAGAGCTCAGGGCTTCACCTTTTTGGCGAATCCCGCAGAGATTCACGCTCTCCTCCTCCGTCGTTCTCTTTTTAACGAGGAAGTTCACGGTGCAGTTGTTGGCACTGTTCCCCAGTCGCTGACCTCTGGCACCCATGGCGGATTCAAAGTGATATCGAGCGCAAAGAAACGCATTGTCTATGCACTCGTACACTCGAAGAATTCATTGAATCAGAATCTGGCCCGCAAAGGGCTTGTCCAACAGATGGATTGGCACTGTCTCGTGGATCTCGCAGAGACCAGCAGTTCTGGTTACGCGATCTCAGTCGGTCAGGGCACCGCATCGGTCTATGCCGAAGCTTCCCCAGCGCTTCTCGACGAGCATCTCGTCCTCTTGGGAGGCCTTTGCCCGGAAGGTGATGCTCCCTCCGGTCATGTGTGCGTGATGGCTCCTTGGCGCTCCCTTTCACTCGACAAATCTCTATGGAAAAGAACGATTGTCGAGGGTGGCCGACGCTCGATGAAACTGCATTCCGAGTCCGATCGTCTTGTCACGTCTCTGACCTTCGGACTCGACGACCTCGCTGTCTCCGAGATACGACGGGAACTGGAGTCGGAACGCGAGAGGTTCTTTCTCACTCACAAGCGATGTCCGTCCAGTCGTGGAGGTCATGTCTTGGCATGGCAGATGTTTCCATTTTCAAAAAATCCGGAACAAATCCAATGGCCAATGACTTCTGCAAGAAGAAAATACCTCACAACAATTTCTGCCGCCACACCTTCCTGGCTCAGCAGCGTTCTCCGAGAAATGGTTGCCCTTCCTCACTTTCGCGGTGATCCGGAATGGATATGCGAGGCCTTGTCTTTTTCCGTGGGAGTTCAAGCCATCAAGAAAACCCTGCATAATCTCGTCGAAACAGGTTTCCTTGAATTTCACCAGGAAAGCGGCAGCTACAGGCGTTCCGCAAACACCGTTAGAACGAGTACCGAAATCGAAGGAGAAACGATCGTGCGGTTTCACGAAGACATTCTGTTCAGCACGATCAGGGCGCTCGAAGAGTTCGACGATCCCGTTACGGACTTTCGAGCTCTGCATATTTCGATTGGATCTGATGATATTCCATCGGCAAAAGATGCACTCTTTTCCCTGGCGGAAAGACTCCTCCACAGGGAGTCACAGGTCTCCGCTCCTCATCGCATTGTTCAAATCAATCTCCAGCTTTTTCCCGATGACGCCCTCCCCTGCGATGCTTCTGGCACAAAACCTCCTCCGCAGGCAGTCTGAATTGTCTTTGCTGCCCATCAATGCTCGATATCGTTGGGCTGCTTGGGTACCGTGATGCCCACAAGGCCTGCACTGACGTCACTCAGTTCATTCATCTGTGTTGCATGCTCGCCCGAGACACTCGCCGAGGTTCCCCATTCAAAGCCAGGAGTCTGTGAACCCGCAACATACTCGCAGCTGTTGGTGGGCGCGTATCCGATATTGCTTTCGGTCGGCAAGAAAAGAAGCGCACCAGGCTCCCTTCTCAGAATTTGTCGTTGAGCGAAGGGCCGCACCGTTCGGTCATGAGCAGGTCCGCCCCAGTTGCAGATCATTCCCGTCACTTGGCCTGGATTGAGTTCGGCCACGTCGGGACCAAAACCCACGTACGTTGTCCCGAGCAATGCCTCGCCTTCCTTACCGATCGAAACATTGATGGAGCGACTCTGCAAATCCGAAGGATCTGCCTGCCAAGCAAATTGAAAGTCGCCTTCGTCCGTCGCTGTATTCAGGTTGAAGAGCGCGTAGTTGAAATGACTGAACCAGCCATTCGTAGCGTCACCACTGAATTTCTTGGCAGGATCCACGGTATGATCGACCGCGCTGACATAAGGATCTGCATGCTGGTTGCAATACTTTGCGCTCTTTAATTCCAGCATCAAGACACTCTCACCCACCTTCTGGTAGGTGATGGAAGTCGCATCCATCTTTCCGCTATCCCCCTGCGGACAACGACTGGTGTCCGAATCGGTGGGACTGGAAATTGTGTACGTCAGTTTCCCATGATAGGTGAGATTCTTTGCGTCATTTTCCTCGTGTTTCAAAGATATTGTGATCGATTTTGAGTCGGAGGAGCCTCGAATCTGAGTTTCGTACACCGTCTTGCCGGCTTCCGTCGATGCCACGTGGGAGATCCACGCTTCAACAATACTCAGTCCCGTTCGGTTGTTCGCGAAGGCCGCGGTCGTTTCTTTCGTCAGGTCGAGCTTTGCGCCCACTTTGGGAAGACTTTTCCCAGAACTGTTGGCCACGCAATGAACAGCAGCCAAAGAATAGATAAGGCTGTTGACCTGACTCGCTATCCCTTCGACTTTTTGGTTGAGTTGAGCTGACGAACAGGCCTCTCCTGTGCCGGGCATCAACGCACTGGCGATGCCAATGTCGCCAGGCGGCAATGAATAGAGCCCCGTCGCAGGGTCGACCTCATGGTTCCGATCCGTTCCATCCGGATGGTGACGATAGAATAGTTCAGGTCCAAAACAAGACACGTTCTGAACATCCCTTTCGATTTTCAAATCGAACGTGCACTCGCTCTTGACCTTGCTATTCAAGAGCGCCGACAGCTTTTCTTTCCTGGCTTTGTATTGACTCACGGGCGCTGCAGCCAGGGAGAGACCAACCGCAGTTTCTTGCCCGGTCGGCGAAGACAGCATGAGGTCGACGGGGAAACCAGATCCTGACGATCCCCCTCCTGTTGGGGGCGACGAGGAGCCTTTCGGATTTCCAATCCACGTGCCACAACCCATGAAGAAGGAGGCTGCAACAGACAAAGTTGCTGTCCATGTTTTCCAATTTCTACGCACTGCAGCTTCCTCTTTTTCAGTCATGTGCCACCCTCTCAGCTTTTGGACAGCGTGAACAATTGAACATTGAGTTGAACAAGTCTATCCCGTGATTGCGCCTTGTTTTCAGTCTCCATGGCCTCAGCGTGGCGAACGTCAATTATAACTCCCTCCGACGACAACTAGAATTCCCCTCCCGGTTTTGAGCGGTTTAAACTGTAGCCTCAGCAAAAGTGGAGGCAAAGTCATGACTTGCTCAGACAATCAAGTAAGGAAGCTATTGAAAATGTACGCTAAAACGAATTCGGCACCCAAAGCTGCCTGTGTGGCAGGCATGGACGCCAAGACAGGCCGCAAATGGATAAAATCCGGCTGTTTGCCATCAGAAAAACCGAAACAGGTGCGGACGTGGCGAACGCGCGTCAACCCATTTGCTGATGTATGGGCAGAAGTTGTGGAAAAACTGGATGACAGAAATGCTCTGCAAATCAAGGATCTTTTTGAGTACCTGCGCAAAAAGCACCCCAACAAGTGGAAGAAAAGCCAGCTTCGTACGTTGCAAAGATTGATTAGAAAATGGCGAGCACTGAAGGGTCCCGAAAAGGTCGCTTTTCTAGAGCAAGATCATATTCCAGGTGCGGTTCTTCAAGCTGATTTTAGTGAGCTAAGAAGCTTGAATGTTACGATAAGTGGCGAATTTTTTTCATTCATGATGTTTCATTCAACGCTACCTTATTCCAATTGGGAATGGGTTACGCTCTGCAGGTCGGAGTCAATTCTTGCGTTGAATCGGGGCTTTCAAGAATCTCTTAAAGAGCTTGGTGTAAAACCAAACTATTTTCAAACAGACAATTCAACATCTGCGACGCACCGCGTTGGAAAGGATGTTCAAAACAACGGAAAATCAAGATTTTTCAACGATAAATACGTTCAGTTTTGTGGGAATCATTCCGTGACTCCAAGAACAACAGAGGTAGGTGAAAAACAACAAAATGGAGATATAGAGTCGTCCCACAATCAATTTAAAAAGGCAGTAGCGAGCGCAATTGTGCTTCGTGGTTCCTCTGACTTTAAATGCGTTGCAGATTTTGAAAAATGGCTACAAGAATTGGCTCGTGAGCGCAACGTTTCGGAAAAACGAAGCTCATTGTTTTTGGAAGAGCGAAAAGCAATGCGTTCGTGCGATTTTTTTGCATCGAAAGATTACGACGAAAACAAGGTAAAGGTTACAAAGTTTAGTAACATTATTATCGCTCGTAGCGTCTATTCTGTTCCAAGTCGACTTATTGGGCAAGTCGTCAGTGTGCGCCAATATGAATGGCACATAGAAGTTTGGCACCAAAACATTTTGCAAGTGTCAGCCGAGAGAATATTAGGCAATCGTTTGCACAAGATCGATTACAAGCATGTTATTTGGTCTTTGATTAGAAAGCCTGGCGCCTTTGCTTGTTATCGTTACCGAGATGAAATGTTTCCATCCCTTATCTTCAGACAAGCTTATGACGAAATAGCATGCGGTGAAATTTCCATTAAAAATGACCTGGAATATTTGCGAATTTTGCACTTAGCAGCATCAACATCAGAAGATGAAGTTAAGGCTGCACTGGAGCTTTTGACGATGGAGAAAAGCAAAATTAGCTACGACAGTGTAAAAAATTTGATCGGATTTGAAAAGAAATCGAAACAGCATCAGATTGCAAGGTGTATACCGGACCTCAAAAATTACGACAAATTGATAGGTGGTGCTTTATGAATTTGCAAGAACCATTGCAGCGTTTGGGGCTCCGCTGGATGCACCAAAATCATCAAAAGATAATTGAAAAAGGGGTTATCGAAAATTGGGGTGTTGAGCAAATTATAGGCGAACTTTGTGATGGCGAAATACAGCAAAGAGAACAGCAAAAAAGAGCTAGACTGCTAAACTTATCGAAACTCGATGCCAATAAATCGATGGATAAACTCGATTTATCGTTATTTCCCACAAAGCTGCGGCGTCAGATTGAGATGCTATTGGATGGGGAGTTTGCTGATAATGCAACAAATATTCTCGCGTTCGGTTTGCCTGGCCGCGGCAAAACACACATTGTGACCGCTATTGGCCTTGAACTGACTCAAAAAGGTTATCGTGTCTTGTTTCGGACAACCAGGCAACTGGTTGAAGAATTACTTAGGGCCAAGGCATCCTTGAAGTTGGCTCAAGAACTCAAAAAACTTGACGCCTATGACGTTATTATCTGTGATGATATTGGATATTTGGAACATACTAAAGAGGAAATGGAGGTGTTTTTTGCGTTTTTATCGGAACGGTATGAGCGCCGTAGTATTATGATAACCAGCAATCTCGTTTTTTCAGAATGGGAAAAAATTTTCAAGGATGCAATGACCACAGCTGCAGCCATTGATCGCATGGTTCACCACTCAGTAATGCTCGAAGTAAAAACAGAGCGAAGCTACCGAGAGTATCAAGCTGAACTTAATCTTAGAGAGGAAGAAGAACTCTTGAGTAAAAGCGGTTCAAAAAAGAAAAGAAAAACAGGAAATGATGCTGGAACAAATTCAAATTAAAACTTGGAGCTTCGCTCCAAACCTCAGGACTCACCAACCGAAGTGAGCTTGACGTTATCTTCGCTCGAAGCCGTCCACGCTTCGCTCTTGGCCTTCAGCCAAGGTCTGCGTCGCTGCTCCAGGTATTCGCGCGAAGCAGACACGCTACGCTTTTCTTGGACGGCTCCGAACGAAGATAACTCACATGCAACAGCAATAGAGAAAGGGGAACAAAATGCTCTAAGAATCCAAATGTCCGGCGTGTTTGTAGCGGGGTGCAAGACGAGATTTTGTCAGGCGCTCTGTGTCCCCTAACCAGGGAATTGTAATTGTCGCTGGAAGGGAATTGTAATTGTCGTTGACCACTCAGCGCACAAATCAAGAATTCGCGTTCTGAGTTTATCGAACGACTCGTTGGATAGACAGAGAGTCAATGCATTCATTTCGCGATCAGAATCCGGGATTTGGAACACAGCATCTGCAGCCACTTCAAGCATCTTCCGGTGATATTGACTGATAGCAATGTTACCTGCCGTCGCGTCCGTGGGAAGAACCATCTGACGGTTGTCCATAAATTTGACGGTTCCCGTGGCTGAATCAACCTCCAGCAGCTTCATCTCTCTCAAGAGCTCGATTGCCTCGTTGTACTGAGCCGGCCGCAAAGACGGGAAGAGATGACGACTGACCCATTCAAACGTGGCCTGAAAACCATTGAGCCTGGTCATCTCCCGGATGACGGGAAAATACCACTTGGAATAATACCGAAGAGCCTGACTGTCGGGGTTCGAATCGAGGAGAGCCTGCTTGCTGGTCACCAGTTGATGGAGGCTTCGTTGCTGCTCAGAGGCGGTGCGCGCCTCATTGTAGGCCACGAGGTTGAGAAAATAGCGGCGTTCGTGATTCAGCAGACCAAGGCTGGCACATACCGTGTGCGCGGCCTCACTGGAAAGATGTCGTTTTCCAATGACGATCAAGCGAATCACGTTCGTTGGCGAAAAGCCAAGATCGGACGCGAATTTCAGCCAGGAATACCCTTGCGAGCCTCCTTTGATGGTCAGATAGATCTGCTTGAGATACTCCCGGTAGTCGAGAAACGTGTCGACTTTGTGCTTTGAGGTTGCTTGTTCGAATCCCTTGGTCGTCACGGCGAGCTCCCTTCTGCAGGCGCAGATCTCTTCCCTATTTGTCTTAACGGATCTTTATAAGATGTATTAAGTATTTTTTAAAAAATAGCCAAATAACAGCAACATACTCAAGTGCAGTACAGTGCTCCCTTGCGTGCTGTGCACCTCATTTTGCTTTCATCAATGGATGTCGAGACCTTACAGGAGCGAATGCGGATCATAACTTTCAATCACTCACCTTCAAATTTTTTTTTGAACATAATTGACGTGTTGTAAATAAAATTAAAGTATCAACCACCAGTTCCGTAAAGAAAGGTAGGAGAGAAAGAAAGTCTCTCTCCTCTCAAGTGCCGACTCACTGAGGTTGAAGTGGTGCTTGGCGGAGTTGACACGATTTTTGAACGGAGGTGTTCCATGTTTAAGGCTTGTCAGACCCTGGTTGTGACAGGAATAGCAATCGCTCTAAGCGCATGTGGAGCTGCAGACAAGAAGAAAGCAGCCTCAGGCGCTGCTGCCGTTGGCGGCAATTTCGATATTCCCAGCATCAATTTTCAGCTGCCATCCACACAGTACGGGTTGGATTTGGCGCCCAATGACGACAAACTGCTGGACACCGAACAACGCGTCAATGATCGCATTGATAAACTCAACGCAGATATGGTCAAATGGAAGGGAGAGTTCACCGAAGTTGGCACGTTTACCGGGAAGGGACCCAGCAACGACAAGAGCGGCTCACTCACAAAAGTCTCGGAAGGAAGCTACGAGTACAAGCTGATTGTTTGCGAAAAAGGCTCACTGCATATGGTTGTCAAATGGAGTGAAGATGGCAAGAACATCTACTCTTGGCGCGATCAACGCTATAAGCCAGAACCGGAAGACTCGCGAGTCTTGATGATCTTCTCCGAAACCGATGCTGGGAAAGCTCTGACGCAGCAGTTCTACGGAGTCAAGGACAAATCTCCCGCCGGTGTCGATGAAACCAGTCTCGCCGATCGATTCGAGGCAAAGCAAAGTGCTGCTGGAGCATTCACTTTCAGCGGAACGGAGGACTGGTTCAGCGGAACCAGAACCGCGGGTGCAGCCGACGGATACCTGGTGGCATCACTGGACGAGACTGGCGCAACGGGCCAATTCGTCAACTATCGCAGTGGCGCCCCTGGCTGCGATGCAAGCTTCACGGAAGCGACTCCCAACTGGTGCAAAGCGAACACAGTCGCGAATAGTACCGCAACCAACGCAGACAAAGCGACGGTCTGGACCGCTCTTCAGGCACTCTCTTTGGCTGTTGTTCCTGCCGCCAGCCTTGAAGATCCTACAGTCACGGAAACCTGCCCTTCCGCAAACTGACGGCTGGGCAAATTGATTTGGGATCAGATCAGTGGAAAACGTCGTACGCCAAGGAAATTGCCCATCCAGGCATTCGCCGATGTCCCTTTCTGTGCGAAGAAACCCTGCTCAGTCCACAGTTTGCGAACAATTGAGCACAACCACCTGATCTTGCTATTGACACCTTCTTCTGACCTCATTGCCACCCTCTTCTGACATTGACACCAGGGGATCTCCGTCGGTGGCAGGTCTATAATTTCATGTTAGCACCCATTGACTCATAGTGGGTTCTTATATTAAAATATAAAGCATGAGAAAGAAAACCGAACTCACCAAAATTCAAGTCCTTTTACAGAAACCATCCTTCACCTCCCAAGAAGCGGTGGCGCTGGGAGTGTCCGCAAGCACCCTGTCCTATTACGCCAAGATTGGGGTCATTGTGAGACTGGGCCATGGAGTCTACTCAAATCCAGACTTTGCAATCAAAACGGATTGGCAGTGGGAAGATCTCGTGCAGGTTGTTTCGGCGGTTCCT
>CAIZES010000177.1 GCA_903932045.1 uncultured Silvanigrella sp. | reverse complement strand
CGATGTCACCGGTTGTGCCGTCAGAAATTTTTCCAGACGTGTGTGAAAAACGATCCCAAATGGATTCACCTTTGCCATCGGATTGTGTAGAACCTTCAATTTGGTACGCAGCTGTCGCAGCTCCCCATACAAAATTATCACTAAATTGTCGCTGTTCCATTGGTGGTTCTTTCTGTTTGTTTTTCTAATTCAGAACTGTTCGAACTCGCTTAGAGAGTTCTCTTACTGCGTCTTGCACTGTTGCGCCTTTGTCTATGAGTCCCCGAACTTCTGCTGCTTGCAGAATGTCGCTCATGAGTTCTCCGGGGTCTGTTTTTGCAGCAAGAGCGCATGACCCTGTGTTTTCTAAATCGGCGGCAAATTTCATGAGTTCGGATGTTGTGTACTGTTGAGCCAGTTCTTTAATTGCCTTAATGTCCATATCATACTCCGTTTTCAGCAAGAAATTCCCGCAAACCTTCTTCACGGGTGGTGCACAGAGATGCTACAATTTTTCCATCCAAAACCAGGGCCAATGTAGGAAGATTTTCTATTTTTACGCTGGTTCGTGCTTGCGAATTTTGTTCGGCTTCAATTTTGTACAGAGTCAAATTAAGATCAGTGGCAACGCGCTTGAACATTGAAGAAGCCATGCGGCACGCTCCGCACCAGCTTGCATAATAGTATACAAGAGCGCGGTTTTCTGCGGCAATTGTGGATGAAAAATTAGAGTCGTTGAGTTCAATATATTCGGCCATATGGCAGCTCCTTTTCTAAGAGTAGCAATAATGTTAACTGAATGTACAGGTGTGGTCAATTGTGCTAGCGTGGTTCAAGGTTGCAATTTTGGGGAGGATGCCGGAAATGGTTGTGAGAGAGTTTTTGATAGAGGGTATGTCTTGCGCCGGATGCGCCATGCGTATCGAAAAAACATTTGGAGAGCGCCCTGATGTTGCTGTTGCCTCGGTGAATTTTGCGGCTCGCACTCTGATGATAGAAACTACAATGTCCGATTCCGAAATTGCTGTTATTGTTGGCCAACTCGGATACAAAGCTGTCCCTGGAGATGCAGAAGAAGAACTCGCTGCCGCAGAACTTCGTGAAATTCGTGTCGCGCTGAATCGCCTAATTTGGGCTGTTGTATTTGCATTTCCGGTTTTTGTTTTGGGAATGTTTAGTATTCACTTTCCCGGATCCAATTGGATTCAATTTTTACTGACAACGGTAGTATTGGCGTGGCCGGGGCGAAAGTTTTTTGTGAATGCAACAAAATTGGCGCGTTCGCTAGATGCTAATATGGACACACTCATTGCGGTTGGCACCGCTGCCGCATATTTTTACTCGGTATGGCTTCTGGTTTTTCAAAATGTTCATCACTATTATTTTGAAAGCGCTGCCGTTATTGTGGCACTTGTTCTTGTTGGAAAGTATTTGGAAGAGCGTGCTCGTCAGGGAGCTTCAATGGCTGTGCGTTCGCTTATGGCTCTGCAGCCCGAACAAGCCCTCGTTGTTGAAAATATTGACTCCACTGTCACCCGTGCCGTGGGTGTAAAGCTGGTAAAAATGTGCGAACTTGTTATGGTGCGCGCAGGGGATCGTGTTCCTGTTGATGGTATTGTGCGAAAAGGTTCTTCCCATGTTGATGCTTCGCTTGTTACCGGAGAAAGTGTTCCGGTTGTTGCATTGGAAGATACCATTGTGCAGGCCGGATCTCTCAATTTGAGTGGCGTCCTAATTATAGAAACTCAGGCTGTAGGTGCTGCTTCGGTTCTGGGGCGCATTATTTCTACGGTGAAACACGCCATTGGCACCAAAGCTCCCATTCAACGCTACGCCGACAAAGTTGCTGCGGTTTTTGTTCCGATTGTTTTTTTGCTAGCTTCGCTCACGTTTTTGGGATGGTTGTTGTTGGGAAATAGCTTTTCAGAATCACTTATTCCGGCGGTTGCTGTGTTGGTTGTTGCGTGTCCGTGTGCGTTGGGTCTTGCAACGCCAACAGCAATGCTTGTTGCAACGGGCAGGGCGGCACGCAACGGAATGCTCATAAAAGACGCTTCAAGTTTGGAGGTTTTACATAAAGCGAGCGTTGTTGTTTTCGACAAAACAGGCACCCTTACCGAAGGACGCCCGGTTGTGGTTCGGGAACACTGGACGGTGAAATCGTTATGCTTGCAGCGCAATACTATTTTAGCAGCGGTGCGTGCTTTGGAACAGCAGTCTTCTCATCCTTTGGCGCGCGCTGTTGTTCTGCATGCTTCGTTGCCTTCGCATCTTGGTTCAGAAAATGTTCTTCCTGTTTTGGTATCAAATGTCGTAGAACTTCCGGGAATGGGTATTTCTGGCTCTTTGTACGATGTGAATAAGTCACACACAATTCATGTCGGACGTTTGCCTGAAAGTTTGGAAGCCAATATTTCGCAGTTTTTTCCCGATTTGAGTGTGCGGGCAGGGATGAGTCTTGTTCCCATTGCTTTGGATGGCGAACCTGTGCTTATTTTTGAAGTTCAAGACGCTTTACGAAGTGAAGCGCAAGAGGCTGTTTCAGCATTGCGCGCAAATGGCGTGAAACCAATAATGGCTACGGGCGATAGGGCGTCCATTGCAGAGCGCGTTGCTGAAGAACTTGGTATTGAATTTTTTGCCGAGATGACACCTTCCGGAAAGGCTGAGTTGGTTCAAAAATATCGGAACGAAGGTTTGATTGTTGTAATGGTTGGTGACGGTATTAACGATGCACCCGCGTTGGCTGTTGCCGATGTTGGTATGGCTTTAGGAGGAGGCGCCGATGCAGCTATTGCCACAGCAGCAATCACATTGCGAGAAAGTTCTATTTTAAAAGTGGCTGAGGCCATTGCGCTCTCGCACGAAACCTTTCGTACGATTCGGCAAAATTTATTTTGGGCTTTTGCCTATAATGTGGTTCTTATTCCGGTTGCTATGAGCGGATATCTGACACCTATGCTTGCTGCAGGTGCTATGGCTTTTTCCAGTTTGTTTGTTGTAGGAAATGCTTTGCGATTGCGTTAGATTTTTTTTTTGTTTTTTCTTTGGTGGATTAACGTGGTGAGTTAAACTGTGGAAGTATAGTGATAGCACGCAAGTTAAGTCTATGTTTTTCGAACAAAAATGTTATCAAAAATGTGGCGTTCCTCTTCGGTGGTGTAGCTTTTTCGAACTTGAATGAGAAAGTTGTTGGCAAATAACTTGAGTTCGCTTTCGCTCAGAGTGTGGCCTGCTTGTAGGTATCTTTTTATTCCTTCGTTCAGTTGCTGCGAACTTTGTAGCACGTGTTGCAAACGCTGAGATTGAATATCTTCAAAATTGAGGCATTCAATGATTTTAAAAACATGGGGTCGCAAACGTTCCTCCAGTCGAGTTACCGACTCCAGTTTTTTGGAAATTTTGGACCATACTTGGTCGTGAGCTTCTATCTGTTCTTTTGCGATTTGTTCTTTTTCGTCCGAATTTGTGTTTATAGAGTTAAGAAGATCTTGAGAAATATTTGCATCAGCGCCAGCACTGCTGAGTGCTTGAGCAATGAGATCGTCCACTCGCGCGGCTGCTCGTTCATTTAAGACCTGTGATTCTTTTTGCGATTCTTCGTAAATGGACTCGTACATGGCGTTTGCGGTTAGGCCCTCTTCAGTCACGGATGCATCGAGTTTCATTGTGGCAGCGTTCATCTGTTCCACAAATTGTCGAACCTGCCCCTGAAGATCGCGAAGCTGTTCTTCCATAAGGACGTTGTGCTTAATAAGAAGTTCAATGAGCACAGCGTCGGCTGTAGAACGACCGGTGGTTTGGAATAAAGAGCTTGAAGTAAGCATGGGTGATCTCCGCTGTGGTCTCTGATGTCAGCTGCATTACGGAATTCCGTTCGGGCTTCAGCACGGACTGTGGCGAGTATACGACCGAATTCTTTTCGTTTAAATGCGTGATGTGTTTGCACGGCAGACTTGCTGCGCTTTGTGTCAAGGGAATGACGGAATGCTGAATTTTGCCAGTTGTTCGGGCATAATCTGGATGCGCGTTTGAAATTTTTCGGAGCGTGATTTCGGAGCTTTGTTTTGATACTTCGTTTCGAAGTCTCTATTTTGAGGTTTGTACCTTGAAGGTTTGTACCTTGAAGAGTGAATACTTTCTTAATCGGCATTTCTTTGGAGATATTGCCATGACAGTCCTGCGTTTGTTTTCCGCTTTTTTGCTAGTTGCTCCGATGGTTGCCTTCGGCTTTGAAGGGTTAGTTGTAACCGAACTTCCTGTGGGCGGCGATGTTATTGTGCCGTCGGAGTTTCCGGTAAAGGTGCCGGCAAAGATTGATGTTTCGTTCTCGGGAGTGGCAAATCCTCAAGCTTTGATGTTTGCTAATGCAACGGGTGCGACATCAGTTTTGAAGATTGCTGCAGAACAGGACAAAAATGTTCGCACCATCACCTTGAAACCTGGTGCCAGTGCAGTGTATAACTTTCGTGGGCAGACATCGGTGCGTGTTCGCGTGGTGTCGGGTGATGTGCGCGTGAGCAGTTTGCACCCGCTCAAAGTGCAACGCTGAGTGGTTCGAACGCAGTTCAAATCCCGCCAGTTGTCTTTGTCCCGCCTGAATTTCTCGCAGGGTTAGCTCAGTTGGATAGAGTATCGGTCTTCGAAACCGGTGGTCGGAGGTTCGAACCCTCTACCCTGCGCCATTCAAATTTTGTTACGCACATGCACGCATTGTGAATGTTTGATTTTTGATTTTCGCATTATCTGCACAAGGCTCGCGACCCAGAGTACTGTTGTTCGCTCGGACGGTTGCCGAAGGCACCACGATGCACGATGCACGATGCACTATGCACGATGCACTAGCGCCGCCCACGAAAACAGGAGTCGGCAGAACGCTCGCGAAACCGCGGTGGTTGATGACTTCCATCTTGTGTGTCAGAGCGAATGGCGTCTTTTCTTTCCACGATGTTCACTGAATTGAGACAGATTTCTTTGATAAATTCTTCGTTTGAAGAGTTCTTCCGTAGACGCCCTGTGCCTCTTTTTTTGTTTCTCACTGAATTCAAAGTTTTCGAAGTCGTGAAACTTTCCCTTCTTAAAAATTTCCGCGACTGCTGTTCGAAGATCAGTGACGCATGCAAAGGGAATTTTTCGCAAAGTCGCAGCGCTTTTTTTACTGCCCGCGTTGCGCGGAGTGATTGCCGGACTCTTTTCCGAAAAATGAATCTGAAGTCATTTCGGCGACACAACGCACTTTGTGGTTCCCTCGGTGCGCGATCAGAATGTGTTTGACTCTCGCT
>CAIZES010000176.1 GCA_903932045.1 uncultured Silvanigrella sp. | reverse complement strand
GTTGGCTGAGGCACTGGGTGGCGCGGGTGTTGATTATTATAAATCAACCCAGAGACCTCTTTCCGAGCAGGTTAGCATTGGCATCATTTTGGGAACCGGAGTTGGTGGTGGTTTTGTGGTTCGTGGCAAGCTGCTTTCCGGTGTGCGTGGTGGTGCAGCCGAAATTGGGCACTCCGTTTTGTTTCCAAATGGGATTGCTTGCTACTGTGGGCGTAGTGGTTGTGCAGAAATGTATTTGGGTGGGCCTTCCTTAGAAGCCCAGTTTGCTCAGCGAAGGTACTCGCAAATTGAGGGGCCGGGAACCGCTGCCGATATTTTTCGGATGGCCGATAATTATGAACCGGCATCCATTGCGGTGTTGCACGATTATAAGCGTAATTTGGCACGTTTTATGGGGAACTTGGCAACATTTTTGGACCCAGACTATTTTGTGTTGGGTGGTGGATTGAGTCAGCAGAAATTTTTATACGAAGGTTTGTCCGAAGCTGTTGCAAAAAACGCGTTTCTTTCGGATGCCCGCATTCCTGTGTTGCAATACAAGTTGGGCGATTCCTCGGGTGTGATTGGATCCGCTTTGTTGGCTTATTCAGCGCTTGAGTGACTTGCGGAAAAAAGAGAATATGACTGTGCAAAATACGAAAAGATTCTTCGTTGCCTCAATTGTGTTCTTTTTGTGGTTTGTTTTTTTTCCGTGTGTTGCCTTCTTTTTTGTAAAGTCTTCAATTGCGCGTGCTGCTTCTGTTGGAGAAACTTCTGTAAGCATTTCCAAAAACACAACAGCGATAGTGTTTTGGCATTCCCTGAATGCAACTCAAACGAATATTTTGAAAAATTCGCTTCAACGGTTCACCAAAAGAACAGGAATTCTGGTGAAGCTGGAAACAGGAATGGATCTCAGGAATGGACTCCTCAAGCAGAAACATTATGGCGCTTTGCCAGATGTTGTTTTAGGGACAGCCGATTTTATGGCAATTGGGAAAGAAGTCGAGTTGAGCTCAATTCCGATTGACTTCATTCCACGGGATGTTGGATCTCGTTTTGTGAAAGAGCTTTCGTTGGACAATGTTTCTATGGGTGTTCCGCTTTTTTCCGGCAATCATCTTGTTCTTTATTCTAATGCAAGCATTGTTTCGTCTCCAGCAAAAACATGGGAAGAAATTTTCGAACAGCACGCCGAAATCAAACGAAAAGGTTTCTTAACTCTTGCGCTTCCTGTTGGAGAGCCATACTTCTTTTTGCCTTTTGTTCTGCAGGCGGGGGTTTTTGCGGATGGCGTTCTGACTCCCAATTTGCAAAACGATTGGGATAAATTTGCAAAGGCGTTGGATTCCTACAGTAAGCTCATTACCGCAGAAATTGTGCCTTCGAATTGCTCGTTTTCGTGCTCTTCAACGGATTTTCTGAAGGGTAAATTTGCGTACACAGTATCGGGTGATTGGCTATTTGCCGATGCGCTGGCTGCGTTGGGAAGTTCGCTGCGTGTGAGTGATCTTCCGTCGTTGGGCGGAAAACCTATGCGTAGTATTAGCTCCACACAGGGACTGTTTTTCCCAGGGCGATCTTTATATGGTTCAAATAAAAGCGCGTTGCAAAAGCTTGTTCGTCACCTTCTCAATTCCTCGGAACAGTACGAGTTTGCGCGCGCAACAGGAAGACTACCCGCAACAGATACTGCAATGGAAAAGATTTTTCGATTGAGTCTTTCTTCTGAAAACAGAGAGTTGTTGCGCATTTTTAAGGAGTCGCAGCCAATGCGGTCGACACGTGAATCCATTCTGACATGGATGATTCTCAGTAAGGCCTTGGAGTATCGTATTCAAAATGTTGCTCCAACTTCGGCAATTGTGGAAACTCTTCGAGTGCAAACAATTCGACGACTGCAACAGTATCGAGAGGAAATTCATTGATGTCGAAAATGTCGTTTCGTTGGATTGTGACGTTGGCTATGTTGGCAGTGGGTGTTGTGCCCGTTATTGCGCTCTCGTTGGTGTTTGTCACAAAAGCTTATAATATGAGCCGCTCCAACGCTCTTGAGGGGCTTCAGCTTATGGCTGAAGGTGGCGCAAGTCGCGCAGAACAAGAAATTCGCTTACTGAAAACGCGCCTCGAATTTTTAGCGCAAGATAGTGACATGGAATTTGCTGTTCGCTCGCTCGCTTTTGTTGAGCGTGCCGATAGGCTTGTGCGGGACTATCGTGCAAATAACAGTCTTGTGAACGAAATATGGTATTTTAATGCGCGCAAAGAAGTTGTAGCATCGGCTCCTATTGCGGTTGAAATGCTTGCTCCAAACAAGGATATGGAATTTTCGAGTGAAGAATTGTTTGGCACAAATCCTTCGCCGCGGGAATTGAGCGTTTTTAAAAAGTGTCACACGCGGGATAATCAACTGGCTATGTGTTTTTTTCAAGCTGTGTGGGGAATACATGGCGATGTTGTTGGTGTCATTGCTATTCAAGTTAAATTTTCTCAAGTTGCTGCGGTTGTGCTTTCCCATTTTGAGCCATCCATTGGCGTACGTTTGTACTCACAAGAGGGAAAACTCGTTTTTGCGCCAGAACGCATTCAAGAGAGTGAAGATTTGTTTCTGCGATTTCGCGCTCCTGTTACCTTGCGCAGATCTCTGAATGAAGAGAAAAACCTCAGTCCTGTGCTTTTTGTGCTGGAGCTGAGCGATAGGATAGAGGAACGTTTGAAGCCGGTTCACAGCATGGTTGTGCAAATGGTTCTGTATTTGTTGGCGGTGTTTGTTACTATTATTTCTGTGAGTATTGCCGTTGCCAGATATCTGTTGCGGCCGATTCAATCTATGACTCGTGTGGTTGGAGCCTATCGGCAGGGCGCATTTGCTGCCCAAACCGAGCAGGTTGAATTTTTTGAGTTCCAAGAATTCATGGACACACTCAACAGCTTGGGTGAAAGAATTCAATTCTATATGCAACAAGTTGCAGAGGATGCGTGCCGCGAAAGTGCTCTGAAGAGGGTTGTTGCCGAGGTTGAGCTTCAGACTCTAAAAAATCAAATGAAACCTCATTTTTTGTTTAATGCGTTAAATAATATTGTAACATTGGTTGGAATCGATCCCGAGAAAGCCCAACAGTTGCTCGTAAAATTGTCCGAGCTTTATCGTCTTATATTGGCTCAAACCGAAAAAATTGTTATTCCTCTTGCCGATGAACTCTCT
>CAIZES010000175.1 GCA_903932045.1 uncultured Silvanigrella sp. | reverse complement strand
GACGGCGCAACAAAATACCCTCGCCTTCCTGCTTTCCTTCCTGCTTTCCTTCCAATTTGCCTTGCTGCATTCCCTGCTGCATTCCCTGCTGCATTCCCTGCTGCATTCCCTGCTGCATTCCTTGCTCCATTCCTTGTCTGATCCCTTCCTGCACACCTTTTCCATGCTCAGCCCTTGCAAATCTTGGAATATAAGGCTTTCCCATGTTCACCTCCATTGTCTCTAAAAATTTGTCAAATTCCTCGCACAACTCACGAGGAAGCTTAAAAACCCAATCAAAAAATATCAGTAGCTCTAGAACCACACGTTTTTCAATACCCGCTGCATAGAACGATGTGCTTCCAGAAACTTCGTTTGAATCCGAAAACATTCTTGATACTAACTTGGTATTCAGACTCCGCGAACTCAGTTACAACGCCCCCATTTTTCTATCCTCAAATATTTGACCGGAGCACGATGTGAGTTCCTTTTCCGCAGTCATCCCCAAACAACCAATGAACTAGACAAAGATTCAGTCGCTACTTTCCCAAAGCTAGGCAAAATCCGAAAAATTACTGACACATGAATAACATCATTCAAAATTCAAAGCACATGAGTTTACCGCAAACTCAAGAAAACCTCTTTGCCTTTGAAAGCAATTGCCCATTTAAGAATGCGAGTTGCGCCTTGGGCCTCGAGTTCTGTTACATATTTTTTTTCATCAATTTGTGCATGAGCGGCAGATAAAGCATCATCAGGAGTTTCGTTTTTGCCTATGATTTTGAATTCAATCACCACTCCAGGATACTTCACAAAATCTTTTGGAATAAGCATCACATCGTATCGGCCAGCACCACTTTCACGGTTGCTACGCACGAAGTGTGTTGCACCAAGACCCACCAACATTCCCGTTACAAAAGCGTGGTAAAAGGATTCTGCTTGCTTTCGCCCTACGTCGTAGTGGCTCAAAGTATTGTTTACAAGGGAACGAAAACTCTCTCCAAATTCTTGCTCATTACCAATCACCAGCGCCTGCAACATGGTTGTCACTTCTTCGCTGCGACCAAGCTTAGCTTCTGTCCAACCGCGAACAAGTTTGCGATAGGCAACCGTCACTTCTTTATTGGGAATAGACAGCGAAGCAACACGTACGCCATCTTCAACGTCTTGAAGTGGACCATTAGCCTTCAAATATCCCGTGTAAAGCAAGAAGCTCCAAACATCATTGGGCCTGATGCCATCTCGAGAATAGGTGACGTGGTCGTCCACAGTTTTTTTAATTGCCGTACCAACAAGCAGGTCTTCAAGTTCTTTGTGCAAAATACCATCGCCATCGGCAATGGTATTTTCGAGGAGGCGAGTATCACCAGTGTTCACCCAGTGTGGCTGACAGCCTTCGACAGGATCGCTAACAAAACTAATCACGGACCAAGGATTATAAATCGTATTCTGACCAAAAAGATAACCGTTGTACCAGTTTTTTACCTCAGCCGATTGCTGCGCCAGACCCGCTTGCACAAGAAGATCTTCAACCTCGCCCTCAAGAAGACCAAAGCAACTGGCGAACTTGTGGCTAGTAAGAGGACAAACATCAAGATTGTTCAGCCCCGAAAACATACTTTCTTTACTAATGCGCAGAATCCCAGTCAGCACACCTTTCCAGATGTGAGAGTTGTCCTTTAATCCCGCCGAAAGAAAGTTACGCATGAAAGCAACAACATCATCAAAAAAACCACCAACCAGCGCTGACTGAACGGGAGTGTCGTACTCATCAATGAGTAAAAGCGGACGCTGGCCAGAAACTTTTTCGAGAGTTTCGCTCAACAAACGAAGTGTTTGACTCAAAAGAACACGGTCGGCTTTGCCGCCCTTGAGTGCATCGAGTTGAGCACGAAGTTCGGAATCGAGTGAAACACCCTCCCACCAAGGAGCGAGCCTTCTGACTTCCACTGTTACCTGAACCGCAATTTGCATTAAAGTATCGGCCCAGGTTGGCTCTTTGACGTCCTTAAATGAAAAGAAAATTACGGGAATTTTGCCACGCTTTTCGTGATGACTACCGGGAGTGAAATCAGCCTTAAGACCGTTAAGAAGCTCTGTGTGTGTTCCGCCGGATGGCAGCCTCTCATACCACGTTTGCAGCGTAGTCATGTTGAGTGTTTTACCAAAACGACGTGGGCGCGGAATAAGAACAATTTCAGCAGCTTCTGCTATTTCGGCCACAAAATTTGATTTGTCGGCATAGTAGTAGCCACCTTCGCGAAGTTTGCGAAAATCCGAAATACCCTTGGGCATCTTCAGTTTTGGCGCTTGCATAGGATGCATTTTTGTCTCCCTCTCAGTCTCGGTCTTGGCCTCAGTCTTAGTCTCAGTGCCCCGACTGCGTATTGCGAGATTTTTCGTGCGCAGCAAACCACGCTTTAATTTTTTCAGCGTCAGTTGTGTCGAGCAAGAGGTCAAAAAGTTCGTCGAGTTCTTCCCTAGAAAG
>CAIZES010000174.1 GCA_903932045.1 uncultured Silvanigrella sp. | reverse complement strand
CAGATTACCGAAGAGGAACTGGAATTTTTAATTAACGTGGGAGAAGAAGAAGGAGTATTGGAAGAGCAGAAGCACGAAATGCTCAGCGGTGTTTTTGAGCTAGGAGATACTATTGTTCGCTAAATCATGGTGCACCGAACCGATATGACTGCTTTGTCTGCAACAGCCACAATTGTTGAAACCGCCGATATTTTTCGTGAAACAGGACTATCGCGCATTCCCATTTACGAGGATCGCATCGATAATATTGTAGGTATTATTCATTCCAAAGACGTGCTTTTTTTCCTCAAAAAACATCGGGATGATCCTGCATATTGGGATGGTCGCATTGTTGAAATTCGCCGAGACGCCATGTTTGTTCCGGAGTCTAAGCCAGTCGATCTTTTGTTTCAGGAACTTCGCCGACACAAACAGCATATGGCCATTGTATTGGATGAATACGGTGGCACGAGTGGTTTGGTAACCATGGAAGATATTTTCGAAGAAATTGTTGGCGAAGTTCGAGATGAATTCGATAATGAAGAAGATGCAATTCGGCCCACTCAGGTGCCAAATCAGTATATTGTAGAATGCAAAATTCACATTGATGATTTTTGCGAATTTTTTGATCTGAATATGGCCGATCTTTGTCAGGGACATCAGGCAGGGGAATATGACACGCTGGGAGGCCTTATTCTCTACCATTTTGGGCATATTCCAAAGATCAGTGACAGGCTGACTGTTGGACGCATGAATTTGGAAATAGTTGAAGTGAGCAAACGCAGAGTGCGAAAGGCTTCAGTTAAGATTTCCGAGCCCACTCCGGAAAACTAAAAGACCTGCTTTGATGTCAGCTCTTTATCCTGGACGGGAATTTTTTTGAAGTTTTTAAGACACTAGAAGAATCCCAGGCGTTCAGAGAAACTCAGAAGCGCGAGTGTTTACTCGTCTTCGTCATCTTCATCTTCGTCTTCATCTTCATCATCGTCTTCATCTTCATCATCATCAAGATCTTCGTCATCAGTCTCGAAGTCGTCTTCGTCGTCTTCGAAGTCATCGTCTTCGTCCTCGAAGTCGTCTTCGTCATCCTCCAAATCGTCATCTTCGTCATCATCGTCGAGGTCTTCGTCATCATCCTCGAAATCGTCTTCGTCATCCTCGTCGTCACGAAGCAGAGCGACGAGATTCTCGCTGTTCCACCTAAACATTTCATCATCACAACCGACGAGCTTAAACCCTTCCATCAACATTAGCGCCTCCGAAGATTAAAAACATGCGCCCCTCAAAACGAACCTTTTTTTGAACTCTTCGCAGGGCACATTAAGAGGTAATCAGAAGTTTTTGGTGAACGCAAGTGCCAGGGGTAGGGTTTCAGGAAGGTGCCAATATTTTTTTATCGGGAATGTGACATGGGAGTCGCAACGGGTTCATTCGGAGGCGGTTTGGTTCACTCTTCATCTTCGAGAGGAAGCACCTGAGGATCATGTCCAACGGAAAGTAAGGGTTTGAGTTCGGGTGATTTGAGAATGCGCTCGGTTCGCGCTTTGTCTTCGGCATTGCGTTTATCCTTTTCCATGTCGGCAACGCTTCGGATTGGAGGAGAGGCACTAGCCCCGAGCGCGGTTTTGTTTTGCTGGATATTGGCAATAGTGCCCGTTATTGTATTTGGAGCTGCTGTTGCAGATTCACTGAGTTTGTGAACTTGTAGACCCTTGATTTCGGAGGTGCCTAAACCGCATTGTGATAGAGCGGTGCGGAATAATTTGGTTTCTTGTTCGCCCAGGGCTTGAAATAAATTACCGTTGCTTGAAAAAAGTATGATTTTTTCGTCGCAACGCTCAATTCCCATACTGGAAAGTTTGCTGGCAAGGCGAATTGATGTGGGTGTGTTGTCTTTGTTTAAGAAATCAATAACAGGCAAAAACTTTTCTTGCGGTGATGCGTCTTGAGGCGCGTTCGTGACACTGGGGGAAACAGGCACTGTGGGTGCTGTGATTGTCGAAATTGGCGCAGATAGCGGTACGGGTACTGCTGGGGCAGATGCTGGGGCAGATGTTGGCGAAAGAGTTTGGGCAGCCGTTGGCGGATTCGTTCGAGGTGGTGGTTCTGCTGCTGGACTCGCTTTTGTTGTTATTAGGGGTTTTGGTGTCGCCATGTTTTGTGTTGAGCCACCAGATCGGAGAACTTCCAAAAGCTCTGAGGAGCTGAGCCATTCGCGCCGAGATATACAGTCGAGCACTGCAATTTCAGCCCATGCAAGCCCAGCTGTTGCTCGGGAAACTTCACGAGCGCCCTGGCTCAGAACCCTGAAAACTTCGCTGAGTGCGGCAACGGAAACGTGTTTTGTGTTTGCTTGAAGAGTTGCCATTTCCAAAGGCAGAAGTTGAGTTAATCTGCGAGCATCTGCCTCGTTTTGACACTGAGAAAGAATGATGGCGTTTCGAAAAAGCGCCGCCGCATCTTCCAGGAGGCAGGAAAGATCAACGCTAGCCGCATCAGCATTGCGGAGCGTTTCCAGTGCTTCAGTGGCTGTTCCACAAGTAATGGCGGCGAGTAGTTTGTCGGCAAGTTCTTGGCCCAGTATGGAAAGGGCTTCTCGTGTTTTTTCGAGTTCAATATGTTTGCCGCCGCATAAGGCGCTCGCTTGCTCTAAGAGGCTTAAGGAATCGCGCATGCTTCCTTTGGCTTCGCGAGCAATAAGAGCCAAAGCATCTTTTTCGAAAGTTACGTTTTCCCGCTCCAAAATTCCAGCGAGATGCGCTGAAATTGTTTCGGGCGCAATTTTGCGAAATGAAAAAATCACACAGCGCGAACGCACTGTGAGTGGAACTTTGTGGAGCTCGGTTGTTGCCAAAATAAAAATAACATTGGGTGGTGGCTCTTCCAGGGTTTTAAGAAGCGCGTTAAATGCGCTCATTGACAGCATGTGGACTTCGTCAATGATATAGATTTTGTAGCGTGCTGAGTTTGGGTAAAACTGTGCTGCTTCACGGAGGTCGCGAATATTATCAACGCCGGTATTGGAGGCCGCGTCGATTTCAAGAATATCGTCGTGTGATCCCGACGTGATTTGTTTGCAGTGAACGCATGTTTGACAAGGTGTTTCTGTTGGCCCGTTTGCGCAACAAAGCGATTTTGCCAATATGCGTGCGCTGGAAGTTTTGCCTGTACCACGCGTTCCTGTGAACAAAAAAGCGTGAGGAATGACTTTGCTTTTGATCATGGAGGCAAGGGATGACGCAATGGCATCTTGCCCTACGAGCTCGGCAAACGATTGCGGGCGAGTGCGTCGGGCCAAAACTTGATAAACGCCCGATTCTTGCGCGGGTGATTCGGTGGTTTCGAACATGCATTCTCCGCAAAAAAAAGGGCGGGTTTAAACCCGCCCCGAGGGGTGACTAGAGGAGATCTCGCAAATCTCGCCAAAAACCGTTGCTGCCTTCCGGCCCTGGCGGGGTTCGTTCGGCAAGAAGCCGAAACCATTCTAGCCACCTCTCGGGGCGGCTTTTCCCTTGACCTTGGCGTAACACGCAGACGCTTTGGGCGTCAAGCCAGAGACCGTTTAAGCGGCGCTGTGGTGCGTTGCCACTTTGCTTTCGATATCTCGCGAAATGAGTTCATCATCAAGATCTGTGGTTTCAACGTAAGGAAGTGGAAAGTCGCTCAATGTGGCATGCTCGCGAATGTGGAGATACCGATAGTAATTTCGCCCAACGGTTCTGCAGTTGGCTTCAATACTCGGGTCGCCTGGGTGCACTGAAAGATTCTCTAGAGCGTTGTCATATTCGGCTTTGAGACGGTTCATCATGCGCACGTGCAGGGTCATCAAGGTTGCAAATGCTGCTACGACGATAATTGTGGCTGCAAGAATTGAGAAGATCATAGGTGTTCCTCCTTATGCTTCGGGAAGATCAAACCACTGTCTCTATCATGCCCCTCCTGCATAATTCTTCGGAACAAATGAGGATTTTTTTAGGACAAAACCACCGTCCGGCCAAAATTTCCAACTTCTTGCGGGCTTGGCTAGACTCCAATGGGGAATGCCCCTATACTCGTGATGTTTTTAGTACAATTTATTAACATAAGTCACTGATATTGGTGGTAAAAATATGGAACACTTGGTTCTTGTCATAAATCCCGGTTCTACGTCTGACGAAATTGCGTTGTTTAAGGGAGAACAAAAGGTTTTTCACAAAGTTGTTCGTTATTCGCTTAAGGAATTGGAACAATATGAGGGTAAGAAAGTTACCGTTCAATTTGATTTTCGCAAAGATTTGGTGTTGAAAACACTGCGTGAAAATGGCGTCGATCCCAAAACTCTCACGGCGGTTTCTGGTCGTGGTGGTTTGGTAAAGCCCATTTGCAGCGGCACATATTCTGTAAATCAGGCTTTGCTAAACGATTTGCGCGAAGGCGTATTGGGCGATCATCCCTCTAATTTGGGTGGAATTATTGCTTATTCCATTGCAGAGCCTTTAGGTATCCCTTCGTTTATTGCTGACCCAGTTGTTGTTGATGAGTTGGAGCCTTTGGCGCGCTACTCGGGAATGCCTGAAAATCCACGGATCTCTATTTTTCATGCCTTGAATCAAAAGCGCGTTGCGCGTAAAATTGCTGACAAACTCGGAAAGAAATACGAGGAGTGTAATTTTATTGTGGCTCATGCGGGTGGCGGAATTTCTGTGGGCGCGCACAAGCAGGGTAAAGTGATTGATGTGAATAATGGTCTCGATGGCGACGGGCCATTTACTCCGCAGCGTTCGGGTGGAGTTCCTTCGGGCGGACTTGTGAAAATGTGCTTTTCAGGAAAGGACACTCTGGACGAAATGAAACTTAAGATTAAAGGAAAAGGCGGAGTTGTTGCCTACACTGGTACAACCGATATGATTGCGCTGGAGAAAATGGCCGACGGAGTTGAGTTGACGTCCGAACAAAAAGAGCAACTTAATTCTGATATCACCAAAGAAAAAGCAAGCGAAATTTTGCAGGCGCTTGCGTATCAAGTTGCCAAGGAAGTTTCTTCTCTTGGTGCCGTTTTGAAGGGTAAAGTGGACGCCATTATTCTCACTGGTGGACAAGCCTATGGAAAAAAACATTTTGTAGAACCCATTCGCGAGCGTGTGAGCTGGATTGCTCCTGTTGAGGTCATCCCGGGTGGCGATGAAATGTCTGCGCTTTGTGAAGCTGCTCTGCGTGTATTGAATAAAGAAGAGCAGGCTTTGGAGTATCGCTGAGAGGAGCAAAAGTTTTTTGAATATTTTTTGAATCAAGGAGAAATTTTGATGTCAGTGAATCAACTCACAGTGGAAAGTTTGCTGGCCGGAGCTCGCGCGAATCCGGGACGTGTGATTGTTGTC
The DNA here is from genome assembly GCA_903932045.1 of uncultured Silvanigrella sp. Classification (GTDB taxonomy): domain Bacteria; phylum Bdellovibrionota_B; class Oligoflexia; order Silvanigrellales; family Silvanigrellaceae; genus CAIZES01. The sequence continues at coordinate 1,106 of CAIZES010000174.1, read as the reverse complement.
TGTGCAAACAACGAAGAAGCCATGGAAGCCGTGGCTATGGCTCTTGCGGATGGCGTTGTGAGCGGTGGTACCTTTTTAGGTCAAAAATTGGCTATTGAAGAGGTTGCAAAGCGCGTTGGAATTCCCCTTGAGAAGTTCGAGATTTTGGAAACAGCCGATGACACTGCGGCTGCTCGCACTGCAGCGCAAATGATTGCGCAAGGTAAAGGCGACTTCCTTTTGAAGGGCCAAGTTGATACAAAAATTTATTTGAAGGCCGTTCTCGACAAAGAATTTGGTTTGGTTCCTCACGGTAATACACTCACACATGTGGCTCTTGTGAGTATGCCAACCTATCATAAATTTTTGATTTCAACTGACGCAGCAATTTTAATTGAGCCCTCTGTGGACGACAAAGAAAAAATGGTTCGAAATGCTGTGGAGTTTGCGCGCAACTTGGGAATTTCGAAACCAAAGGTTTCTATCCAGGCGGCTGTAGAAAAAATTAACCCCAAAATGAGAAGTACCACCGACGCCGAGGAATTGGTGAAACGCGCAAAGGCTGGAGCCTTCGGAGATGCTTTGGTTGAAGGACCTCATGACATTTATATTGCAACCTCCAAGGAGGCTGCACAGGTGAAAAAGGTGACGGGTGATGTTTGCGGAGACGCAGATGTACTTGCATTTCATGACATAAACAGTGCGAATCTTTTCTATAAATCTATTCAGAGATTTGTGCCTAACGCGTGGGCAGCGGGCTTAGTCGCTGGTGCAACTGTTCCAATTTTGTTACCGAGTCGTGCAGATGAAGCGCAAACAAAGCGTATGAGCATCTTGGCAGCCGCGTACATTGGATCTCGTCGCAAGTAGATATGGTTTTCATTTTTTTGCGACGGCCATTTTGGTTTTCTTTAGAAGCCGCTCACTGCTTTTTTTGTGAATAATTCTTCTATCTCAGAATCATTCTTGCTAAGAATTTTACTTAGAACTTGAGTTGTGTGCTCGCCTGTTGTTAGTGCGGCTGCAAATACGCCCTGTACTTTGTTCCTAAAGATAACATTGCTGCTTTCCTGATGTAGAGTTGGGGGTTAAAACTGGCAGGGTGCGTGGAGCAAATTCTCTGTGCT
>CAIZES010000173.1 GCA_903932045.1 uncultured Silvanigrella sp. | reverse complement strand
CCAGAGCTCGCGCCGTCAGGGCCTGAACAGAGGCTTCTTCGTCAAGAATTTGACTCAACAGAGCCGACGGAGCGGTGCCGGTCGGAAGCGGAGCTGCCAATGGTGCTGGTGTTTTCTTAACTCCAGCAACAATCCCACGCGAGCTTTCAATAACCGTGGTGAGTTTCAGTTGCTCAGGCGTTAAATCGTAGAGCTTGTTAAGAGCAAGCGCAATTTGATGCACTGTAGCAGCAACAGGAACGATTCTGCGCTCTAAAAAAAACTCGAGCTTGTGAATAAGGCCCTTGTCGCTAGGATCTTCCATAGCAACATGCAAAACAGCCCCATCTTCAGCAACCGCAAAAACTCCGTAATGAAGCGCTAAATCAATGGGAATAAGGGCTTTGAAACTCTCATCGAGTGCATCAATAAGTCTTTCGGTAACCGCAGGAATTCGGTAGGCTCGCTGCAAAAAAGCTAATATTTCTTCCGGCGACGAAATGTTAAGGGAACGAAGCACACGAACAGGATTTTCATTGAGTTCCCGGCACGTCTTTCGGAGTGAAACAAGCTCCTTGGATGTCAAAAGACCATCTTGGTACATATATTGCAAAATGTCGTTCAAGGGGCACTCCTCGCTCAACGGGTTGCCTAGGCACTCAATCCGACTATACTGAAGCTATGCCTCACTACGGCATGCAACATTAGCCTCTCACGCCCAGATCTTTGACGGCATTTTTTGCCCGGGTGTGTTAGTCTGGTTGAGAAAAAACATTTGTAGCATTGGAAGGTACCCTCTATGAGCAAGCCGGAGTTGGCGCTGGAGCGAAAAAATCAAATCATCGCAGCAACCATTGAATGCATTTCGCGCTATGGTTACAATAACTTTTCTATGCAAGACGTTGCGCGCATTGCCGATGTCTCCAAAGGCATCATTCATTACTACTTCCTCAATAAGGAAGACCTCATGATGGCGGTGCTTGAAAGAGTTGCCGGGGACATCGAAGGTCTTTTGGCCGACTTTATGAGCCGCACTTCCGATCCCTCGGAACGTCTGCGCTATCTTGTTCAAACCTGTTTTTTAGTTGTGCGTGAAAAGCGTGAATACTATTGCATCAACATGGATTTTTGGACTCAAATAAACCAAAAAGAAAAAGTTCGTGAGGCCATCGCAAACCATTACGGAAAATTTCGCGCAGCTGCTGCAGCCATCCTTCAAAACGGAATGGACGTTGGAGCTTTTCATCAATGCGACGCATCACTTTTAGCAGCGGTCATTATTTCTATTGTTGATGGAATTTCCCTTCAGTGGCTCTTTGACGCGTCTGCTTTCAACTGGGACGACACCATTAAGGCTTGTGAAGAACATGTTCTTCGCTTAGCTCTCAAATAATTTTTTAGAGAAACAACATGCAAGAAGACATTGCATCGATTCCTGCCCCTGGTTCGCAAAAAGAAGCGGAAATCCTTATTGGGGTTGGACGCAATATTCAATATTTCCATAACATGGGGCCATCAGAACAAGATGAGTTGCTTCGAATTCTTGAAGCCTACGAATGTCTTGGGCAAGTTATCAAACTATTGGATTGGCGTCTGCAACAAAAAAAGTCAACTGATCCTAGTTTACTGGCGGACTTTCTTTGGCTCATGCGTATTTACTATTTGGGCCTCGAAAATTTTGAAAAGTTTGCAATCACTGCGGCAAAATGCACAAAAGCAATGAATCTTCCCTTCGCCATAATTCGCATCCACATTGCTGAGAGAATATTAGGCGAAGAAAACTTCCGGGAACACGTTCTGCTCTATTCGCACCTTTTGGGAACATCTTTAACCAAGACCCAACAGATTCCCATGTTAGAACGCCTGGCTCTTCTCTACGAAAAGAAGCTTTTTCAAGAAGAAAAAGTCAACTTTATATATCACAAATTGCTAGAGACTGATGCCAACAACATAAAGGCTCTTCGTTTCTACAAAGTTCTCTATATGCAAACGAATCAGTTTCAAGAAGCAGCCGAGCAGCTCGACCGCCTCACTCAGGTTCTTTCCAACCCCTTCGAAAAACAACGCGCCGCTCATGAACTCGCACAAATATATTTATACAATCTCAATAATGCAGCCAAAGCACGCGAAATTCTGGAAACTCAATGCACAGGTTCACAGCTTGACACGCATCTCACACTCATTGAAGCTCTCGAAAGATTGGAAGCCTACGACGATCTTGTGTCTCTTTTGAGACAGGTAACAAGAGAAACAGAAAACCCGGCAGAAAAAGCCTCTCTTGAAATCCGAGTCAGTTTAACTCTACTCAAAGCTGGAAAAGTGCAAGCGGCGGTTGAAGCCGCACGCAAGGCTGTGGACCTTGCTCCAAAAAGCTTTTTGGCTCACGAAGCCCTGCTTTCGGTTTATTCTGAATATGGAGACACCTTAGGCATAGTGAATACTTTGCAAAAAATTCGTGAAATATCTGTCCTCAGCTCCAGTAAGAGCGACCTCGATCGCCTTATTGAAAGAGGAAACCGCATTCTAGCCTTGGAGAGCACGCATGCCTGAAATAACACAGGCTATTTCATTTTTAAGCAAAATTGCAAACCTTGGTAGCGCGTGGCGATACCCATGCTACAAAAAATTGTTTCGCGAAAAAAATTTTTTATCGCCGCTTACCCACTCTAGCGAAAACCACTTCGTCACAGCCATTCGCTCAGCATGCTCAAACCCTCTTCGCCATTTTGCCAAGGCTTCATTCGTCGAGTGGCGCTATTATTCAATTATCTCAAAAGAATTTCACGGAATCTTTGGAGCCGCGATTTTCAATCCAGAACAACGCTTTACCAAAGTTGCTGAAAGCGGATTATTGGTTATTGTTGCCGGAGTGGCGGGTCATGCAGATTTTGCTTTGGCCTCGTCAAACGAAATCTGCTGGATGAAACTTTTTCCAATGGATGCCCTCACCTTTTCAGAGGACACGACACCAACAACAGCAGCTGCAGCAACAACAGCAGCAGCAGCAACGTCAAGAGCAGCTGCAGCAATCGCCTCTGTGACTGGTATCCATAACGGAATTGAACTTTCCATTAAACAACTCTCTACGGAACACTCCATTGTAGAACTTTCCGGAAAAGGTGCTCCACACGTCCAACTCAAATCGCAGGGCCTACTCGGAGCCACCGTACCACCGCAAATCGGAACCGATATTTCTAAATTCCCTGGTTCCCATTGGATTGTTTCTAATCCTGCCTCCGTTACACAAACATCGGGAACAATTTCCTTTGATCGTTCTTGTTGGAATGAAACTGCCACGCCCTCTTCAAAATTTCCTAATTTCTATTCAGAGACACTGAGTACAGAAAAACAATTTTCGTTGAATGGCTCCGGATACTATGAACACAGCTTTGGAGTCATCCCCATGCCCCTACATGGTTGGGATTTCTGTTTTGTTCCTAATGCCGAAAACAAAAATTCATTGGTCATGCAAACATACCGAAACAGTCGTCAGTTACGGTATGTGGATGTGCACTGGGACGAAAACGGCGTCATGCGTCATCACCGTTTTGAGGGCGACGACCTGTCCATCAAATGGTCGAGGTCTATTCGCCACAAAAATATAAAGGCGCAGGTTCCCACAGAACGACTCGTGCACGGCACTTCAAAAGGTTTCACTCTCGAAGTCATAAACACAATTTCCCACCAAGTGCCCCTGCTAAGGCCCGAAAAATTTTTCGTGAGGCATTTTTATATTTCCGAAGAAGTTGGTACCACGTCTTGGATACTCCGCGATAACACTGGAGCAATCCTTTGTGACGTGCGCAATCAACCCTCGGGCGGCGAGACAGCCTCATTCCGATTTCTTTCGTAGTCACCAACCCGCACTCTTCTATTTGTTCACCTAGCCGTTTACCTCACCTACTTTGGAACTGGACAAACCCAAATTCTCGTCGTGGGTTTTGATGGTTTTTTGAAGAGCTTCATACGTTCGATGCGCAATTATCATCGCCGACATGTTTTTCATGGGATTCACGTTACTCAACTCAACGTGTCCTTGAGTAATCTCTCCAGAAGACGCAATAATATTACTTGGAGCGCCATCATGAATGTAGAGGTTTCCACCCAATCTCTGAAGAACTTTCTTGTCTTTGAAATCAACAGACTTAATTTTATCTATATACTTTTCGCCCGCATACACTTCACCGCTAGAAAGAACTCGCATATTTCCTTCTTGCAAGCCCGCAATAGCCCCCTTTTCACCCTGTACCGGAGCACCATTTTTTGTTGTTAACACACCATCGCGATTCAAAGTGAACGATCCATCACGGGTATATCGTTCCCCAAAAGGCGTCATAATTGCAAAGAAACCCTCTCCCTGTATAGCAAAGTCCAAATTATTATCAGTTCTGCGCAAGCTACCGGGAGCGAAATCTGTTTTTACATCGGCAACAGAAACATACCCCATGTCATTTCCACGAAGGGGATAGACTTCTTTCATATCCATTTTAAACGGCGCAGGCGGATTAGGATTTGAATAATTGGGCCAAGGATCAGCCTCCAACCCCCGAAAAGAAACTTGGTCTTCTTTGTAACCGTTTGTATTCGTATTTGCCATGTTATTTGCAAGAATTTCCAGCAAACGTTCCTGACCAACACCGGCAGAAAGCGGAGCATAAACGTTTCGCAGCATATAACCTCCCCAAAGAAGCAAGCTGCACTCACGGCCAAACCGACCTGCTCTTCTCACAAAAGTATAAATCGTCAGAAAAATATCCCTTGGGCAAAAATGTTTTGCGACAAAAGAGTTTGACACGGAAAATTTTTCATCACCAAAGTTTCAAAAAATATCCGAAAGAGATACCGCAAGATCTCACAGAGGAAATTTGGCATGGAAGCCCGCGAGTACAAATTGGACGGACTCATCGTCTTGGAGTTAAAAGGACGTGTTGATGAATTCAACACAAGAGTCCTTGGCGATGAGTTGCGCACAATTATCAATACAGGGCGATTCCGAATTGTTGTTGATATGAAAAAAGTAGACTTTCTGTCTGCGCACTGCCTGCGAGAAATTTGGAAAGTTCAAAACATAGCTCGTTCAAAAGGTGGCGACATCGTTTTGGTGGGTGCTAGCGGAGGAGTCGGTGAAACCGTTCGCTATGTCGACTTCCCTAGCGTTGTGCAATGTTTTGAAGACCTAGATAAAGCCCACGACTATCTCGCAACCGCTTCAGACGACGCAATTCTGAATTTCAATT
>CAIZES010000172.1 GCA_903932045.1 uncultured Silvanigrella sp. | reverse complement strand
CTTCAACGAGCCCGCGACTCGCGGCACGCTGACCACCTCGACAGGCGCGGACGTCAGGTTTACGTAAACGGACCCCGGAAATCGTGGCCTTCGACGGGCCGCGTGGACTTAGAAGTGATCGCCCCATGTCAAGCCTGTTTTAGATAAGATAGCCGTGCTTCACCAGAGCCGGCGCTTGCAATCAAACAGGGACCCTACTATCGTCCGGCAATCTTGATTGCAGGAAAGACTCATGGAACAAGCCAATACAACCCCGCACCACAACTCCGACATCGCAGCATGCGAGGAGTTTGCACGCGTGCATTTTGGCATTCCTAGTCTTCGACCTCTGCAAAAAACGGCTCTCGACGCAATTCTCAGCTCGCCGGGTGGCGTTCTTGCCACAATGCCCACAGGCTCCGGAAAAACACTTCTTTATGCCCTCCCAGCACTTCTTTTTCGTGAAGAACATATTTTAGTGGTGTGTCCTTTAATTTCTCTTATGCGAGATCAAGTGCGCAGACTGGAATCAGCCAACATTTGCTGCGCTGTTTTTACCAGCGATCAGTCGGAAACCGAACGTTCTCAGAATTTCGAACTCGTTTCGTGCAAACGTGCGCGCATCATTTTTTCAAGCCCCGAGCGCTTGATGTTGCCTTCTTTTATTCGCATGCTCCTGCAATTGAAAATTTCTCTTGCAGTCGTTGACGAAGCTCACTGCGTTGTCACATGGGGTCCATCTTTCCGCCCCGAATACGCCGAAATCAAACGCGTCATGCAAATTCTTAATCCGCCGCGCATACTCGCAATCACTGCAACAGCATCACGCGCCGGCAGAGCCACCATTCGCGAAAAAGTTTTCCCATCTGAAGTTCCTGTCCGCGAAGTTATTGCCCCCCCTCTCCGAGAAAATATTATTGTGGAATCGTTGCGCACGCGCACAGAGTCAGAAAAGTGGGAAACCCTTGTTGCACGTATTCAACACGCACGCAGCAAACGCACAATTGTGTACTTTCCACGACGCAGTATGTGCCAAGACTCTGCAATGGCACTGCGAAAAAAAAATATTCATGCCGTAGCATATCACGCCGGACTTTTGCGGGAAGAACGACGTTCGGTAGAAAGTTACGTTCATGAGTCAAAAGAAAATGTTGTTATTTGTGCGACCCAAGCTTTTGGAATGGGAATTGATCTTGCTGGCGTTGAACTCGTCGTTGTGTTTGGTTTTCCCTCAAGCGTAGAAGAATTTTTTCAAATGATTGGTCGCGCTGGACGCGGAGGAGAATTGGCTCGCGCACTTCTGCTATGGACTGGAGCCGATCCCAAAAAACGCTATTTCCAGTTTGAGTCCGCATTTCCCCCTGTCCACACACTCAGCAACTACATCACCGATCTTCAACAAGTGTTCCCAATTCCACCCTCTCGGCGCATTATGTCGAATCAAATTATTGCGCAAAATATTCGCATTCCAAAAGAGAAACTTGAAAAACGCCTCGACGGAATATTCACAGCCCTGCGAATGCTGGGTGCGCTGGAAATGCCTCTCACCAACGAACCCTATCTGGTGATTCAGATGGCAACCAAGAAATCGGCTCAGGATCTCTTGCTTGCACTTCCCAACGGCCCCACGCGCCGTCACAAACTTCTCAACCGCATTGCCGAAATCAACGGGCTCGAATGGCGAAAACAAAATGGAGCGGAATCGTGTCATCCTATCACTCCTCTCCTGGATTCCATCCGTATGTCGTGGACACAATGCGAAGAAGTGCTTACCCACTTTGCGCAGAAGGGAGACCTCACCTGGAAACTTGTTCCCGCTCAACAGTTACAGGGTCAGTGGATTCTGAAAGGCTCGGCCCAGGCCGCCCAAGCAGCACTTCATCAGTATGAACGCACCCGAAATGATTTCCAAGAAAGCCTTTCCCAACTTGAACGTCTTGCGAATCAGACCCAGTGCAGACTCAGAAATGTGCACGCCTTTTTTGGTGACGGAAAAGCCCGGTCACACGCTCGCTGCATGCAATGCGACCTTTGCCTCAAAAAAATTTAGAAATTCCCCCACCAAACTTCCCTCCTCTCAAATTGCACTTGCCCGGCTTCACCCCCAGCCAACGCCGTCAATCTAGTGCCGCATCAAACATTCCGATCCTTGAAAATATCCAAACAAATTGGTGCAATGGATGAAACGGATATTTCATCCGCAAAATTTGAGATTCACACAAAGGAGCATTCGGTGGTTTCCAAAAAATCGAGTCCAAAAAAGATTTCGAAAAAAACCCAAAACCACGGCACAAAGAAGCCGAAAAACGAAGGGCTGAAAAACGAAGGGCTGAAAAACGAAGGGCTGAAAAAAGCTGGCGTACGACAAGTTCCCCAATCTTTCTCTCGATTACAAGAAGAACGGGAAAAGACATTTCCAACTCACCTTAAAATCGCAAAACCTAAAGACGAACACAAAATGCTTCGCGCCGATGAAGCTTTTAATGCGTGCACACTTACTGATTCACACGTCAAAGACTTTTCGGCGAAAGAACCCAACTACGAAATTGTTTCCCAAGAGCGTGCTGTGCGCGCTATTACAGTTGGACTCGGCATTCAAAAACCGGGATACAATATTTACGTTGCGGGTGTTCAGGGAACTGGAAAAACCAGCGTTATTCGCACTTTTTTGAAAAAGACGGCAAAAGGACAGGCAACGCCTGGCGACTGGATTTATGTTTATAATTTCAAAAGCCCAGAAATGCCGCGCGCAATTCCTTTGAAAACGAGAGTTGCAAAAAAATTCAAAAAAGACATGGACGAATTTGTGGAGGTATTGGCCGAAGAACTTCCCGCAGCACTGCAATCTGAAGAGTACGAAAACAAAGTCAATGCCACAGTTAATGCGTCAAACGACAAAAAAACAAAACTCTTTAACGATCTCGAAAAAACAGCACGGAACATGAATTTTGGGGTAAAATCGACTCGAATGGGCATTGTTACCGTGCCCATTATCGAAGGCAAACCTCTCAGCGAAAAAGAATATGCCGAACTCTCCGACAAACAAAAAGAACAAATTGAGAAGTCACGCAACGAACTCGAACCCGAGGTTTTAGACTTTGCACGCAAGGTTCGCTCAATTGAATCGGAAACTCGCGAAAAGCTTGAAGACCTGCGCTCCGAGGTTGGAAATTTCGTTCTCAAAGAAAATCTCGATCCACTTCTCAAGATGTACAACGATAACAAGGAAATCGCGGAATTTTTGAACGAGGTTAAAGAAAATATTCTTGAAAACCTTGTTGAGTTCTTAAAGAAAAATGCCGACGAAGGCGAAGAAGAAGCGGAAGAACCCGAGGCTGTTCGTCCTCGAAAATCCGACCCCTATGTGCAGTACCGAGTGAACGTGTTTGTAGACAACACCGAAACCAAGGGTGCTCCTATTATTGTGGAATCGAACCCCACATATTACAATCTTTTTGGAAAAATTGAGAAAAATATTGAGTACGGTATTTACACAACCGACTTCAAAATGATCAAAGCTGGATCTCTCGCTAGGGCCAACGGTGGTTACCTTGTTCTGAACGCAGTCGATATTTTCCGAAATCCTCAGGTTTGGGAAACCCTAAAACGCGTTATCAAAAACCAAAAGCTATTTATTGAAGATTTGGGAGAACAATACAGCCTTCTTCCAACAAGCGGCCTGCGTCCCGAACCCATTTCGCTTAACGTGAAAATTATTCTTATTGGCTCCGATTGGATTTACCGAACTCTTTACCAGGTGGACGAAGACTTTAACAAAATTTTTAAAATCAAAGCAGACTTTGACGTACAAATGCATAGAAACACCAAACATATCGACGACTATATTCGTTTCATCACAACGCGCTCCAAAGTGGAAAATCTTCTTCCTTTTGAAGCCTCGGGAATTGCTGCCATTGTAGAATACTCCAGTCGCATCACCGATGACCAACAAAAACTTTCAACACGCTTCAGTCTTATTAAGGATCTCACAATTGAAGCAAACTTCATGGCAAAGGAACGCGGTGCAAATCGCATTTCAGGTGACGACGTTGAAAAAGCCATTGAAGAACACTATGCACGTTCCAATCTTGTAGAAGACCACATCAGTGACTCCCTGGAATCGGGAGACATCCTTCTTTCTACCAACTCGCGCAGAGTTGGCGAAATCAATGGCCTCGTTGTTTACGATTTAGGCGACATCAGCTTCGGAAAACCTGCCCGCATTACCTGCCGATCTTTCAAAGGCAAACCAGGCATTGTGAATATTGAACGCGAGGCGCAACTCTCGGGCAAACTTCACAACAAAGGCGTAAGCATTATGACCAGCTGGCTCAATGCCACATTCGCCCGAAAATCAAGTATTCAATTTTCAGGAGCCATTTGCTTCGAGCAAAACTACGGCGGCGTAGACGGCGACTCAGCAACACTCGCCGAAATTTTGCTCATTACAAGTACTGCTGGCAATATTCCCATCGATCAGGGCATAGCTGTTACGGGTTCGGTGAATCAATTTGGCGAAGTTCAACCCATTGGGGGCGTGAACGAAAAAGTGGAAGGATTTTTCAAAACCTGCAACAAACGTGGCCTAACAGGCAGACAGGGCTGTATTGTTCCCATTCAAAATGTGAAAAATCTCATGCTGAACCGATCAACTCGCGAGGCTATCGCTTCTGGGAAATTCCACATCTGGCCGGTATCGCGCGTGGAACAAGCCTTTGAAGTTATCACAGGCTATCAGGCCGGAACATGGGACGAACACTCCAAGAAGTGGACTCCAGGATCGGCATTTGAACGCATTGATCATGCACTTCACCCCAAAGGCGATGGCGATAAAAAGAAAAAAACAACAAAGTCAACAAATTCAGCAAAGTCAAAAAAGTCACCAAAATCAAAAAAGTGAGAATGTGAATTTCTTATGAACTGTTCAAATAGTAACGTATACAACTTACGAACAATATTTGAGCTCAGAAAAACCGTTCCCACTCAAAATCGACGGACGGTGGCCAGGGTGTTTGTACATAACAACCGCCCCGGCCTAGTAGACAACAGCGGAGCCTTATGGCCCATCGATTTTTTGAATCAAAATTCTCCACAAGAAGAAGCCGTGCTTTTGTGCGAAGTGAGTTGGAGTCGAACAGACGGCAATGATGCTAGCAAATACGAAGATGACGGATTTCAACTTTGCGTCGAAGCCATTCACGATTGCACCCCAGCGCTCACGACATGGCCCAACGCAATAATTTCTGCACCGGGTCCCGTTTTTACTGAACAACATGACACAATACCAAACCCCGCACACAACGCAGCACTTGCAATTCACACACGCTACTTTCACTCCACAGTGTCTTTGCGTGCGAAAATCCTGAACATTCGCAATCGTGGGCTTTCAAAAATCCGATGCTTTTTTGAAAATCGAGGCTTTGTAAACATGGAAACCCCAACTCTTGTTCCAAGCGGAGGAGTTGAAGCATACGTTTCTTCGTTTCACACAACATACACCGACGTTCGTGGCAAATCTTGGCGAATTTCAATGCCAACAAGCCCAGAATTTGCGCTCAAAAAACTGCTGGCCGAAGGATTT
>CAIZES010000171.1 GCA_903932045.1 uncultured Silvanigrella sp. | reverse complement strand
CGTGTCGCGTGGACCTTGAAGTGGGCGTTTTCAAACTTTTAGTAAGACACCCCTGGCCGTGCCCCACACCCTTATTGATAACACTTGAGTCGTCACATAGAATAGTAAGCAACTCAGGAAGTGGCACAGATACCAAATTTGGGCGGTTCAAATTTGGACGTTGCAAATTTCAACCTTGCAAGATTGACACCATAACAAAGAGGCAACCATGCGCAGCAAAATCTCTTTTTTCCTTTTGAACCATACAACAAGTGTGATCTGCTGCCTTGCCGCATTCGCGCTATCAAGTTGCAAGCCTGCTGTGCCAACAAACGACTCTCAAACTCAATCGGCGCTTTTTGTTGGAAAAGCCCTGCCCTTCACAAAACAAAACTACGATATCTTGCGCCAAGAAAAAGAAATCACCTTTTGCGTCGGCCACATTGGCTACGACGCAAATTCAGATCTGGCTAAAAAACGCGAGAGCTACGTCAAACAAGCGATGCAGCAGTGGCTGGCAGCTCTCGGCAAAAGCCCCGCGTGGAAATCGGGAGTGCCAAACGTAAGAACAGAGTCCGTTGCAGGCGAATGCCCTGGTTTTTACGCAAACAACAAAGACGACAAAATCTTTCGCGCCGTTTTTTACAAAACCGTAGCCGATCAGGTGAATCATCTCTGCAAACAAAACCTCCGAACACAGTGGAACCTTTGCTCTACAAAAACAAACAATTCAGCTGGAGATCTCGTATACCGCGCCATCATTATTTCCCCACTCATTAGCAAATCCGTACGCACCGAAGACATGTTGCCCGCCACCGTTCTTCACGAAATTGGGCACGTCCTAGGACTCGCCGATACTTACAACAGACTCGGCGTCAAGTATGCCGGCAAAAACATGCCTGCAGCCATCATGAATTACCACTGGTGGGATTTTTCCATTGCAAAACTGGAAAAGGACGACATTCAAAGCTTATGGAGTGCCGAACACTGTGCTGCCACTGGCCAGTGTTCCTGCACAGGCCGAAACGAAATTCAAAGCCTGAGTGGCGATCAGTTTCTTTTTTGCTCAACTGCAACGCAGTCCACCGAAGTTGTTCCACCGGAAAATGAATTCAACAAAGAAACGTTATGATATATCTTTCATTTTCCATTTCGTTGCCCAAAGAAAAAGTCGCGCCGCAATTTTCAAACAATTTCTGAGCCAATCGGAGTTCCAAAAAATGGCTCCTATCAACCTCGCCCGAAACTTCCAACGGTTTCTCGACAATGAAAACCAAATCTTCACCCAATAAACCAATGTTGTCGCCAATTCTGAGTTCAATTCCTGTTTACGTTTCTTTTGCAGTTATTGAAAAACAGACAGGATCACCATTCACCGATTGTTTAATCGTTGCCGCAAGCACATTGCAAATTGCGTGCACAGCACGATCCCTATTCCCTAGCACGTTGCAACGAGGCATACCTTTTTCAAGATTTACAATGAGTCGCTCGTCTCCAAAAGCATTTTGACACCGCGAAACAGCCTCAACTGCCGAATGTCGAACTGCAATTTTGCGTTCAAAATCACTCATTCTTGCAAACAACATCAACAAAATCATTGCCGCACATGTCTGAATAAGCGAAGCAAATACCATTGTCACAACAACACGGTCGGGAGGCAAGTTCATGTCAGGGCGAGCGTGTAAAGCAACACAAAAAGAGATAAAGAAAGTTGCAATACGAGACACTCCCGGAAATAGAAACTCAGGCAAGCGCTGCTCGTGCGAGTTTGTTTTATGGTGATGAAAGTGCAGTGAGAGCGATCATCTAACTGGTAAGACATGGACTCCATTTGGCAACACACCCGTGGTGAAGACCACAGGCACACAATGCTCGATCAATGTTGTCTCTGCCATTAGCAAGCGAAGAGATCTCAGATTTGCGCTCTTCGAAGGGAAAATGACAGGCGAGAGATTCTGTTCGATTCTGGGTCGTCTGATGAAAGGTAGACGTCGACCTGTGTATCTGATCCTCGATACTTCACGAGTTCACAAAAGCAAAGCAGTGAGTGAATATGCAGCGTCATACAAAGGCAAGATCAAAATTTTTTTCTCCCAAGTTATTCGCCACATCTCAACCCGGACGTGCGTGTTTGGTCAGATTTGAAAACCCACGGTGCCAATCGTCATCCAATTTCAGGCAAGAGGCATTTTTCGTGGACAAGTTCTGTCGAATATGCGTAGGTTGCAAAGAAATCTAACAAAGGTGCGGGGATTTTTCAAAAGGATTGGTTAAGATGTTAAAGCGCGGGTCTATATTATTTACTGTCTTTCACTGGAGCTAAGGGATTTGGCGAAACGGTAAGAAGCCACTGGGGTGTAGAAAATAATCTTCATTGGGTGTTGGACGTTACGTTTAGAGACGACAACTATCGCGTTAGAGTTAATCATGCTCCAAATAATTTTTCTGTCGTTAGAAAACTTGCGCTTAATTGGCTACGCTCAGAAAAAAGTACGAAAGTCAGCATCCCCATAAAACAAGCAAAAGCTTCTCGCAGTGCGGACTACTTAGACAAAATACTCGGCTGTGAGGCTGCAACTTCATCAAAGTAGATGTTAGGCTGCAGGTCTGCAGAGCTTCGATAACATTTCTACAATACGTTGAAGAAGTATTCTGCTCTTGCCAATTTCTACTTGGCAGCATGG
>CAIZES010000170.1 GCA_903932045.1 uncultured Silvanigrella sp. | reverse complement strand
TTTGATGCTCTGTCTCTCGCAGCTTACAAACTCTCGTCTGCTCGCTACGCTAGCTTGTTCTCTTACTTTTATTTGAGGTCCTTACGAACCTCTGGTTCTTTCGAACCCGCACTCTGTCTCTCACTCTTCAGTTTTCAAAAACCCTCAAGGGATTTTTCCCTTTAGCCTCCTCATCGGCGGCGAAGTGAGGTGTTAGTTCAAAGGATAGAGCCTGTCAACAACAACTCAAAAAAACTTTCTTACGTGCGCCAGATTGTTCCAGAACACCGCCCAAAGTATGAAAATACGTAAATGTTAACTAGTTAGATCAATTGATTGTGAAGCCTCTTGAAGGACCTCTTCGATAACGGGACGACAACGTTTCCCGCCACAATCACCCCGACCACAACCAGTAATCCGGTTCACATCTTCGACCGTCCGACAGTCAGGAAGGCGAAGAGCGTCACGAATACGAAACATGGGAATAGCGCGGCAAATGCAGACAATTCGGCGACGCTCTTTGATTTCTTTAATAGATAGTGGACACACAAAATCTCTCCAGAGGTTAATCTTCGGACGGAAAAACTCCCTCACAGGTCTCGTAACAGTAACGTTCAATAGCTTCCCGCACAATCTTCTCAACTAGAGAAAAATGCTTAAGATATTTTGGAGAAAACGAAAGATTCATTCCAAGCATATCATTCAACACCAAAATCTGACCGTCACAGCCGCAACCAGCTCCAATTCCGATGACCGGAATGTCGATAGAGTGCGACAAGGACTTCGCAACGTCAGAAGGTACCAACTCGACAACAATGCCAAAGCAGCCCGCATCGCGGAGGGCTCTTGCCTCTGAAATCAACCGATCGCAGTCTCCAACCCCACGCCCCTGTACTCGATATCCACCAACCATATGAACGCTTTGTGGCAATAAGCCAATGTGTCCAAGCACCGGAATCCCGTGCCGCACTAGGTGCGAAATTTGAGTACATATTTCAGGTGTTGCGCCTTCAATTTTTACGGCCTCAGCACCCGCACGAATGAGCTTCTGAGCGGACGAGAAGGCCACTTCGAAGGAAAATCCAGCGGTTCCAAATGGCATGTCCGAAACCAGAAGAGGATGTCTTAGAGCAGCCGCGACACAACGGGTATGATAGGCTACATCATCTACGGTAACGCACGTAGTAGAGGACGCGCCCTGAATCACATTTCCAAGACTATCACCAACAAGTACAAGATCAATGCTGGTTTGCTCCAAAATTCGAGCAAAAGAAGCATCGTAGCAAGTAAGGCATGTAATTTTTTTTCCCCCCTTCCGAGACCTAATATCCGGGACGCGAACTTTCTTCTTAACTCCGACGCTATCAGAGGAAACATACGACATAATGACACCCAAAAAAAAGGCTTCGAAACACTTCAGAAATTTTTCAAAACTCCTGAAACCTCGGAAAATCTTCGAAAAAGATATCCGATAACGAAACAGAATCCAACACCATCCTAGGGCGTCTCCTTTAAATCCCTCAGCGCAGAAGAGTTTCGTGATAGACGTGGTCCACCAAAGCTCTTATCACTTTTTGCGGTAGGCTTTTGCGGACGGTTTTGTCTGCTCACAGCAGCTTCAGATTCCGCTCACAAATTAGTGACAATGGGTCAAATAAGAGTATATTTTTTCGCGCCCTGCCCTCACCTTCGCGAAATATTACGCCAAGGATCCAGTGTAAACCGTTTTCTCTAGCCCAATTGCAGCTTGCTGCTTTGACAAAGCGTTCAACATCAGAGGGGCACTTACAATATAGAATATTTCTACTCTAACAAATGAGAAGATCACATAATTGAAGCAAGTGAAGTAACACTGCATGAAAGGTTCTCACCTATTGCAGCCGTAAGAAGACCTTCTCCTCGCTCTTTCAGTCGATTGGCAAAAGGAGAAACTTGCGAAATATCGATTGAAGCAGGATCGAGGCTGCGCACAACGTGAAAAACATTCTGCGCCAAAATACCTGCATCCAGAAGCCCCTTATAGAAAAAACCTACCCGTGAACCAAATTCAAGAGCCTGAAGATTAGCTTTGACTATGCGCTCACCTTTACGGGCAAACATTTCTTCGATGGTGCGGGTAAAGTCAGACTGTTCAAAAGGAAGGTACGGAATGGCAGCCCCCAACATTGCCACATTTTGTGCAAGTGGAGCTCCCGCCTTCATAGCAATCGCCTTTGCATCGACTAGAACAACTTTTCCTAAACGAAATAGCGACCGATAGATAGACTCCTCTGAAGGGTAATTTGGAATATTTGCAAACGGAACAGAATTAGAAATTATGACGCCATTCTTATCTAAATAAGACAGATATCGCCCAACCTCGAGTGGCTCGAGACTTAGAATCATGTCACCGCGACCCTCAGGAATAAGATCACTCATTACCGGCTGAGGTGAGACTCGAAGATGCGAATACACACTGCCACCACGCTGGGACATGCCATGCACTTCAGCTTGTTTAACAAAAAGGTTTCTACGCAGCGCAGCAGTGTCAACCAAAAAAGCAATACTGAGAATCCCCTGACCACCAACACCAGAAAGAATTAAATCGAGCTTCATAGTTATTACCTCAGTCTTTTATATTTGAATACATGGTCTTTGAAAAATAATCACAGAGGGGCCAGTATATTCAATTTCTTCTTTCAAAACTTTCGCATTTTCTTCACGGTTCTTTGGCATGGGATTCAACACTCGCACATGCCTTTCATCAATGCCCGTTCCAAGAACAAGTTTGACAAGCGCCTCACCAACCGACGCCGATAACTGTCCGCCAGTCATTCCAGTAGTGTCGTTATCAAGGATAAGTATATTCACATTAGCTTTTTCATTTACAGCTGTAATTAGACCCGTGAGACCAGAGTGAGTAAAAGTGGAGTCACCAAGCACTCCAACAACCGGGAAGGCTCCGGCCTGGGACGCTCCAACAGCCATTCCAATAGATGCACCCATTTCCAGGCAAGCATCAATAGCCTTAAAAGGCTCGTAATATCCTAATGTGTAGCACCCAATATCACCAAACACATTATGCTGCTGATATTCAGAAAGAGCGTCATTTAATGCATTAAACGCATCCGCATGCGGACAACCTTTGCACAAGGCGGGCGGACGTCCCGGAAGATCATCAAAAGCCGGCCACTGAGGTTTTTCGATATGAATACCAAGACCTTCTGCTACGATATTTGGTGTCATTTCGCCTGTACGGGAGAATGTTCCGTCGAGTTTTCCGCGAATAGTTTTCCCAGACACGCCAAACATTCCCCGCAGAGACTCTTCAATAACAGGATAGCCTTCTTCGACCACAACGACTTCATCAACAGCGGCAACAAGTTCCTTGATATGTGCTTCAGGAATAGGATACTGATTAATTTTAAGAAACTTATGAGGAATATTCCCACCAAAAGCTTCACGAACATAATTGTACGCGATACCAGACACAATAATGCCGCGTTTTTTATCGGTGGCCGAAAGATCTAATTTGTTAAACGGACTTTTAACCGACATTTCCTGCAAACGCGATTGCAACACGATCAGGTCAGAGAACTGCTTTCGCGCATTTACCGGAAGCGTTGTAAAAGCTCGTCGATCGAGCTTGGTAACGCGAGAATTTTGAGGATCGGCGGGCTGCGTGCGAATTGCACCACGGCTGTGCGCAAGACGCGTCACCAAACGCATCACAATTGGAAGACGGAGTTCTTCCGACAAACGCAACGAAGCACGAGCCATATCGTATGCTTCTTGGTGATCGGAAGGTTCGAAGCATGGAAGCAAAGCGAACTTAGCGAGTGCCCGTGTGTCCTGCTCATTTTGCGATGAATGCATTCCAGGATCATCCGCAATGATTGCCAGCAGTCCGCCAGCAACACCTGTGAGAGAGGAGCTCATAAAAGGATCCATCGCGACATTGAGGCCAACGTGCTTCATTGTAACAATGGATTTTTTTCCAACAAAGGACATTCCCACCGCAAGTTCATATGCAACCTTTTCATTTGTTGCCCAAAACGAATGAACTCCCAAATCTTTTGCCTTCGGAATGATGTACTCAAGAATTTCGGTTGACGGTGTTCCCGGGTAACCATAAGCACCACTAATACCCGCGTGAATGGCACCAATTGCAACAGCTTCATCGCCTAGCAAAAGTTCTGGCTCTTTCATGTTTCTCTCCTCTCAGTTGTTCGAAAAATCATGGGCAGTCTGGACAAAAACCTATCACAGGCATGAACTCAATCTCAAGCTCCGAGGCAATATGTTTTGCTGGAATTGACAGAGACTTAGACAAAGAGTAACGCTATTTTGTTCCATAAAAACAAAAGAACATGACACCAAATTTGGGAGAATTCAAAATGCTAAAAATGCCGCAGCTAATTGCCACACTTCCTATCTATGTTCCCGGAAAACCAATTGAAGCCGTTGCCAAAGAATTCAACATCAGTCCCGATCAGATTGCCAAACTTGCTTCCAATGAAAACCCTCTAGGATCCCCGATAGAAGTGAGAAAGGCGATTCAGGAGGCTCTCAACAAACTTCACATTTACCCCGATGGCGCAGCTGTTGACTTGCGCGAGCATATCGCAAAGAAATTTGACTTACAAAGGGATTGGGTTGTTGTTGGAAATGGCTCGGCCGAAATAATCGAAATGATCGCAAAAGCTTTCTTGGATAGCGGCGATCGCGCAATGTTTTCTCAATACGGATTTGCAATGTATCGTGTTGCAACTCTGGCAAGCAATCATCAATTTCAGGAAGTAAAAGCTGCTCCTGGATATCGTCACGATCTGGACGCTTTTCTAGAAAACATCGATAACACCACAAAAGTGATATATCTTGCCAATCCTAATAATCCAACGGGCACAATGCTCACTGCAGAAGAACTGGATAAATTTGTAGCTAAGGTTCCTGAACACATTCTCATTGTTATTGACGAAGCCTATTTCGAATTTGTAAAACATTGCGAATTTCCAAATTCCATGAAGTACATAAAGGAACAAGGGCGCAAGAATGTCATAATCTTAAGAACCTTCTCCAAAATATATGGCCTAGCAGGACTGCGAGTTGGTTATGGCTTTGCACATCCATATGTCTGCAGAGGAATTGAAAAAGTCCGTTCACCCTTCAACACAAACCTGCTGGCCCAAATTGGTTGCTCAATAGCGCTCGACTGCGATAATCACGTTGCACGATCTGCAACTCTAGTAGCAGCGGAGCGCAGCTTCATGCGTTTTGAACTCGCAAAGATGAAGTTGAAAGTATACGGCGAAGAAGGCAACTTTCTTATGGTTGACGTTGGACGCGATGGGAATTCTGTATTCGTTGAACTACAGAAGCAGGGAGTTATTGTTCGCCCACTTTCGGGATATGACTTACCAAATTGCCTACGAGTTTCCTTTGGTAATCATGAAGAAAATTTAAAATTTATTGAGGCCCTGAAAGACATACTCCAATAATCGTTTCAATTCTAACCCTAGATTCAGAATAACAACATTCCGAACTACAATAAAAAAAGCTCAGGTCTTTGGACCTGAGCTTTTTTGCTGCACTAAAGAGATTGAATTACTCCAAAACTCCAGAAACAGTTCCGGAACCGATGGTGCGGCCGCCTTCGCGAATAGCGAAGCGAAGACCAGCGTCCATAGCAACGGGAGTGATAAGCTCAACGGAAATCTCGACGTTGTCGCCGGGCATAACCATTTCACGATCAATTTCAACGACGCCAGTCACGTCGGTGGTACGGAAGTAGAACTGAGGACGATATCCCTTGAAGAATGGCTTATGACGGCCGCCTTCTTCCTTGTTCAACACGTACACTGTGCCCTTAAACTTCTTGTGAGGCTTAATGGATCCGGGCTTAGCAAGAACTTGACCGCGTTCCACATCTTCACGCTTTGTGCCGCGAAGAAGGATACCAACGTTGTCTCCTGCTTGACCTTGATCAAGAAGCTTGCGGAACATTTCAACGCCAGTGCAAACCGTTTTGGTTGTAGGACGAATGCCCACGATTTCGATTTCTTCACCGACTTTAACAATGCCCTGTTCAATACGACCGGTTACCACAGTACCGCGGCCTGAAATTGAGAACACGTCTTCAATTGGCATAAGGAAAGGCTTGTCGACGGGACGAGCTGGCTCCTTAATGAATGAGTCAACTGCGTCCATGAGTTCATAGATGCACTTGGAAGCAGCGTCATCGCGCTTGCCATTGCCGTTCTGAAGAGCACCCAAAGCAGCACCACGAATAACCGGGGTGTCGTCGCCGGGAAACTCGTACTTCGAAAGCAAATCGCGAACTTCCATTTCGACGAGGTCGAGAAGCTCTGGATCGGCGATATCGCACTTATTCAAGAACACAACGATGTAGGGAACACCCACCTGACGAGCCAGCAAAATGTGCTCGCGAGTTTGAGGCATTGGACCGTCAGTAGCAGCAACGACAAGAATCGCGCCGTCCATCTGAGCAGCACCCGTGATCATGTTCTTAACATAGTCAGCATGTCCTGGGCAGTCCACGTGAGCGTAGTGACGATTTTCGGTTTGGTATTCAACGTGCGAAGCGTTGATTGTAATACCACGAGCCTTTTCTTCAGGCGCTTTGTCGATTTCGTCGAACTTCGTGATAACTTGTCCACTTGCCTTGCCGAGAACCGACGAGATCGCGGCCGTCAAGGTCGTCTTTCCGTGGTCGACGTGACCAATGGTACCAATGTTCATATGAGGCTTGGTGCGCTCAAACTTTTCCTTTGCCACCGCGTAACCCTCCGGCAGATAGAATCAAAAAAAAACAAAACAACATCCTCTCACATAGGAGCACGCCGCAACCCCTTATAGGGACGGTTCTTCCTTGTGTGCTCAACGGTGTTACTGAATTGGAAGCAGAAGGTCAAGAAGCGGGCGACAAATCTTTTTCACCAAACACACAAAACCCGTCCCCACGACGGTCTCGGTCCGTCGATCATGAGGCAAGAGAGAAATGAATCCTAATACTAAGCTAGCTTCTGGATTCTGCGCGGCTGCTTATCTCCATCAAAATCCTCTTCCGCGAGAGAGTTTCACGAACATTCCGGTAGCGTCGTGCCTCCTCAAAGTCAGTCATATGAAGTTCTGCCAACGCGCGACTTCTAAGAGCAGAACCGAAGTCGGCGAACTGAATGGGTCTAACGGGCTCACTTTTTAGGATGGCTGTGAAGCTGAGTTCCAGCGGAACAATGCGGTACACGCGTATTGATGCAGCAATCATAACAACCATAAGCACCCAGAGACCTCTGCACCAACCTAACACAAAAACGTCGAGCATTATCGGCACGCCCACAAAGATGGCTGCCGCCATTAATGTTTGAATCCCAACATATGTGAAAGCATACAGATCATCGTCCTGCCAGTTTTGGAGAGCCACCGGAAAAGCGAGAAAAACAATTTGGGAAACCACCCCCAAAACAATGGGGAAATACAAAGCAAAGAATTCTACGAGAAAACTCCAAAACGTTGCCACATTATCGCCTCCCAACATGTTTCACCTAGCTCCACTTCCATCGACAAACCATATTGGGAAAGGTCGGAAACATTTTCCGCGTGTTAGGATTACATCTGTCAATGTCATCAAAAGAAAAGAGCCACACAACGGCGGCTCTGCAATTTCCTGAAATTATGGGGTGTCTGAGGGGAATCGAACCCCCGAATGATGGAATCACAATCCATTGTCTTAACCGCTTGACTACAGACACCACGGCATTCGCTACAATCGATAAACCATGACCCCGTACGCGTCAAGAGGATCCTGCATATGCTTGCGATCTCTCCTGACATGGGGCAAGTAAGAACATGCAAGAGACGACAACAATTAGAGGAGAGTCGCCATGCAAGAAAATCTACGTACCACTACAACAGAAAAACGTCGCATTTTCATGGTTGGATGCGGTGTTGTAGCACCCGGCGCATCCAACTTGAGGGAGTTCCTTGAAGAAGTTTGGAGCCAAAAAGCTGCTTTGCTACCTGAAGAAACACTCAACGGGGCATTTTTAGTTGGAAAGCCTAAATTTGACTTCGCAAATTATCGAAATTGGATTTGCGAACGGCACACTCCAAATAAGTACACCCAGCTCGCCGAAAAGAGTGGAGAAAACGTTCAGATGGCTATCGGTGCAACCATTGACGCCATCACTCAGACTCCAGGTTTGGAAAAAGCACTCAAAGATCTGGATTCACGGGTTGCAATATGCATGGGATCGGGCTTGGGAGATTTGAATCTGGTTTTTGAAGAAGGACGAAATTGGGAACAGGCCCTTTGGAATTGGAACCATTTTTGGGCGGCGCCTCAAAGAAATGCCGCATGCAAAGCTTATCTAAATGGAGAGTCGAATTTCCCAGAAGTGCCTCAAAATCCGGAAGAACTGCCTGTTGACTCTCGCGAACGCATGAACGCTTGGGCAAAGTGGGACGCATTTTGGGCAAAAGAAACTCCCTTGCTGAAAGATTTTGTTTCCGAGTTTTCTGCAATCGAAGGCGCACCAATGGGATCTGATGTTGCCACAGACAAATTAAAGCTCATTCGCGCGAAGGCAAAGGCGTGCAAACAATTGCAGGAAAAATATGCCTGCCCAACTCCACCATGGGAATCCGTCAGTCCTAACCTGTTATGGAACTTACCCAACGCACCTGCTGCGCAAATTTCCATGCTCCTCGGCATTCATGGCTCTACCTGGAACGCAAATGGCGCATGCGCAACTTTTGGTTTGCTTCTTAATGAAGCTATCCAAAAAATTCACGCAGGCCAAGCCGAAGTTGCTATTATTGGAACAGTAGACAACACACCGCCCCCCCAAGTTGTTAGTGCATTTTACTCTGCTCGTGTTCTTGCTACAGGACAAAAAGTTGGCACTCCACTTTGTGAAATGCGGGGAACACACGTTGCGGGAGGTGCGTGCGTTTGGATAGTTGCATCAGAAGAAACACTTAAAAAATATAAGCTTCAACATCTGGACGTTGAAATTATGGGCTGCGGAGTTTCCAGCGACGCCGAGCACATCATCACACCATCTTTGGAAGGTCCGAAGCTTGCAATCCGCTCAGCTATACAAGACGCAGGCATTGACTCCAAAACGATTCATTCGTGGGATCTGCATGCAACCGGAACCCCAGGGGACTTTTCCGAACTCCGATTAATCGAAGAATTTGTGCCTAGGGAAACGGTTATTTCCGCCAGAAAAGGAATTTTTGGGCATGGAATGGGCTCCAACGGTGGATGGGAACTCACCGCTCAGCTTCTGGGTCCAAAGCACGATGCCACAAAATTTGTAATTCCGCCGAGCGGCATTCCAGCAAGCAGCGTCCACTCAACAATTTCATCTCTCCCGCGACGCTTTGCCCTTGACAAACCTGTGAGTGTAGAACCCTCCCAAGATGGCCTGCTCTGCGGTAAACTCAGCATGGGTGTTGGAGGCATCACTTCATGTGTTATTGCGCGAGTGACTCAACAAAATCAAAACTAGAAAATGGCGTGCAGACAGATTCGAACGCATGCATGCGCCACTTCTATAATTTATTTCCCTATCCGAATCGACCGTTGCTATTTTTTCCAAACGCAAGAATGGCTACAACGGCACATCTCGGATTTCAGCGCGCTCTGGCTCAAAAGAAATTCGCCGTAGCAGAGGCATTTTGGAGAAAATCAAAAACCGGAACTCGCGTCTCAGACAAAGAATGGGACCTCCTACGAAGCCGCATATCAAACAACGATCGCATTCTACTCGCTGGTTGCGGGACAGATGAACCCCTCCTTTTTCGGACGCTTCACCCAAAACAAGAAATCGTGGCAATTGATTTAAGTGAACGCTCCATAGAAAAAGCAGGAAAAAGAATTCGAATTTTTGAATTTCTGAAAAGAAACACGATGGCAAAGAAGTTGGGGGTACCTAAAACGAGATTACTTGCCGCTGACTTCATGAATTGCTCAACGGCAGATCTGGGTGGCAATTTTTCGTTCGTACAATGCTTTGGAGTTCTACATCATCAGAATAATCCCTGGCCGTTTTTGGACAAGCTCATTGCTGCAACTGCGTCCTCCGGTTTTTTGAGAATTATGATTTACAGTGCAAACGGAAGGCGTTTGGAGAGACGTGTGCAAAGGTCGCATGCAGAACTTTGGAAGAAAAGTTCAAAAACCTATCCGATTCTGTTTCAGCATTTTTTGTTATGGTTGTGGCAACTTGCCAACAAGTTCGGCCTCTGGGGAACCGCCGCAAAAGACCGCTTCAACTATCTTGGTCTGTCGGCGGCAACTGTGGCTGACGCTCTCCTACATCCGTCTGACCCTGGACTTGATCCAGATGATCTTATGAAATATTTCAAAAACACGGGTATGAAGTTTCTGTACTGTGAGGCAAAAATCTATAAGAAAGGCTGGAAGGTTGGAATAGAACAACCAGAAGAGGCCTGGGAAGAAATTATTGCTGCAGAAAAAAAATGCAACCTCATCAGCAATATCACAGTGACCTTCATGAAACCCTAACCCGAGAAGATTCGTTTGAGAACTAAGAAATATGGCGAACTGCAGCCAAGAGTTCGGCGTGAGTCACTTCGGCGACACGTGGGAAACTTGAAGAAAGATCCGAATTAAACTTTGTCTTGATCCAAGCGCAATCGCACTGAGCACGATGAGCTGCCTCGATTCCCTTTTCGGCGTCCTCAAAAATAAGAACCTCGGAAGGCTGCGCATTCCATGTGGATAAAGTGTGGACAAATATATCGGGAAAAGGCTTTTTGCGGAGATCAGAGGTTCTACCCACAATAAGATCGAAATCGTGACGAAGACTATTGTTCTCGAGAATGGGAAAAATTTCATGGGTTGGACTATTGCTTGCAATCGCAACCTTTGCGCCAAGCTTTCGGAGGGAACCAACAATTTCCGGGATTTCGGGAAACAGTGGAATGTTTTTTGCCTCGATAATCTCTTGATAGGCAATATTCTTTAATATTGAAATTTCCTGGGCCGTGCACGACAAATTATGCCTCTCGATTTCGCGCTCTGTACCATTTCCCAAATGAGTAAAACTTGCGTAGTACTCGATTTCGTTTACAACGTGACCAAAATTTGCGAAAGCTTTTGCATAAGCTAAAAAGTGACTTCTTTCGCTATCACAAAGACAACCATCAAAGTCCCAAACAAAAAATTTCTTGCTTTTCAAAATTTCTTCGATTCCCGTCATTTTCACCCCTAACCCCAAGCTGATGGCACGGCACCGTTGCACAATTCGTTGCCATAGGTATTATCTGCAAATGAAGCGACCCCGTAGGGGACCTGTTAACACGCACAAAAAGGAAATGTCCATGAAACGAGTCGTCGTCACAGGATTAGGTATTGTTTCGCCAATCGGCAATGGAGTGGAACAGAGTTGGGCAAACGCAATTAGAGGAAAAAGCGGAATTGGCCACGTCACTCAAGTTGACCTCACAAGCGAACCGGTTCGAATTGCAGGAGAAGTCAAGGATTTTAACCCTGCTGAATGGATGAATGAAAAAGAAGCGAAAAGAACTCAACGCTTTGTTCAATTTGCAATTGCAGCCTCAAAAATGGCTTTGCAGCAAGCAAACCTAACAATTACCGACGAAATGGCGCCTGACGTTGGTGTTGCCATGGGCGTTGGTGTTGGCGGAATGAGTCTTATTGAAGAGAACATTGCTACAATGAACAACAAGGGTTCGAAGTGGGTTTCACCATTCACAATCCCTGGATTTATTGCAAACATGGCCGCGGGTGGAGTGTCTATTGAAACACACGCCAAGGGACCAAACATCTGTCCCACTACCGCATGCGCGAGCGGCACTCACGCCCTTGGAGAAGCCCTCATGCTTATTCAAACAGGGCGAGCCAAGGCCATGATTGCTGGCGGTGCCGAATCAACTATCTGCGGAATTCCTTTTGCCGGTTTTGGAAAAATGGGGGCCCTGTGCAAAACCTTCAATGACGAACCAACAAAAGCAAGCCGTCCGTTTGATAAAGAACGCTGCGGTTTTGTCATGGGGGAAGGCGCAGGTGTTCTTGTTCTTGAAGAATACGAATTTGCAAAAGCACGCGGAGCCAACATCATTTGTGAGTTTGTGGGATATGGCCTCACTGGCGATGCTTATCACATCACTCTGCCACCCCCGGGAGGCGAAGGCGCCGTTCGAGCTATGAAACAAGCGTTGGACACGGGTCATATTCGACCTGAAGAAGTTGATTATATCAATGCTCACGGCACTTCTACTGAAGCAAATGATCAACTGGAAACTGCAGCCATCAAAGCAGTGTTTGGTGAGCACGCTCGCAAACTCAACATTAGTTCAACCAAGAGCATGACTGGCCATCTTTTGGGAGCAGCCGGTGGTGTAGAAGCTGTTTTTACAGTTATGGCTCTAAAAACAGGCATTATTCCTCCCACAATTAATCAGGAACACCCGGATCCTGCGTGCGATCTCAACTACACCCCAAATGTTGCAGTGGAACGCAATGTGAATGTTGCAATCTCTAACTCGTTCGGATTTGGCGGAACAAACGCCTGCATTGCTTTTCGCAAAATATAATCCCTACATGGGAGCAGCAGAAATGAGTAAGGCTACAAACGACTCAAATTAAGTTGGAATCAAAATGCTTCAGCCAATTATTTTTCTTCTGATCTCCCTTTTTCTTCTCGTAGTTTCTGGAATTTATGTTGCCCGCCGCCTTGTGCGCCCTATGCACTTTTCCTTTGTAATTCGCCGTTTGTTGCTTTCGATAATGGCAATTGCTTTTGCGTTCGCATACAGCGCCCCTGGATTTATGTTCCTGGCGCGCAAACAATTGGTGAGCTTTTCATTTGCAAATTCCGTTCAAAGCTGGTCGTACCCATTTCTGGGATACCTATCCATTCTAATGACGGTCCTCATCATTGAAGACGTTTTTATCCTTCTCAGAAAATCCGTACTATTTGCCTTCTGGCACATGCATTCACGTCGAGTTATTGCTCGATTTTCGGGATACTTTCATTTTCTAAGACGCAGCCATCGAGCAGAACGTTTGGGACGGCTTAGTGTGTTTATCATTTCCATAGCGATATACTCAACAGCCATCAAAAACGGAAAAGAGCCTCTTCTCACAGAAGTGCAGACACCTGTGTTCAATCTTGCACGGGGATTTGAAGGATACCGCATTGCACTCATTACAGACGTACACGTTGGCCCCGTTTATGGACGCGAGCTTGTTGAAAAAATTGTGTCAAAAACCAATGATGCAAAAGTTGATCTCATTGTTATTGCCGGCGATGCAGCCGATGGAATGCCCGAAAATCTTGAGCCCGAAGTTGCGCCATTTGCAAATTTGCATGCAACAGACGGCGTTGTCTATGTAACTGGTAATCATGAATACTACTGGGACGCCATTGCTTGGATGAAAACATTTGAGAAGTTGGGCGCGCGGGTTCTTATGAACAGCGAAAAAATTATTCGCCGCGGGGATTCTATTTTGGCCGTGGGCGGAGTTCCCGACAGACAAGGACAAAGGTTTATTCCGAGTCACATTATCGACATTACAAAAACCTTCTCACAAACGCCACACAATGCGAACACAACTTGGATACTAGCGGCTCATCAACCCAAAGTTGTTGAAGATGCCATTGCTGCGGGCGTGGATCTTCAGCTTTCAGGGCACACGCACGGTGGCCAGTTCTTTCCCTGGACGTGGGTTGTACGGCTTCTTCAAACTTATCCCAGAGGTCTTTTTGAGCTTGGCAACACAACACTTTTTGTGAGCCAAGGAGCCGGTGCCTGGGGGCCTCCACTCAGATTAGGTGCATCCGCGGAAATCCCCATTCTAACACTAGAGCCCAAGAAACTATGAAAAGTTGTGCTAAATTCTGCTCAAACGTAGGAAGTCTCAACTGTAAGAAATCTAGGTCGCAAAAAGTCTTAACAAATTCATGAAGGAGAAAATCATGTCATTCAGAATTATAGAAACTGCGAAAGCACCCAAAGCCATTGGCCCCTACTCTCAGGCAATTGCGGTATCGCCTTTTTTATATACCTCGGGTCAAATTCCAGTACTCCCCGAAACAGGCGAACTTGCCGGTGCCACAATTGAAGAGCAAACCGAGCAAAGTTTGAAAAATTTAAAAGCAGTTGTTGAGGCTGGCGGTGCCCACTTAAATTCTATTATCAAAACAACAGTTTTTCTAAAAAATATGAACGACTTTGCAAAAATGAATGCCATCTACGACCGTTTTTTTGGCGGCCACAAGCCTGCGCGCTCCACTGTTGAAGTTGCACGGCTTCCTAAGGATTGCTTGGTTGAAATTGAGTGCATTGCTCTCCTCAATTCGTAGATGATTTAAATCACAAAACCATTTGCGAGATATCCACGGAGATCTCGACAGAGAATCCCTTCCTTTTTGTATTGAAACCGCGCGTCCCGTACCCACAGCAGTTGTCGCTCTGCACTCCTTGATGTATATCGAACATCAGTTGTGGCGATGCGGTTTTTGCCTATGAGAAAAACGAAGGTCAGAGCGTATCCTCTCAGAATTTGGGAACAAACAGCGAAAAACAGGAAGGAACAGGAAATGAGTCAAAAAGTACTGGTTTGTGATTCAGTTGCTAAAGATGCCATCAAAATCATGGAAGATGCGGGTTTCACAGTTGAAGTCAAAACAGGTTTACCTGAAGATGAAATTGTGAAAATTATTGGTAGCTACAACGCCATGATTGTTCGCAGCGCCACAAAGGTGACCCCAAAAATTATTGAAGCGGCAACAAATTTGAGGGTTATCGCACGCGGAGGCGTAGGCCTCGATAACGTAGACTGCAAGGCCGCTGGTGCGAAAGGCATCACCGTTGTAAACACTCCTTCCGCCTCAACAAACACTGTTGCGGAAATTGCAATTGCTATGATTTTTGCCGCAGCACGCTACATACCACAAGCAGATGCCGCACTGAAAGCTGGACGTTGGGAAAAGAAAAAGTTTGAAGGTACAGAAGTCGCAGGTAAAACTCTCGGTATTATTGGCGCAGGCCGCATTGGCACCAGCACGGCAGAAAAAGCTATGGCTTTAGGAATGCGAGTTGTTGCATTTGATCCCATGATTGGTTTGCACCCAAATCCGGCCATTCGCATGGCTTCATTTGACGACGTTCTCGCACAGGCAGACTATTTGTCGCTTCACGTGCCGTATGACAAAAGCAAGGGAGCTCTTTTGGGCTCGGCCGAATTTGCAAAAGTAAAAAAAGGTATGGTACTTATCAATGCATCACGCGGTAAAGTTGTAAGCGAAACTGCGCTGATGGAAGCCATCAGAAACGGGACAGTATCGCAAGCTGCAATTGACGTCTGGGAACAGGAACCAACCGAAAATAAAGAACTGGCACAAATGGAACAAGTTATTGCCTTGCCACACCTTGGCGCCTCAACAAAAGAAGGGCAGCAACGCGTGGGAATTGAAGTGGCTCTAAAAGTTGTTGAACTACTCAAAAACAAGTGAGACAAGAAAATGGTACGCATTCTTCCTTTCAAAGGTGTTCGTCCAGCACAACAATTTGTAGTTGAAATGTCAGCTCCTCCGTACGATGTTATTAACTCAGAAGAGGCGCGAGGCTTGGCCAAGGGCAAAGAAAAAAGTTATTTGCGCATTAGCAGACCTGAAGTTGACTTTCCGCCAACGGTGGATGAACACGATGATAAAGTTTATGCAAAAGGGAAAATCAACTACGATCTATTTAAGAAAAATGGATGGCTGCTCACCGACTCCAAACCGAATTATTATATATACAAACAAACCATGGGCGTACACACGCAAATTGGTATTGTAGCCGTTGCAGATGTTGAAGACTACGACACAGGACGAATAAAGAAACACGAATTCACGCGCCCCGACAAAGAAGACGACCGTACTCGCCATGTAGACGAAGTCAGTGCAAACACAGAACCTGTATTTTTCACATACAAAGCAAACTCCACAATAGATAATTTCACTGCAAAATGGATGAAAGAAAAAACTCCTGAGTACGATTTTTCAAGTGACGACGGCGTTCACCACGTTTTGTGGAAATGCGACGAACCAGAATCGGTAAAATCACTCGAGACGTGTTTCGGCGCAACTCCAGTAATGTATATTGCCGACGGACATCACCGTTCGGCAGCAGCTTCACGCGTTTGTAAAATGCGTAAAGATCGCAACGCCAAGCACACTGGAAAAGAAGAATACAACACGTTCCTCACGGTGGTGTTCCCAGATGATCAAATGAACATCATGGCGTACAACCGAGTTGTAAAGGATCTCAACGGACACACCACTGAGAGCTTTCTCCGTAAGATTTCGGACAAGTTTGAAGTGGTGCCAAACGCAGCAGATTTACCCGGTGGAAATCTTGCATTTTCCATGTACATGGAAGGCAAATGGTACTTGCTAAAAGCGCGGGCTCATTCGTTCGACGAAAATGATGCTGTAAAGAGACTGGATGCCTCTATTTTGCAAGAAAATTTGCTCCAACCTTTGCTTGGAATCGAAAATCCTCGCACCGATACGCGCATCAATTTTGTTGGCGGCATTCGCGGAACAAAAGAACTCATGAAACTCGTGGATTCGGGAAAATACAAAGTTGCATTTTCGCTGCATCCCGTAACAATTGCACAACTTATGGCCGTTGCTGATTCTGGCCAAGTTATGCCTCCCAAATCAACTTGGTTTGAGCCAAAATTGCGCAGTGGTTTGTTTATTCACGAGCTCGATTAAGTTCACCATTATTGCACTCGTTTGGATTCTACGCTCCGTTCCAGCCGCTCCCCCGCGTATTAAGAGGCCTCATTTTGAAAATGAGGGACCTCTCTTATCGCAATGCTGCCAATGCTGCCAATGCTGCCAATGCTGACAATGCTGACAATGCTGACAATGCTGACAATGCTGACACTTCTACCAATGCAGACACCTTAATTACCGGAAAATGTTTGTAAAAGACACCAAGTTCATTTCAGCACAAAATTTATTCACGGGAGCTTCATTTTCTTGTTGTGGCCAGGTAGCCAATATGCTAGCTTTCGGTGGAAGTCTATTTCTACAAAGACTTCAAACACCGTGCTGCTGCTATTGTCTTACTAAGGAGGAACGATATTTATGAACCGAAAAATTGCGTTGCGATGTATGCCCTTTATTTCTGTCACGGCACTTATTGGATGTGGAGACGATCAGGTTACAACTCTTTTGAAATCTTTTTCTTCGAGCTCCCCATTTCAGGTCAACATGGACAAAGGAGGTGGGGTTCAAATTGGAAAAGACGCACCTGCTCCGGCTCCAAAAAAATCCGCTGGTTCGTTTGCCGATCAGCTTGGACTCAAAGGGGATCTTGCACTATGTGCACCTGAATCCATGCTTTCCGTTGATCAACGCGCAAAAGCTGCTGACCTCAGACGACGCCTTGACGACATTGTTAGCCGTCTTCAATCCGGCGGACACACATTGTTTGCCGGCGAAAAAAATACGCTCAAAGAAACTCCAAACTGCGCCTCTTTTGAAGATGAAATTCAAAAAATAGGTGAAATTGTATTTCCCAAGACTGTAGCAGAACCGCCAGTTGTTATTCCGGGGTCCACAATTTCCATAGCCGCCGTCGATTTCAACGACGAGGGACATGGCTGGCTCGTTTTACGAGCAAAACTCACAAACGGCAACACGGCAACGTTCCATTTGGGAGTAAAAACAGAAAATGCGAGGGCACTTCTTTCTTCGAACGACTATGTAGTAGGTACGGAACTCACAAAACAATCGGTTGGATTACGCTTTCACCTAGTTAATCAAAATAGCAACACAGATACCATTAATGGCAAAGAAAGCTGCACTGAAATTCGGTATCGCAATGTTTGCGTTTTCAACCCCGAACTCAAACGTGAGGACTGTCATCAGGAATCTTATACACTTTATGGCACTCGATCTGTTGAAACCACGTTCTTCACACAAGACTACGATTTCACCGTTGACTTTGTTTCAGCCGACCTTACAACATCGAAAGCAAGTGCAGCTCTCACCACGACTATTACCAGACGCACGACAAACAATGGCACTTGCTATATTGACTACAATAGGAACCCCTTTCCTTTTCCCGGATCTGGTTCAGGCGGAGGATTTCCCCTTCCCCCTTCTCCGCGATGACGCTGCAAAAGTAACCACTGGAACGAATTATTAAAAATAACTCGCTAAATGACTCCCAAGTGTTTCAATTTCCGCCACAGCCCCGATGCTGTGGTTTTTTTTATTTCGGACATTGCATAATAAAAATGGCATGAATTTGAGTTCGGTTTTCAAATCAACCTAAAAAACAACTCGACGGCAAAAAAACGGGAGAAAAAATGGCAGAAAATCTACTAAAAGGAAAACGTGGCATTATTATGGGCGTTGCCAATGAACACTCCATTGCATGGGCGGTTGCTGAAAAATGCCGAGAACAAGGTGCAGAAATTGCGTTTAGTTATTTAGGCGATGCGCAGGAAAAAAGGCTTCGACATCTGACTACCGAATGGACCCACACAACCCTACACCAATGCAATGTTTCGCAGGACGCAAGCTTGGACGAGTTTTTTGCAAACATTTCACGTCAATGTGATTCCATAGATTTTGTAGTGCATTCCATTGCTCACACGGACAAGGACTGTTTGCGTAATCCTTTCACAGAAACATCACGTGAGCAATTTTTATACACACTTGACGTGTCGGCATTTTCACTTGTTGCCGTTGCAAAACGTTCGATACCCCTGTTGAAAAACGGCGGATCGATACTTTCGATGTCATACTTAGGGTCAGAAAAAGTGCTGCCGGGCTACAACGTTATGGGTGTGGCAAAAGCTGCACTAGAATGCTCAACCCGATATTTGGCCGATGACCTAGGCAAGAAAAACATTCGCGTGAACTGTATCAGCGCAGGACCAATTCGGACCTTATCGGCATCTGCCATTGGCGGCATTAAGGATATCATTGCATCATCTGCAGAAAAATCGCCTCTGCGACGCGCTGTAACCGCAGAAGACGTTGCAAAGTCGTCTGTATTCCTTCTTTCGGATATGGCATCAGGAATTACAGGTGAGGTTATTCATGTGGACTGCGGTTTTGGAATTTTAGCAGCCACATAACCTTCCTGTTTTCCGTTAGATAACGTCTTTATTTCCCGTTAGTCATCACATCAAAGAACTTGGATCCTACCCCCATAATGATCCGCGTCTCAGGCTTGATACTTGCACGATATGCGTCTAATTTCCGCGTGAATTCATAAAATGACGGATCTTGGTTCAAAACACTTGCATATATAGCAATGGATTTTGCGTCGGCATCACCCTTCAATTTTTGCGATGTTCGATATGCCTGCGATTGAATTTCTTGAACCTCGCGACTTGTCTTTCCTTCGATTTTAGCCTGTTCCCCCTTGCCAATGGAACGAATTTTTTCGGCAATACGCTCACGCTCAGAAATCATTCGTGAATACACCTTTTTCTGCACACTTGCTTCATACATAATGCGTCGAATTTGAACATCAATAAGCTCGATTCCGATAGGAAGAAGTTCTTTAGAAGCACGATCCAAGATCATTTTTGCCAAATTCTCGCGGCCAATCTCAACTTTTTCGAGATCACCAATAACTTCTTCGTCCATAAACGTTGCCGAAAAATCTTTACCTTCGGAACGTTTTTGAACTACCTCAAAAATAGAATTGCTATTACGCACAGCCTCAACCAAATTGTGACTGGAAATAATGTCTCTGGTTGTTGCATCGAGAATAGCATCCAAACGTGATTGAGCTCCTTGCTGACTTTGCACAGATTGAATGAACTTTTGAGGATCCACAATACGCCAGCGCGCGGTGGTATCGACTGTTATGTACTTTTTATCGCGCGTGGGAATCTGATTGGGATAGCCATCCCAGTTCAAGAGCCGGAGATCGATTTCGCGAACCTTTTCAACAAGAGGCCATTTCCAATGAATTCCAGCTTCTTTTACCATACGAACGGGCTTTCCAAACAACGTTATCACAACCTGTTCGCCTTCGTTAATGGTGTATCCCGAACCCATAATAAGAATGAAAACAATCACTGCGCCAACAAAATATTTCAAAGCATCTTTGTTATTCATAAATGAAACCTCACTTTTTTGATGGTACAGGATCGCCCGAACCAACAGAACCGGGAGAACCAATAGGAACAACGGATGTTTTTGAACCATCAAAGATAGGCAAGACACCCTTTAACTTTTCATCGACAATTGTGAGATTTTCGACACGAGAGAAAACATCTTGCATCGCATCAATGTACATTCTCCTGCGGGTAACATCGGGAGCTTTCCGATACTCTCGAATAATGGCATCAAGTTTTTCACTATCACCCTTGGCTCTATTCACAACGGACATTGCATAGCCTTCAGCCTCCGAAATCATTTTCGCTGCCGCACCTTTGGCTTCGGGAATAATCTTATTGTAATTTTTTTCGGCCTGATTAATGAGTTGCTCCTGCTCTTGCTTGGCGGAGTTCACTTCGTTAAAGGAAGGCTTTACAGATTCTGGTGGATTTACGTCCTGAAGTTTGACAGCCACAATACGAATTCCAATATCATACTTATCCAGTGTTTCTTGCAAAAGACGAGTTGCCTCGGCAGAAATTTCGGCTCTACCAACGGTAAGCACGTCGGTAACAAGCCTGTCGCCCACCACACGTCGCGTAACAGCATGTGATATATCACGCAAAGTTGTATTTGGATCTCTTACGCGAAACAGATATTTTTGCGGGTCGCTAATTTGAAACTGAACAATCCACTCCACGTCAGCAACATTCAGATCTCCAGTAACCATTAATGATTCTTCGTCAAATTTTTCGGAAGAATAGTTTGTACGCTGACCTCGACTCCCAGTGGAACGAAAGCCAAATTCTTCTTGCAAAATAAGCTTTGTTTTAACTTTAATAGCCTGATCAATCCAAAACGGAACTTTAAGATGCAATCCCGACTCTTCAGTAGATACATATTTCCCCAAACGCAAAATAACTGCCTGTTCGTCGGGTTCCACTGTGTAAAACGACGTAAATATTGTAACAAGAGCCAGCACTCCCATAACAATATAGTAAGCCACTTTATCTTGCATGTTAAAATTCCAATCTTGAGGCAACCACGAACGCCAACCAAACTGAAACTGAGACGAAGACTGATTTTGAACCATGACCTTTCCCCCCAACACAAAAAGAACGAAAGACACATTAACATGGATTGGACGGGTCAAAAACAAATGTGCTACTACGGAGGAGTTTGACTCACTGGATTGAGTTTGACTCACTGGATTGAGTTTGTCCGCTAAGAAAGGGGTTCACATGGGACGCTTGGGAATCTTGCTGTGGCTTTGCGCCGGAGCTCTTGCACTTGGAATTCTTGTTTTGAATGCTAATCGTAGAAACGCACCAGTTGCCCGCATTTGGTATTTCACTGCTCTCTTGCTCGGCCCCATTTTTTTGGCCTTTATTCTTCCACTTTGGCTCGGAAAATGGGGAGACACTAAAAAGTGATGGCTGAAGCTAAACTCAACGAATATTTTTGGAGCCTCGGAACCGCCGCAATGCGATGCCTACCTCCAGAGCTTGCGCATGATATAGGAATTGCGTGTTTGAAGTGCGGAGTAGCACCCAATATTCACGGCACGAAATTA
This sequence comes from uncultured Silvanigrella sp., assembly GCA_903932045.1. Classification (GTDB taxonomy): domain Bacteria; phylum Bdellovibrionota_B; class Oligoflexia; order Silvanigrellales; family Silvanigrellaceae; genus CAIZES01. Next base: position 11,329 of record CAIZES010000170.1, on the reverse strand, counting down.
CAAAGAAGATTTGAAACAGAAGGATTGAATCTTGGCCTGAAATTACCTGGATTGGGAACTCTTGCTCACCCCATAGGTCTTGCTGCTGGTTTTGACAAAGACGCAGCGTGCGTTGTTGGCTGCTCTCACTCTGGATTTTCTTTTGTCGAAGTCGGCACCGTTACTCCTCTTCCTCAACCAGGAAATCCGCGCCCACGTTTATGGCGACAAAAAAATGACCTCGCTCTTGTAAACGCTATGGGATTTAACAATGCGGGATTAGCCAGAATGGCTGATAGCCTGATGAATCTGAAAAAAAGCGACCTAAACATTCCTGTTGGAGTTAACGCTGGAAAAAACAAAATCACCGATGCAAAAAACGCGTTAGAAGATTATGCGAAGGTTTTTTCTGAATGCAAAAACCTGTGTGATTTTTTTGTCGTGAATCTTTCTTCACCAAACACTCCTGGCTTGCGTGATTTGGCAACACCACAATTTATTCAAAATCTCTCGGGTACTCTGAGCTGCGAAGATAAAGGTAGAACTTGGATAAAATTATCTCCCGACATGACGCGCGTGGAATTCCAAAACGTGCTCGAAGCCGTTTCTGAAGCAAAATTTGCCGGGGCGATTTTAACAAACACTCACAAAGTTGATTTGCCATGGCAAGGTGGCCAAAGCGGCGCTCCACTCAGAAACTTATCAAATCAGTGCTTGGAATGGGCATGGGACGTGCACAAAGGCGCGCTGCCTGTTATTGGGTCTGGCGGAATTATCACCGGGGCTGATGTGTTTGAAAAAATTGCCAAGGGATCATGGGCTGTTGAAATTTTTACCGCTTTTATTTATCGCGGCCCCCTTGCTGTAAAGCTCATATTAGAAGAATTAGTGAAAGAAATGGCAGCACGCGGAATTAATAACGTTGAACAAATAAGGGGCAGTTATTTCGCTGATCGTCACTGACGATGCTTTCCTATGCTTTTGAAAGACAAACCCCAGAAGCCACCGACCACACACATAACAGGTATTTTCGTCGCCAGACAACACTCTACATTTTCAAAGACTCTATCCATTATAAAAAAAACGAGAATAAGCGAGAAAAAACGTGCAAAAAACATTCTATATTTCCTTAACAAATTCTTGAGACAACTCATCATCTCCTTCAGATGGAAGCAGAAAAAAGCTCTCACCAGGAGCAACATATTGATCGCAAGCATATTGAGTGACGCAGTCGGGAACGAACTCACAGAGCTGACTACAAACTTGATTTCCTGCCGCTACAGCAGCACCCGTTCCAACGCCACCAGCAACAGCTCCCCCCACTGCCCCGCCAGCAACAGAACAAACGAATCGACACACCTGCTTTTGCGCACACCTTGTTTCGGTATGACAAATGGCCGCAAAAGCCGTATTAAAAAGAAAAACAGTTGAGAAAGCCAAACCACAAGAAACACGCAAAACGCTACTCAAAACAATTTTCATAAAAAGCCCCTTTGAAGGCAAATATTGATACGAACAAACCATTTGTTCGTTTTTGTTTTGAAAGCAATTTGTGTGCCAACAAGGAAATAGTTGTTTTTACGGGGCAATTCTGCAGTGGAAACTTGGTAGTTAGCATTTGCTAGTTGGCATTTGCTAGTTGGAGTCTTATAGCGAGAATTTTATAACTGGAATTTTATAGCGGGAATTTTATAGCGGGAACTTTTTCACTTAGCTTTTTCGCAACGTATTCGCCAAGCTGTTCAGGATCATTCTCAGAGGATTGAGTTTCACGCCAACAGTTTTTGCCATCGGCACTCCACAGCGCTGCTTGAAGTTCGATAACGCCATTTTTTTCGGTGGCCAGAGCCCCCAACGGTGCAGAACAGCCACCGCCGAAGACAGAAAGAAAGGCACGTTCGGCTCTCACACATCGAATTGCACTCGAATTTTGATATTCAGAAAAAACCTGAGAAATACGCAAATCATCTGAACGAAACTCAATACCCAAACAGCCCTGTGCAGGCGTGGGGAGAAACTGAAATGGATCTAAGCGTTCGGAAATGCGATCAGAAAAACCAAGTCTATCAAGACCAGCTCCCGCAAGAATAATGGCATCAAACTCACCATCATCAAGTTTGCGCAAACGAGTGTCCACATTACCTCGCAGCGAGCACAATACAAAATTTGGATTGACTGCTAATAGCTGTGCCGATCGGCGCACACTGGAAGTTCCAATCCGCACGCCAGAAGAGAGTTTTTTCAAAGATAAAGAAGAACCTTTGGGAGCAACCAAAGCATCACGAGGATCTTGGCGATCGGGAAAGTAACAAACAGTGAGCCCCTGTGGAAACTCAGACGGAAGGTCCTTCAAGCTGTGAACAGCAAGATCAATTTCTCTCGCAGAGAGAGCATCTTCAAGCTCTTTTGTAAACGCTCCTTTGTTTGGCATTGCCGAGAGAGGACGATCCAAATGGATGTCGCCTGCAGTTTTGTAAATTCTCACTTCCACTTGGAATCCGCGTTCACGCAAAAATTGCGCCACTGTTTCACTTTGCGTGCGAGCCAACAAGCTACCACGAGTACCCAAAACGAGGCGCATCAAACTTTCTCCTTGACATCAACAGAAACTTGAAGCGAAAAAAGCTCACAAACCACATCCACAGGATCTTTTCCAGCTTTCACCATTTGCTTCATTTGAGTCACCGGCAAATGCAATATTTTTCCAATCCAAGTGCGAGTCATTTGCTCTACGGCTTCCCGCTGTTCTGAAGAAAACGTTTTCAAGACACCGGAAATTTTTTCCAACTCACTCACTCGCGTTTGTTCAAAATGAGAATGAAGAGCTGCAATAACTGGACCAATATTCATCCCCGCATGACGATGTTCCCACTTTTCAAATTCCTGGTTTAGAATTTGCTCCACCCGTGGAACTTGAAGCCGACGACGTTCTTCCTGTTCGTCAGTTACAACCCTCAATTCATCGATGTTGCACAAACTCACTCCAGGAATTTCAACCACAGAAGGGTCAATATCACGCGGAACCGCAACATCAATAAAAACCAAGGGACGCCCCTTTCGGTGTTCCATTGCACGCTCTACCGCGTCACGATAAATCACAAGATGCGGCGCGCGCGTGGAACTGATAACCACATCTGCGTTATTCATAACATTTTCAATTTCCGAAAAGAAAACTGCCTTACCACCCAACTTTTCGGCAAGCTCCACAGCACTTTCATGAGTTCTGTTTGCAACAAAAATGGGAACTTTGCCGCGCGCCAACAAATGCCTTGCAATAAGCTCGGAAGTTTGGCCCGCCCCTACAATCAACGCAGATTTATTCTCAAGATTATTAATATGGGACAACGCTTTTTCGACGGCTACGCGACCTACAGAAAAACCACCGCTACCAATATCCGTTTCAGCTTGCACTCGTTTTCCTGCCGCGAGCGCGCTCTCAAAAATAACCGAAAGCCGGCGCCCCATTGTTCCTTGCAAACGGGCTCGGGTAAGAGTTTCGAGAAGCTGGCCCAAAATTTGGGTTTCGCCCAAAATTTGCGACTCCAGACCCGAGGCAACCCGAAATAGATAACGAACGGCGCTATCGCCTTCATGTTGATAAAGATAGCGAACAGCGTAACTGGGAGGACATTCCAACCGCGATGCCAGCGCATCAATAATTGGCTGTGCTGAAGTTGCTTCGGCGTATATTTCTATACGATTACAGGTTGAAACAACTGCTATTTCTCTAATATTTTCGCCGTCACACAAAAGAGGAGGCAAGGCACGCGCAGGATCGCCACCAACAAAAAGCTTCTCACGAAGCGGCAGCGAGGCCGTTGCATGACTCATTCCTACTAAAAATACACCCATAGCTTAGCGCTCCTGCCATTGAGTACGGACATACCCCTATTCTAGCAACCTAAGCAAGAGGACTCCAGGCACTTCCAAGATTTAATGTCGCAATTTTTTAGGAATTACCATTGGAATAAAAGAACAATGAGTGCAAAGTCACCTCCAATATTGGAGGTGACGTATGAAATCGTATTCTTTGCTGCCTATGCTACCAGCACTTTCTGTTTTTTCTGCCTGTGGAATTGCCACCACTCAAGATCGATCGGCCCGATTTTTGGAAAAGTGGAATATTGCCAACAATCCCATTCGCTTTGGACATTACGAAAGGAATTTCCAAAAACTACACCTTGATGGGCATACAACAAAAACCGCATGGTCGGACACCTATTGGCCCAGCAACAGGGGCGGAATTTCGGCACGCTGGAACAACAGCAACCCTTTAGATTTTATTTACGAATCGCCCACTTTGGATGCAGTCAAAGGAATGAGACCCGCCGATTTGGCAAAGCTTTCTCCAGCAGAGAAGTACGATATCTACGTGGGTAACTACACGTACCCCACCGTGCGAGCTGAACGTCTTAGAACAAGCAAAAATGATGCTTCATGGGAAGGCTTGTGTCATGGCTGGGCTCCAGCTGCGCTTCATTTTGATGAACCTAAACCTGTGCTTTTGAAAGGCGCAAACGATGTCGAGATTCCATTCGGTTCCTCAGATATCAAAGCACTCCTGACTTATGTGGACGCTGAGTACAACACAACTCCTCTGCGCTGGCTAGGAACTCGTTGCAACGTCGACCTCAACCAGCACCCCGAAAAAAAGAATACCCCAGCCTGCCGTGACACAAATTCTGGAGCGTTTCATGTTGTCATTGCAAATGAAATTGGCCTAAATCACAACGGATTTGTTGCCGACATCGAACGCGGAAAGCAAGTTTGGAACCAACCCATTACAGGATTTTCGACACAAGTATTGGGCGAACGACCTCCATCAGAGCAAGCAGCACCCGGTACCGTGAAAGAAATTGATATTGAGACGCACATGAACTACGCCGTGGAAAATTCGGCCGCATGGAACATGATAGATGCCTCCGATAGCACGAGTTCCGCCACCTATCTTTACTCGGTTGAACTCGATGCAAATGGAAACATTTTGGGAGGCTCATGGAAGTCAGACGATCGTCCCGACTTCCTGTGGATGCAAGATGCGCCAGAATTCGTTGGTGAGTTTTCTAAGATACAAGAGATTTACAAAGCCTCAATTGCGACACAAAATGCGTTCCCTGAACCTCAATAAGACTCTTGCTCTCGAATGCGTTTCAGAAGAGTGAGAACCTCTTCAGCAGTGGGTTTCCATTCCGCTCGTAATGACGCCAAAACTTCGGCAGCTTTCCCAAACTCCGGCGTGACAACAGCCCCAATAACATCGCGCACTATCCTTGCAAGAATGGGACTTGCTCCTGCCGTAGACACCGCAACAGAAAGAAGATCCCCACAGCGAAAAATAGCAGGAACCAATGCACTGGAGCACTCAGCAGAATCGACATCATTCACAAGAATGTTTCGAGCTTTGGCCAGATGCGCGATACGATGATTTAATGAGGCATCATTTGTTGCGGCTACCAAGAAAAATGCCCCATCCAAATCGGATTCCTGAAATTCGCGCAAATGAACAACAACAGAAGTAGGAACCTCCCCCACATGAGGAGCAATAACCGTCACACGAGCACCACACTTTGCCAGGGCAGCAATTTTGCGCTGAGCAACAGAACCGCAGCCAACAACAACGCACAACTTCTCACTCAAATCTAAAAACAGCGGATAGAACGGAAGCGTACTTTCATCCACGTTGTTTCTCTCCTACTTGTTGCAACGCTCTATCAAACACGGACAATGTTTTTTCGAGATCGGCATCGCTATGCGCCCAGGAAACAAACAGGGCTTCGAACTGGCTGGGAGGCAACATAATGCCACTATTCAGGCAAGCATGAAAAAATACCGAATAGGATGCAGTGTCACATTTCATTGCCGACGAGAAATCAGTCACAGGATGTGCAGTGAAAAATGGAGTCAGCATGGAACCAACTCTGTTCACAATCAAAGGAACATTCTGCTTTTCTGCTGATTTTAATAGGCCATCAGATAGTTTCTGAGCACGAATTTCCAATACCGAATACTTCACACTGTGTTCCAGTTCGCTTAACGTTGCCAAACCGGCAGCAACAGAAACCGGGTTTCCACTCAAGGTTCCAGCCTGATAAACGCTGCCCCGAGGAGCCAATAACGACATAATGGATTGTTTGCCCACAATAGCTCCCATTGGCATTCCGCCACCAACGATTTTGCCCAATGTACAAAGATCGGGAACAATTCCAAGCAAACCTTGCGCCCCGGAAAGACCAAGACGAAACCCTGTAATGACCTCATCAAAAATAAGCAAAATTCCTTTTTCGGACAGAATTCGTTGTGCTTTTTTCCAGTAATCCGCCTGCGGAAAAACAACACCCATATTTGCGGGAATGGGCTCGGCAATCAAACATGCGATTTCGTGGCCACGCACATCAACAACGCGCAAAAGGGCATCAAGATCATTAAATGGGATTGAAATAGTAAGTGCTGCAGCCTGCGCAGGCACACCGGGCGACGTAGGCAATCCGTTTGTTGCAAGCCCCGACCCCGCTTTGGACAAAAGACCATCGCTGTGACCATGATAGCCACCGTCAAATTTTAAAACATAATCTCTTTGCGTTGCTGCACGAGCAAGTCTCAGTGCGGTCATAACCGCCTCGGTTCCCGAACTCACAAGACGCGCCATTTGTGCGCATGGTACGTGCCGCACCAAAGTTTCGGCAAGCTCAATTTCGCGCAACGTTGGGGCACCAAAGCTTGTTCCGTTTTGCGCTGTTTCACAAATTGCACTTACAACCGCTGGCGCGGCGTGGCCCAAAATAAGAGGTCCCCAAGAACCTACATAATCAATATAGGAATTACCATCTTCGTCCCACACGCGAGACCCTTCGCCTCGCCGAATAAATGCCGGCACTCCACCCACAGCCCGAAACGCACGAACAGGGCTATTCACTCCTCCAGGAATCACCTCTTGTGCACGAGAAAACAACGCTGCTGACTGATAACGGGAAAACTCTTTAGAATCTTTTTCATGCAAATGCTGCAACATAATGAACTCCTCAAAAAGTGAGAAGTTCAAACTAAGGTTCTGCTACCGAATGGTCAAGGAGGATTGCCTATCCCGTGTTTTTTCGCAAGTCTGAGGCATTGCATCTGTCCTCACACAACAGCGTTTTTCCTGATACGTATAGGTTCCGGGAGACATAATACCCGATTGAAACGATAACGTTCCTTTACCCGCAGCGGCACCACCTGAATACAACAAGACCACTGCTCCCGTCGGTCCCAAAATTTTAGCTTCGGAAACGCGACAGTCCACTGGGACAGTATTTGTAACCGTTTCAAACTGAGCCGGCAAAGTATCAACAAAAGTACTTTGCCTTAACGGAAATTCCACCCATGCGCCCTGCTTTCCCGCTGCAAGGCGCAACGCCTCCATTTGGTTGCGCGCAATATTATATGATTTATCCCCAACCCATAAAATATTAGAAGAGAGATTCCCATATTTTTTGAGCGCGTCGGGGCTTCCTTCAAACGTAGCCAAGGTGGAATGGTAAAACTTCAACTTAGGCACTACTGCCATTTTATTGGCTAAAGAATCCACCGTAAAATTCCAGTGATCGTTTCCGGCAAATGATGGAGCATCCGTAACAAATAAAATAACCCCATCAGCATCAGGACGACGACTCGAAGTCAGAATATCAAGCGCCTTAGAGATTGCCGCCTGACCCCCCTCCTGGTTGTCGGACTTATCGTCGGCAATCCACTCCGGTTTTCCAGAAGAAATTTCGTTTTCGAGCGCGGAATCATCCATAAAATCCGTAGAATAAAGGAGTTCGTACATGGGATCACCAATGTGCCCAGGAGTGCTTCCAGGAGGGTCGCGATAGGCGACTCCAGAAAAACGAGCGTCCCACCCCTTGCTACCGATGCGCTTGGCAAAATCAACAACATTTGCTTTCACAGCGTCAATATTGGGTTGCATACTCTTTGTGACGTCCAAAACAAAAACGATATCTACGGGACGCTTTGCCGAAACAAAATCAGAGGTCACAACAGAATCGGAGCACGAGCTTTGAAACGAAACAGGCACTCCCATGACATTTGTGTTTCCGCGTATGACTGTTAGCGACTGTGGATCACAACTCAAAAGAATAGAACCCGTAGCAACGGTATCCACCTGCTTTGGGGGTATGTACGGAGTTCGTTTGTCGGGAGAAACCCCTAAGAACCCAGAAGGCTTGCAAGACAAACCCAATCCGCACAAAGCAGCGACAACAGAGATAAGACGGCAGCCATCCATAAACTGTTTTTCCAGAAACCGTTCTTTTGAGCTCATAACCCCCTCGGAGAACCCGTCGCAACACGCTTCTTTTATCCGTATCGGTTGGCCTTAACCAAAACTTTAGTTAAGACAGGAAACGAAAACGACAAGTCCCTGCGAGAGCCCTCAAATTGGAAGGATGCAACATGCAAAAAAAATCAAAAACGGGTTCGGTGTTTTTGGTTGGCGCTGGACCGGGCGACCCCTCCCTCCTCACATTACGAGCCTTAGAAATTCTCAATGTTGCAGACGTCGTGCTTTACGACAAGCTTATGTCTGAGGACATTCTCGCGCATGTTAAGTCCGATGCACAACTCGTGTTTGTTGGCAAACAATCTTGCAATCACACCATGCCACAGGGCGAAATCAACAACCTCCTCGCAGAACATGCTCTTAAGGGAAAAACCGTTGTGCGCTTAAAAGGCGGCGACCCCTTTGTTTTTGGTAGAGGTGGCGAAGAAGGCTCTCATCTTCGCTCATTAAATATTCCTTTTCAATTTGTGCCCGGTGTCTCTTCGGCAATAGCCGTTCCGGAATATGCCGGAATTCCAGTGACAGATAGACGCGCAGCCTCGTCGTTTGCCGTTATCACAGGCCACATGAGGCGTGGAGATAGCGAAGCACCCTGGACAAAAGAGCAACTCGGAAGCGACACTCTAGTCTTTTTAATGAGTCACGGGAATATCGATAAAATTGCAACAAATCTTATAAAAAACGGAAAAAAACCAAACACACCTGTAGCAATTATTGAAAAAGGCTGCTCATCAGAACAGCGGGTGATTGAAGGAACAATTGAAACCATTGCAGACCTGGCAAAGCAAAATGATACAAAAACTCCAGCCATCATTATTGTAGGTGATGTGGTTAGTTTGAGAAAGGAACTTGCCTGGCGCGAGGCTCTACCTCTGACCGGTCGCAAAATTCTTGTCACACGCCCGCAACACCAATCACATGAAATTTTGAAGCTTCTTCGAGACGCCGGAGCTCACGCCATTTCTCGTCCATTGATTTCCATAAAAACCCTTCCCGCACAACAAAATTTACCTCAAATTCTTTCCGAAGCCGACTGGATTCTTTTTACGTCAGCAAATGGACTTCCATCATTACTCAGTCAACTCGACAGCATTGGTAAAGATATTCGCTCACTGGGACAGGCAAAACTCGGAGCCATTGGAACCGCATCTGCACAAACACTCCGCGATAAAGGCTTAAAAGTTGATTTTGTCCCCTCCGCTTTTGTGGGCGATGCGTTCGCTGCCGAACTGCCAGATATTCAAGGCAAGCGTGTTGTGATTGCTAAGGCTAAAGAATCGCGTGACATCCTAGACAAAGTGCTAACGGAAAGAGGCGCCATACCAATTGTTATTCCTGTATACGAAACCTTGCATGAGAGCATTTGTCTGCCCGACATGACAACTCTTTCCATGACGATTTTGACCAGTCCATCGACGGTAAAATCCTTCTTAAAAAATGCACCAAATGCGCTTTCACCAGTAGCATGCATTGGACCCATTACCGCTGCAGCTGCACGCAACGCAGGACTAGAAGTTGCAGTAGAAGCCAAAGAATATACAGCACCCGCACTTGTTGATGCTATTTGCGAGTATTTCAAGGGAGACAAAAAATGAATTTCTTTCGAGGGCACAGAACCCGACATTCTGAATCAATTCGAAATCTGGTAAGAGAAACTCAAATTAGCGCTCGCGATTTTGTATATCCTTTATTCATCACCGAAGAAGCGCATAGCAGCGCAATAACAGCCATGCCGGGTCAGGGCAGGCACACTTTAGATGATCTTCCAAAAATTGCACAAGAAATTGTTAACCTCAAAATTCCTGCAGTCATTCTTTTTGGAATACCTTTGCACAAAGATGAGCACGCCACATCCGCGTTTGCTGACGATGGAATTGTACAAAAGGCCACAGGTCTTCTGAAAACAAAGTTCCCAAGTTTGTGTGTTATCACCGATGTTTGTCTTTGCGAATATACGTCACACGGGCACTGCGGACTTTTGAAAGAAAACGGAGAACTCAAAAACGACGCTTCAATTGAACGACTCGCTCAAGTTGCGCTTTCACATGCAAAAGCTGGTGCTGATATTGTTGCTCCCTCCGATATGATGGATGGACGGGTTTCTGCTATTCGCAAAACTCTCGATGAAGCCGGTTTTGTGAATACTCCCATTATGAGCTACGCAGCCAAATATGCATCTGCATTTTATGGCCCATTTCGCGATGCAGCAGGATCAACACCACAATTTGGCGACAGGCGTGGCTATCAAATGGACCCTGCAAACAAACAAGAGGCTCTGAGAGAAATTGCCGCCGATGTTTCCGAGAGTGCCGATTTCATAATTGTGAAGCCGGCTCTGTGTTATCTCGACGTTATTTCGCAAGCAAAACAAAACACAAGTCTTCCCATTGTTGCGTACAACGTGAGTGGCGAATACAGCATGGTAAAGGCTGCTTCCGGAGCAGGATATCTTGACGAAAAAAGAACCACGATGGAAATTTTAACCTCCATAAAACGCGCTGGAGCAGATATCATTATCACATATCACGCAATGGAAGTTGCGCGCTGGCTTGCATCGGAGAACACCCTGTGACAGAAGAACATCCTGCAAGTTCTATTCTTGCAACTTTGTTCACCTCAAGTAGCCACTCGATAGGCGTAAGTTTTGCAGCTTTAAGTGGTGCACTTCTCATTGACTTTTTTTTTAAAGAACTTCCTCTTCCCATTCACCCTGTGGTGTGGATGGGAAAAATTACCAACGCATACAAAAAAAGATTTCCGCCGATTCAAACTCGTTTCGATCTGATTCGCTCTTTGCCACTTGCATTAGGCTTGCCGATTTTTGCAGCCGGCCTCGGGTTCGTATGCTCTCATCACGTATTATCGCAGGCAATAGCCTTAAGCACTACGCTTTCATTCGGATATTTTCGAAAAGTTCTAAAAAACCTTCTTGTTTCATTCCGTTCTCAGAACCTTGAAGCCATGCGCAATGGGGTTGGCGAATTGGTAAGCCGAAACACACAAGTTTTATCACAAGAAGAATTACTGGGCGCT
>CAIZES010000169.1 GCA_903932045.1 uncultured Silvanigrella sp. | reverse complement strand
TAATCAAAAATCGTAACTCAGAATCTCTCGCAAAAACAAAAAATGGCCCGCCCCAAAAATTCGTCTATGCCCGATCGGGGGTGCTCCAACAAGTTCTGACAAAGAGCGCAAATCATTGAGGACTATGGAACGTGGCGAACGAATATCCGTTGGGCAAAATTGAAGAAGTCTTGAAAGGCAGCACTGTCGCGTATGAGATAACAAATAAAGCGTAGCACAATAGAACGTTTCGAATTTGCAACGAAGTCAACAAACCAACATGCCAATAAAACAACACGCCAATAATAATCCCGTCAAAAACAAAACCTTTGCAAAGAAAGCCAAAATTGCATTCTTCAAAAAAATTCATTGTTCCAGAGGCTTTGCAAAAATTCTTGGTACGGCCACACCTCAATATCGTTGCTGAATTTTCGTTTTTGCTCATCTCGTGAAACAACGATATATCGTTTAAAAATGTTTTCTTCGCGGAGGGCCAAAAGCCCACTGATATGTCGGTTGGTCACGTACGTTGTCGACTTAACTTCGATGGCAAGCGAATCTCCGACGAGAAAATCAACCTCTTTTTGGCTTGTGGAGCGCCAATACGTAAGTTGTTCGCGAGAATTAGTGTAAGCAAGAAAGGCGCGGAGCTCCAATGCAATAAAGTGCTCAAACGCATGGCCCGCATTTTCTGACTGAAGATCACTGATTTCTCGATGCGCTAGGCAGTTACTAACCCCTAAATCAAACATGAAATGCTTTATTCGGGCAGTTGCTTTTCTTTTGACGGTCTTTGTATAACCAGAAATCGAAAAACCAATGAGTGTGTCTTCAAGGATTTTAAAATAGTTACGCAAAGTGCTTGTCGAAATTTGGCAATCAGAAGCCATCGCTTCAAAATTAACCTCACGAGCGTCGTGCAAAGCAATAATTTCCAAAAATTCGGCGAAGGCCTGAATATTGCGCGTAAGTGACTCTGCTTTGACTTCCTCTTTCAGGTACAGATTAACGTAATTCACAAGCTCCGTATTAAAATCTTCGCTAAGATAAATATCTGGAATCCCGCCTCGGTTGAGGTATCGCAAAAGATCAAATTTTGGCAACGCTTTTGTTGTTTCAACGTCAGTCCCTTCATTGATTTCAGTGAAAGTTAAAGGAAAAAGGCGGGCCTCCCATGCTCTGCCTGCAAGCAGGTTTGCAGCTCCATGTTTTAATTTTCTGGCGCTACTGCCGGTTAATAAAAAGGTAGCCTTTTTTTCAAAGATGAGGCGATGCACTTCGTTGAGGAGTTCAGGAAGACGTTGAACCTCATCTATCACAACGATGGGATGTTCGCCTTGGGGCAAGGTTTCAGCGATAAACGAAGGGTGTTTAAGGAGCTTTTGATAAGTTTTTGCTTCGAGTAGATCAAATACAATGGCATCTTTAATTTGCTCACGGATGAGCGTCGATTTTCCAACGTAGCGTGGCCCGAAAAGAAAATGAGACTTTTTTTTCAATAAATTAGAGATGTTGACTTTTCTTTTGTACATTCAATACCTCGATTGTGGAATTTCATGAAATCCCACAACTATGCTACGGCAATTGAGATGACGCCGTCAACTGACTCTACTCCTTTACTGAAGCCACCGAAAAGAAAGAGAATTTAGTTTTGATGGACGAGCAGATGATTTTTTTATGAAGCAGATTGGTCAAAGCGTTCCCTCCAGAAAATCGGGGTTATATCTCCTCGCACGAAGAGCTCATCGCTGCCCTGATGACGGCGACGGGATGGTCTCTTGAACGAGCGGCAAACCTGCGCAGGGATGCGCGTTGGGGCAGAATTTCGCAAGAGGACACGCGCGAGTTCGTGTCTGTCACTGACGAGCAGAGTCTCGATTGCCTCCGGTTTTGGAGCGATAAGACATTCTGTCGCGCGCATTATGTCGGCATGTGGCCACTCATTGCAGCAACAACAAGCTGCAAGCTAAGAGACCGGACTGGATGGCGAAATGCGCTTCGTGCATGGGAACAGGAGCACGGGCTTGCCTGGAACGATTTTGGGATCGTCCATCGCGAAGCAAGAATTCTCACTTCACACTAGCAGCGCGCAATTGCGACTCGAAAATAATTCTTCCTGACCTATAGTGTTGCTAAATGGCGAATTTCGGGATCGTTGGCCCACTTGGCGAGCAAAGCGCAATCGGCGTCGGAGCCAAAGTCGATGTTTCGGTACGTGATGTTCAAGAAATCGCTCTCCTAGTTCTCACCCAGCCTTAAGGGTAACCGTGAATTTCTTTCCGGCACGAAGCAGCTGATCGCGAATTGCCAGCTCCAGAAACAGCTCTTCGGAATAACCAAGGGCGTCGGCTATGCGGGACGCGAATTCCACGCCAACAGCTTTTCGCTCGGCCTCGATGGCATTCAAAAACTGCCTGGAAACGTCAAGGCGGCGGGCCAACTCCGCTTGCGAAATGTTGTCACTTTCTCGAATAGAACGGACAAACGTTCCGAATGACTCCTTGGCCCACATGGTTTTTAGAGCTTCAATTGCTCTTACTGATTTATGCTCTGCGCGTTTAATAGTCATGTGGCGTTACCTCAATAACTTCGATGCAAACGGTGCCATCTTTTTCCCAGTAGATAGCTCGCCATTGATCATTTAGCCTAACCGAGTGCTGTCCAGCTCGATTTCCTCTGAGGGGTTCATCGTGCCACCCGGGGCGTCGACGCGTCTCAAGAACACCCTTGGTTTGCAACCTCGCTCACCCACAGGAAAAACTTCCTACGCACTTGAGGGACTCGAAGTTTTTGTAGCCCCTTTAGAGTCTGCAGAGTGATGTCAACGCGTGTTCCCACCTTTTCGCCCTCTTCAGAAGAGTAAACCCAAAGGGTTTACATGTCAATCTTAATATCGAGACCCGCCTACTTTAGCCCATTAACGACAGGCAATCGAGGTTCGATAGCAAAACTCTCTACCATTTTCGAAAATAGACCTTCGATTTGCTACAGAGTGCTACACGGCAGAGTACAATTCGGTGGAACTCGGTAGAACTCAGTAGAAGTGGCACCAGTTAGAAGTGATTGGTACGCGTAAAAAACTATTTGCAATTCGATACTTGAAAAGTTGAGGAGCAAAACCCTCTCTCTCCGCCATAAAATGGAAATACCCGCTTAAAATGCGGGTTTTTTTGTTTCAAGATCTCGCCTTTGGCCCAGCGACACAGAATACGAGAATACCGGAGACCGGTGTGCCGCCAGCGGGGGCTATACGTTGCATGCCATCACTGCAATTAAGGCAAAAGATAGGGAG
>CAIZES010000168.1 GCA_903932045.1 uncultured Silvanigrella sp. | reverse complement strand
TGTATACCGGACCTCAAAAATTACGACAAATTGATAGGTGGTGCTTTATGAATTTGCAAGAACCATAGCAGCGTTTGGGGCTCCGCTGGATGCACCAAAATCATCAAAAGATAATTGAAAAAGGGGTTATCGAAAATTGGGGTGTTGAGCAAATTATAGGCGAACTTTGTGATGGCGAAATACAGCAAAGAGAACAGCAAAATTTCAGACTTCGTCCCGACGAAAGAGGGGGGGCGAAATTTGGCCATGACATCGGGCGGCTGTTTTTTGCAGATTTGAGATCGAGCAGGCTGGGAGCAGAATGGATGCTCGGTTCGTTGTCACCCCTGTGCCGCTTTTCCTGCGCAAATTCGATTTAACGCACACAATGTTTTCCAGTTGCGTGTGGTGGCGGAAACGTTCAAAACGCGTTCAATGGCATTATTTGATAATTTTGTGCGTCCATAACCTTCAGAACAAAGAAGATAGACAATATCACCGGTGCAAAAAAAGGTATCAGACTTGGCGTCAATCGCGTTCATATTTTTTAACGTGGCTTGATTTGGTGTTTGCGACAAAAATGTAACGTGAAGTTTTTTAGCATCAATACCGTTGTCCCTTAAGAATGGATTTTCTTTGGCAATGATTTGCAATTCGTGCGCAGTTTTTACAAGAACAAAAGGAGAAAATCCAAAATCGTCTGCAATGATTTTAGAAATCTTGCTCTGAATGTCGAGGCAACTTTTTTTTGGAGCACGAAAAACAACATTGCCGCTTTGAAGGTAGGTTTGCACATTTTGCAGGCGAGAATTTTGAAAAGATTCTCGAAGCGCTTCCATTTTGATGATATTTTTACCGCTGACATTTATTCCGCGCAAAAGGCAAACGTAGGTTTCAAAACTCTTCACACACAGCCTCGTGCTTTATATTTTTATTTAGGGTTCTGGCAAGAAGAACAAATGGGATTCTACGTGCCGTTGAGTAAAATCGCAACAGGTGGGAATCATGCAGAGGTAAATTTGTATTTTGAGAAAATTTTCATATTTTAAATAAAATTGTCACATATCAAGGAGGATTTTTCGATGGCTGAAATCTACAAAATTAAATTTTTAAAGGCCGATAAAACAGAAACAACCTTGGAGCCATATCAGGGAAAGTACCTTTTAATTGTGAATGTAGCAAGCCGTTGCGGCTATACAAAGCAGTACGCAGGGCTAGAACAGCTACAAAAGGAATTAGGTCCCCATGGCTTTACTGTACTTGGCTTCCCTTGCAATCAATTTGGCGGACAAGAGCCAGGTACCGACGAGGAAATTCAAGAATTTTGTTCTTTAACATTTAGAACAACGTTCCCGGTTTTCTCAAAAATTGAAGTGAACGGAAAAAACGCCCATCCCTTGTACCAATATCTCAAGGCTCAAAAAACTGGCGTTTTGGGAAGCGCGTCCATTAAGTGGAATTTTACTAAGTTTTTAGTAAGCCCTACCGGTGAAGTTTTGGAACGATATGGTTCTGCAGCCACGCCCGAAGAAATTGGCGAAAAACTGCGCACGCTGATGCATTTCCCTTAATTCCAAACAACAGTGAAAAACCTGGCGGAAATTTTTGGTCGTTGCCCGATTCACCCTCGACAATAACATGGCTCCTCACAAAAGATCCTATTGAGCGATGCATAATGCATGGGCCACATATAAAAGTTGATACTGGAGAAGTGTAATGTTGACAGCAGTTGGTGAGGTATTGAGAGAATGCTATCGTAGAGGCTGGATTACCACGCGAGATGGAAACGTCTCACTCAGGATGTCGCTCGAAGGTCAAATTTCGTCATTTATGCACATCACGCCTAAAGGAGTTCGTAAAAACACCATTCACCCCGAACACATTATCAAACTGAACATTGATGCGCTTCCTGCAAATTTTCCGGTTTCAACGGAATTTCATATGCATCGTTATATCTTGTCGGACGCTAAAACAACGCGCTGCGTGGTGCATGTGCATCCCACCTACACGGTGGCGGCCATGTATGCTGGAATTGATATCGTAGAAGCCTCAAAAAGTTTTCCCGAACTCAAACGTTATACGCGTGTGGGACCTACGGTTCCGGTGTGCGAGGCTGGTTCCATTCAGCTCGCAGAATTTACCAATAAGAACCTTAGAAGAGGTTCAAATGTTCATCCGCAAAGTTCCAATCAAATAATGGAAAGTTGGCAAGAAATTGCTTACGATATTGTGGGGCAAGAAAATCATGGAGTGTGTTCGGTGGGAAAAGATCCTTGGGATGCCTTTGAGCACGTGGAACGCTTGGAGCATATTTGCAAAATTTTGCTTCAGGCAAATGCTGGAACAAAGTAAGAAGTTTCTGAGATGAAAATTGCAGTTGTTGCCTCGGCTACTGTGGGAGATGTTTTGAAAGGACCCTACACTCAAGAGGATTTTTGAGCTTTGCTTTAATGTTTTTCGCAGAATTCCTGCCAACCATCAGAAACCGACCCACGGGTTCCGCACACGAATATTATCTGAAGTCCTGTAAGAACGATCCCCCCTTTGTGTGAGTAATGATACGCCATTTGGACAAAGTCGCTTGATAGTTAAGCTGGACAGAATCGCTTGATAGTTACATTCAAGTTATTTGGTTCAAGTTATTTGGTTCAAGTTATTTTTAAATATGTCGATAGTGGTGATGTAGGAGAAGTCTTCCCAAAACAAGGTGCCTTTCGTTCTGAAAGAAAGGAATATGTGTATGCGGTTTCGGTACGGGATTTTAAATAACGTTTCGTTGTCTTTGGTTTTTGTTAGTCTATTTTCGACGGTATCATCAACGGTGGCATGCTCAAGAAAAACACAATTCTTCAGTAATGCCCCGGTTGCGCAATCGCAAAATAGCGGCTCGCAAGTGTCGGGCAATGAAGCTTCGCAAGGTGAAAATGATGCGAATGGGCATGTTCAAACACCTTCGCCCAGTCCAACTGCAAGCTCTCCATCAGGGCAGGCAACAAGTTCTCCATCAGGGCAGGCAACAAGTTCTCCCTCAGGGCAGGCAACAAGTTCGACGCCTAGTCCAACGCCTAGTCCAATGCCTAGTCCAACGCCTAGTCCAACGGCGACACCTCTTTCAACCTTTGGTGATCCTTGTGGCAGCTCAGGCAGCTCAGGTAATTATACAATTGTAGCTACAGTTTATGCGCCGACAGTTACATTTGCGCCCGTATTCCGGAAGAATTGTCCAGTTTGGGTTGATAATGATCCCAGCACTCAGACTTCACCAAATTGCCATCTTCCAGATTTTGTTGAGGACCTGGTAAAGGTACAAACTTTGTGTCCAGACAAGATTGATGTGTCGCCGCGTGCCTTTACGCAAGGATTTCCCGGAACGCTCGATCCTTCGACACGGCAAATTTTAACAGAATACTTCGCTATCCGTTACCGTGCAAAACTCATTGTTCCCAGAGTGGACCCTATGGGCAACGGATACAAATTTGTAATAACGAGCGACGACGGAGCGCGCCTGCTTATTGATGGCAATAAGGTTTTAGATAATGACGGACAACACAGTCCGGTGCGGATGGAAAGTCGGGACATTGTTCTTACCCCAGGGCGGCATGATCTGACTTTAGATTATTTTCAAGGCCCTCGTTACATGCTTGCCATACAGTTAGGTTGGATTCCTCCGAACGGGGTTGAGCAGATTATTCCACCGAGTGCTTTCGATAAAGCGGACTAGCATGGCAGTTTCGTCTTGCTTTGGTGGGACGACAATGTTTTGCAGGAAGGTCTAGTACGCCCCGTCGCCTTTGATAACCACCGATACTGTTTTTGTAATGAGCTTCACATCGGCAACAAATCCTTGTGATTTCATATAACGCATGTCCATGCGCATCCAATCGTCGAATTGAATTGTGCTACGACCACTTGTTTGCCAAATACAAGTGAGGCCTGGTTTTACTGCAAGTCGCTGTGCTTGCCATTGTCTGTATGAGGCAACTTCCTTGGGAAGTGCAGGTCGGGGGCCAACAATTGTCATGTCTCCAACAAGAACATTCCACAGTTGAGGAAGCTCGTCTATGCTATATTTGCGAATAAACTTCCCGACGGGCGTAATTCGTGGATCATTTTTCATTTTGAACGTTGGCCCGCCCGATTCGTTTTGCGCCGCAAGCCTCTCCTTTAAAGCTTCGGCATTTGCAACCATGGACCGAAACTTCCACATTTTAAATTTTTTACCACCCAGACCAACACGGTCTTGAGAAAAGAAAATGGGACCACCATCGAGTTTGATGAAACACGCCACACCTACGAGAAGAGGAGAAAGAGCCATAATTCCTGCAAGTGCACCCCCAATATCGAGAAGTCTCTTGCTCACTGCATATGCAGTTGGAATTTGCATAATGTTAACTTCTGGTGAGTCGGAGGAGAGAATGAGTTCATCTTGTTTCAACCGCTGACGTTCGCGGCGACCGAGGCTTGCACGAACGTGGCCTCGTCTGTCGGGCAGCTTTTCGGATTGTGCGGGAAGCCAATGTGCTCGCGATTTGGTGTTCTGTGGCGCATCCATGGATATTAAGAATTCCGATACAGGCCCGCTGTCTACGTTGAATGCTGGAAACTGAGAATTGGGTTCGGGAAGCCAGCGAAATGCGTTGTTGTTGGAATTTTCGTTTGAAGCCATTTTTGCCTTCTCCTTTTCCTGAATGCTATTTCATGACCTTTTGTTAAGTTCTGTTCTGGGTATCAGGATGCACCGTTATCCAAGCCAGGGAGTTTGGTGCTCGTCTGGGTAACCCACTCATCGCCTATGACATCGGCAGGTTTTGCCGATCCTAAAGTTTTTTTTTAGGCAAAACTGAATGTGAGATTGTTTTTGCAGGGTTGGACTTCACTGGGTGAGGATTTGCGCAATGCGGGTGTTGCTATTGGTGGGTGGAAGAAATCCAAGGGTGATGACTGGGGCAGATCGCATCGTTGCTGAATCGGGAAATGCCCTTCGGACCTACGTTTTTCCAGAAGTTTTAGGCGCCGACGTTGTGAACTTATTAGACGTGATGGAGTCCGATTTTTACTTAAAGTTCCTTTATTGCTTTTTACCAAAACCTTGGACTATTGCTGTTGCAGGTTTTAGAAAGAGGCATTCCTTTGATGCCGTTGTAACGTGGAGTGAGCAAATTAGCGTTGCATTCAGTTTTTTGCAGTGGATCTCGCTTGATAAAAAACCCCATGTGGCCATGTTGTACTGGATGTCAAAGCCGCTTGTGCGACGAGCACTTCGTTGCCTTGGGAATAAAATCTCGGGCATTGTCACCTGGAGTTCGGTTCAGCGGCGTTACGCAATTGAAAAAATTGGAATTCCCGAGGATCGAATTTTTTTTGTGCCGCATTTTGTGGACGATCGTTTTTGGAAGCACCAGGAAGGCGTAGAGTTTGAGAATAACTTGGTTGCTGCTGTGGGTTCAGAAATGCGGGATTACGACACTTTCATTGAAGCAATGAAAGGCACGCATCTTCACGCTTTTATTGCGACAAAAGAAATTCGTATCACGAAATTGGGAGTAAAAGCTTGTATCTCTTCTCCCGAAGAAATTGCAAGCGAACTTCCTTCAAATGTTGTTGTTCGTCCGCTTTCGGCGCAAGACCTTCGGAATCTTTATGATAGGGCGGCAGTGGTTGTTGTTCCGGTTTTACCCAACGACACGGATAATGGAGTTACCGTTATTCTTGAAGCAATGTCCATGGGAAAGGTTGTTATTTGTTCAAAAATAGTTGGGCAAGTTGACGTTATTGAAAACGGAGTCAATGGATTTTATGTTGAACCGCAAAACCCAGTCGCTTTGCGGGAGCTTATGGAACATTTGGTGGCCGACAAAGCACTTTGTGAAAAAATAGGACAGAAGGCGCGAGAGAACGTGGAAAAGTTTCACAGAATTGAGCTATTTTCCCATGGAGTGAGATGTGCAGTAGAAAAGGCTGTACGGTAGATAAGGCTGTGCGGTGGTGCGAGCAGCAGAGCAAGCCGTAGAGCAAGCCGTAGAGCAAGCCGTAGAGCAAGCCGTAGAGCAAGCCGTAGAGCAAGCCGTAGAGCAAGCCGTAGAAGACAGGGCTAGTAAGGAATGCAGCCCTCAAATTGATTGAGGTTGATTTGGCCGTTTCCTTCCAAACTCATTGCAAAAACTTGTCCGGTGATGAGACCGTTGCTAAAGCGTACAAAAGCTTTGGGAGCAATAAATATGCCTGTGATTCCTATGCTGTTAATGAAAATATTTTCGGCTTCGGAAGCTGCCCAAACAATGCGGCTGTTGGGAATGCCTGCAGCGTCGGTGGCAAAACGCTGAAGCTGCACGTTTTTTCCTAAGATGCGGATGATAGCCGTTGAGCCTGCAGGTTGTTGAATGCGGAGTGAGTGCGCACGGGCGAGTACGTTTGAATCGATGTCGTACACATTGGAAAGAGTATTTTCTCCTATCAAAGTCAATCCGACAGTGGGAATTCCGTAGTCGCTTACTTGAACGTTTCCCGTTTGTGGCAACGTTTGAATGCGTGCAGAAACGTTGTTGACGCTAGCAAAAATCTTATCAAGCGAAAGGCTGGATTCGATTCTTGTGGGGGCTGCGGTGCCTAGGTGGTCGAGAAATGCTATGGTTTGAGCGGTAATGAAGCCATTTGCAATGCTGCCCCTATTGAACCAAAGAGAGCCGCCTACCAAAAGATCGGAGCGTTCCGGATTTCGTTGCAGTTTTGCGCCAATGGAATAATCTTGAAGATGAACGTCGCCACCAACCGCTGCTCGGCCTTCAATATCCGATGCTGTTGCATTCCAGGAGTTCCTTAGCGTCACCTGAAACTCGCTAGCGCTTGCGAGGGGTGATTTTAGGCAGCGTCCCATGGGCGGGGATGGCGGCACGGGTGTTGGTGTGGGATTGGGGGTTGGGTTTGGAACAGGGGTTGGTTTTGATAGTGCCTGAAAACCGCGAATATAGGAATTGTATTCAGCCATATATGTTGTTGCAATTGAAGTGTTTGTAGTGCCAATGGCGCATTTTGAAACATCAGATTTGTCTTTTTGCTCGGCCTTACACGAAAAGTTGAACTCGCATTTTTGAAAGTTACATTGCAAAGACTGCCCTTGAAATGGAGAATAATTGTTGATTCCATTTTTTGATGCGCTCAGGGTATTTGTAACACAATTGTTTCGTACTTCCGGATTGATTTCGTTTGGACACATAAAGTCGAGAAGCACGCTTCGAAAGTGGTCTTCGTTGGATTCTTCGTTGAGGGCAACCACAGAGGGCTGTGAAACAAGGCTCAAGGCCATGCGCGCTTCGCAGCTTTCTTGCGAGATATTTTTTGAGCAGAAAAACTTGTAAAATCCCAATCCGAGTTGCTGAGAATTGCCACCCTTAAACTCGTAGGGTGAGCCTTCGGGTTTCATGCGGTAACAGCCACCATCTTTGCAGGCAATTGGGGTTGAATAAGAAATATTGTTCGTTTGTGCCCAACCACCATCTGGAAATTTTCCGGCATCGTTGAAGTACCAAAGGTTGTTGTTATGGAGTTGTTGGAAATTTGTTCCTTCGGCAGCGCCGGAAACGGGAACATTCCAAACTTGCGTGAGCAAAGGTGCTAAAAAAAGTCCAGCATTGCATCCATTGAGAGTGACGTAAGCTTGCTGTGTAAATTGTGAACTGATGCTTGCCAATATTTCCTGACTTGATTCCGTGGAAATTTTACCGCCATCAGACGAAAGAAACAGAGCGTTGGGTCCACTGTGCGAGTAGAAGTCTAGGCTTGCAATGCGTGAGAAGGGCGCGAGTTGTTTTTTTAACGTTTCCGAGGAAAGGCTGTTTTCTTCGCTGATCAAGACCTGAATTCCAAATTTTTCCAGTGCATCGCGGTCGCTTAAGTTGTTGAGCTCGGGGCTTGCAATAAATACAACATTACGTTCGGGGTAGAGCGCACGATAGCGTTTTGCTCTACTGACTGCAGATTGAAGAAACTGGTCGGATTGCCCGTTTGAATAGCCAACAACAAGAATATGTGTCTCGGTCTCTTTTTGCACGGGAGTGAACGATCCGGTGACAAAGGAAACAGCCGATGCCGCAAGGCTTTGTGCAGTGGTTTTAGCAAAGGTTGATTTGTTGGCGTTGATATTTATAGCGCCGCACCCCAACACACATATCGAAAGTGAAGGTATGAGCATCGTGACAACAATGTTGACAGCAATAGCGCGGGTGTTTTTCATGGGCGACCTCCGTTGACTGTTAAAAATGGAATGTGGAGCTTGTTTATCAGGGGATATTTTAGGTTGCAAGGGCAATTGTGGCGATTGTTTGTGACTTTAAATCTAGTGATGTTGTTAGGTTAGTTGAGTGGGACTTTTGACGAGGGTGCAGATTTTCTCTCAAAGAGGTTGTTATCTTCATTTAGAATCAATCTGGGGCAAGAATTCTAAAGTACGCCAAGAAACGTGTTGACTGAGGAGAAACTATGCAGGGACGTCGTCCGGTTTTAATGATTGCTTTGATGTGTTGTTTTTTTGCTTGCAAGCAAAATGATGCTGCAACAAATGCTCAACTTACGCAAGCGCTCCTAAATGGGGCTGGTATTCCTGCTGGGGCCATGCCACCGGGAGTTGTTGTTCCACCAGGGTGCTTTCCTGCTCCTTTTTCCATTTACAATATGTACGACGTAGTGATGTTGAATGGTTTTTCGTCGACTTCGTCTGATACAGAAGGCGGTGTGATTGCGGGTGGCGATGTTAGCCTTCAAGACTACCAAATTGGTTTAAAATTACCGACAGAACCAACGCGAGATCATCTTATTGTTGGCGGTAATCTTGCGTACAATCGCGGAAGTGTTTCCAATGGTCGCATTTCATATGCGGGTTCTGGTGATGTTCAGGCTGTGAATTCTGCAGGTCCTGCACAAAAATTTGAGGTACTAGACTTTGCTGCTGTAAAGATGTTGATGAATGCTTTTTCCACAAAGTTGAGTGGCATGACCGCAAATGGTGACGTTTCTGTTGAAGAAGCCGGAGCAAAGAGTAAAATGAATTTGAACGGCGAACGCGCAGATGTCAACGTATGGTCAGTTCCTGCTTCTGCTGTCTCAAATTCTTGGGGAATGAATATTGAGGCACCCGAAAATTCCACAGCAATTGTGAATATTGTGGGTTCGGAAAGCTTAACGTGGCAGAATTTTTCTTTTTCATACAAGGGTGTGAACCGAAATCACGTTATTATTCATATGCCCGATGTTTCTAGCTTGACTCTGTCTGCAATGGGTTTTGATGGAAGTTTATTTGCTCCAAAGGCATCGTTGGTGTTTAGCAATGGATTATTCACTGGGCATATGATTGCCCAGAGTTTTTCGGGTGGCGCTCAAATCAATCACGATCCCTTCCAGGGATGTATTCCCATTGGAGCACTCCCTCCTTCGCCAACAGCGACGGCAACGCCAACGGCAACAGCAACGCCAACAGCAACGCCAACGCCAACAGTGTAATGGGATAAAGAATTATGTCGCGTGAACGTCTTTTTGATCTTGATAGAGCTAAGGGTTTGGGGATCTTTCTTGTTGTATTGGGCCATATTGTTGCACGTGAAAATCCTGTGGGCGTTGAATGGTATCCTATTTTAAAAGATAGAATTTACTTATTTCACATGCCATTTTTTATGTTTGTTTCCGGAGCTATTGCTGGATACGCATGGAAAAATATCAACACGTGGTCTGAGTATGGTGTGTTTGTTAAAAAACGCGCCGAGCGTCTTTTGCCGGCGTACTTTTTGTTTGCACTTCTTGTTTTTGTGGGAAAGCTGGCTGCTCAAAGTGTAACTCCCCACGTAGACAATCCTGTTAAAAGTGTGTGGAGTTTTTTTGATGTGGTTCTTATGCCGTATCAAAGTTTTTCGGGTTATTTGTGGTTTGTTTTTGTGTTGTTCTTGCTTTATGCGGCTTTGCCTGGATTGCTTTTTTTGAGTCGCCAAAAGGCAATG
>CAIZES010000167.1 GCA_903932045.1 uncultured Silvanigrella sp. | reverse complement strand
CGTTGTCCACCATAAATATGAGCGCATCAAGAATCTCTGACAAATTGTGCGGCGGAATGTTAGTAGCCATTCCAACAGCAATACCCGACTGTCCGTTCACCAGGAGCTGAGGCATTACAGTTGGAAGAACATGAGGCTCTCGTTCGCTATTGTCGTAGTTTGGACCAAAATCGACGGTATCCTCATCTAAGGATTCCATAATCCAGTTTGATAACTTCGCCATTCGAACTTCTGTATAACGCATTGCAGCCGGGCTATCGCCATCGATACTACCAAAGTTTCCTTGACCATCGATAAGCGGATAACGCATCGAAAACTCTTGTGCCAAACGCACAAGAGCATCGTAAACAGCGGTATCACCATGGGGATGATATTTGCCAAGAACATCACCAACGATACGAGCTGACTTTTTGTAAGGTTTGTTGTGAGTATTTCCTTGTTCATACATTGCAAACAAAATGCGACGATGCACTGGCTTCATACCATCGCGCACATCAGGTAACGCGCGCATAACGATTACGCTCATTGCATAATCGAGATATGAATTTTTTAACTCTTCGCTAATACTTGTAGGAATAATATTTTTAAGAATTTGAGTCATTTTTCTTCAATCTTCCCAAATCAAATGTCAAGGTTTCGAACATTCAAGGCATTTTTCTCGATAAAATCACGCCTTGGAGGAACTTCATCGCCCATCAAAAGTGCAAAATCGGTGTCTGCTGCAATTGCGTCCTCAATATCTACTCGCAAAAGCTGACGCGTGTCGTGATTCATTGTCGTTTCCCACAATTGTTCAGCGTTCATTTCGCCCAATCCTTTGTAGCGCTGAATGTAGGCTCCAGAACGCCCGTCTTCGAGGAAAAAATCATAGAGAGTCGTCCAAGATTCAATACTTTGAGGAGGTTTCTTTTCACTAGTCAGCCTCAACGGCAAAGCATAGGTCTTCTCCAATTGTTGTCGCAAACGACGAAGTTCTTGAAACTCGCCCGATTCCAAAAAATCAGCATCTATTTTAAGACGTACAACCTTACCCGTCACCTGAATAATACCGCTTGCAAAATAACGATTGTGTTCAGCATCAAACGCTATTGTTAATGCGCAGTGCCCGCCACGTTCCTCAATAAAGCTCGTAAATATCGCGACAAATTCTTTCAGCTTGCTCTCATCAAAAAAGATTCCCGACACAAAATCTTCTGATGAAGCAAAAAATTGCATTGCAAGTTCACCGCGCTTGCGCGCCAAAAGCGCAAGAATGCGCTTATAACGCTCGACACAAGTGAACATATTTTTAATAACTCCCAAATCAAATTCCAAACCGCTATCATCAAAGACCTTTGCATCGGAAATTGACGACTCTAACAGAAAGTGGTCTCGCTCTTTATCATCTTTCAAATATCGTTCTAGCTTACCCTTCTTGAATTTATAAAGAGGGGGTTGAGCAATATAGAGGTATCCACGCTCAATAATTTCTCGCATTTGTCTATAAAAGAAGGTTAACAAAAGAGTACGAATATGGGCGCCATCGACGTCTGCATCGGTCATAATAATGATTTTATGGTATCGAATTTTGCTCACATCAAAGTCATTATGACCAAGTCCAGTACCAAGAGCCTGCACCAGCATCCGAATTTCTTGGTTACCATACATTTTATCTGCGGAAGCCTTTTCAACATTCAAAATTTTACCGCGCAAAGGCAACACGGCTTGTGTTTTTCGATCTCGTCCTTGTTTCGCAGACCCCCCCGCAGAGTCTCCTTCAACAATAAACAACTCGCAATTAATAGGATCCCGATCCTGACAATCTGCAATTTTTCCTGGCAACCCCGAAAGATCTAAAGCGCCCTTACGACGCGTAAGTTCACGCGCCTTGCGCGCCGCAATACGCGCCCGTGCAGCATCAATCACTTTTCCACTTATCATCTTTGCTATATCGGGGTTTTCTTGAAAGTATTCATTCATTTTTTCATTAGCAGAGCCTTCAACCATCGTTCGCACACGAGAATTTCCAAGTTTTGCCTTGGTTTGGCCTTCAAACTGAGGGTCGGGAATTTTCACGTGAATAATCGCCGTTAGTCCTTCACGCGCATCATCACCAGAAAGTCCTTCACCCATCTTTTGAACATTTTTATCACCCGAGGCTAATTGATTAATGACTCGTGTGACGGCTGCTCTAAATCCGGTTAGGTGAGTTCCACCTTCAGGATTATTGATGTTATTTGTGTAGCAAAAAACCGACTCCGAATAGCCGCTATTCCACTGCAACGCTATTTCCAAACTCACATTGTCGCGCTCGGTTAGAATATGAATGGGTTTCGCATGAATTGGAGTTTTGTTTCGATTTAAAAACTCTACAAATGAAACCAAACCTCCATCAGCCTTAAATTCTTCGGATTTATCTCGAATTTCATCAACAAGACGAATACAAAGGCCCTTGTTCAAAAAGGCAAATTCTCGCAGTCTGCCAGCCAAAATGTCAAAAACGTACTCTGTTGTTTCGAATATTGTTGAATCAGGCTTAAAACAAACCTTAGTTCCTGTTCCTTCAGTTGTTCCCACAACATGAACAGGCCCTTGGGGAACACCTTTTCTGTACTCCTGAACGTGAACTTGTCCTTTTTGACGAACTTCAACACGACACATCTCGGAAAGGGCATTAACAACCGAGGCTCCAACCCCGTGAAGCCCTCCGGAAACTTTGTACACTGAATTATCAAATTTTCCGCCTGCATGAAGAACGGTCATGACAACTTCAAGAGCAGTTCTTCCTTCAGAGTGGATTCCTGTTGGAATTCCACGTCCATTATCAGAAACTGTTACAGAACCATCCACATGAAGAACAACATCAATGTTTCCGCCATGACCAGCAAGAAACTCGTCGATAGAATTATTAACAATTTCCCAAACCAGGTGATGCAAACCAGCCTGATGAGTATCACCGATATACATTCCGGGCCGTTTACGGACAGCCTCAAGTCCTTCGAGGATCTGAATTTGGCTAGCTCCGTAGGAATTTTCTCCGTCAGCACTCATAAAAACAGAGGATCGCTTTAGCAGCATATATTATTTTGCCTCAAAAAAACTGATAATTATTAAACTAAATTCTTTAAAAACGCGTGGGCACTAACAGATAAAACACTTCTATGCCACGTTCTCCTTCACCAGTTATTTTCACAGGTCGAACAACACTTTCCCATTCAAATTGAGTCTTGGGCCCGGAAAGGCAATCCAATATGCCCGAAAGGAGTTGACCATGATAATTGACTTCAAAAGGTGATTCCAGAGTATTTTGAAGATCAATAGTCTCCTCGCCCTCTTTTTGTCCTGGAGTAAAACTCTGCACACTTAAAGCATTTACATCAAATTCAAATTTCAAAATTCGGTTTTTATCGGCAAATATTAGTGCTCTACGAAGACTTTCTTGCAAAGTTTTTGTTTCAATAATTACATGAGAATTAATTTTCTGCGGCATCGCAGCTTCGTAGGGGGGGTAATCTCCCGCTATTGTTTTCGCAATTAGGAGATAATTATCGCTCTCAAGGGAGAAGAAAAGTTCATCTTGGTGCCAATGCAAAGTAAATATTCTTCCCGGATCTGACTGTGCAACGCGCCTAACTTCATCAAGCGCTTTTTTGGGTACGAGAACTGCACTGTTATCGTTGGAAACAATACGAAGATCTTCGTTGATGAGAGATTTTGCCAAACGCAAGCCATCTGTTGCCACAGCGTGAACCCTCGAAGGGGAATTGGAATCTCCTTCAGCCCAAATATAAGATCCATTCGCATAGTAGCGAGTTTCGTCTACTAAAACGAAATTTCGAAACGAGTCTACCCATCGAGAAAGAGCTTCGCCTTTAATTTGAACATGAGTTCCCACATCTGGAACATTGATATTTGAATAAGTTGAATCTTGAATAAGCTGCAATCGCGCTGAACTTCGCCCGCACTTCACGGTCAATTTGAAAGGAAGTTCAATTTTCAAATCAACTTTATCGGCAGGAAGCTGCTTCACATAGTCCAGAAGCTGTTTTCCAGAAACTTTAACAACCCCTTGGCCTTCATGTTCACCCAAAAATTCGTACCGAATAGATAAAATATGGCTTACTGACGAAACAATAACTTTTCCAGAACCGGTAAAATGAAGTTGAATCCAGCCAACATCACCATCTGCTTGTGCGGCAGAAACAGCATTTAAAGCTTGGCTCAGTTGTTCTGCATGAAAAGTTGCTTTTATGGTTCCGGCTTGAACATTATCCGATGCCAAAAACGACGACGGGAATTTTCTGAACATGAATGTTCTCCCAATAACTTGGAACACAATTTCTCTTGCCATGGTAATAGCGTATTCTATGGAATTGGACAAGCGAGTCGGGAGTTTAAGCTTTTTTCGAACACTTCTTCTTCTATGAAAGAAAGAATTTTAAGAGTTTGTTTGATAGAAGAAGTAGTAGGGGATGTGGATAACAACAGAAGGAAGGTGACTATTTCTGTAAGAGTCCAGTTTTACTTCATAAAAACGTTGCAAAGGGGTGTGGGTAGGATGTTGATAAGGTGCTGACGGCTTACGAAGCGTCCCTGCAGTGCGGGTTTCCAAAAGAATTGATCGAGAAGTTCGCCAAGGCGGGG
>CAIZES010000166.1 GCA_903932045.1 uncultured Silvanigrella sp. | reverse complement strand
GCTCCCTGGCCATACCACCTCCTAAACACATTCCTATGTGTGAGAGATGATACGTCATTTGGACACAGTCGCGTGATAGTTATCTTGGACAGAATCCCTTGCTAACAACACAAAAAATCCAACTACCCTGTCTTCAGTAGTTGTTTTGCGAGACTCAAATAAAGAGACTGGACTTTGATGTTCCAGCTTCGCCAAGGAATGTGGCCACGCCGGCAAGTTTGAGATTTGGGTAGTCGATGAGTTCCTCTTTTTTCATTCCCATGAGGTCCATACTCATTTCGCAGACGTAAATTTTGACACCGTTTTCGCCTGCTTTCTGAATGAGTTCCTCAAGCTGCAAAATGCCTTTCTTTTTCATTAGATTTTTCATCATGGCAGTGCCCATGCCGCAAATGTTCATTTTTGAAAGCTTGGTGGCTTTGCTTCCTTTCGGAAGCATCCATCCAAACATTGAGGCCATGAAGTCTTTTCCTTTGGGAAATTTTTTGGGGTCGCGTAGGGCGGGCGTGGCCCAAAACGTGAAAAACATAGTCACACTTTCAAACATTGCTGCGCCGCCGTTGGCAATAATAAAAGCAGCAAGAAGTTTGTCTAAGTCCCCAGACATCACAACCATGGAAAGTTTGTCTTCGGGGGCATTGGCTTTGAGTGTGGCAACTTGTTCTTCCAATTCTTTGATGCGGGCTTCGAAATTATCGGTCATTGCTTTTCTCCTGTTTGATGAGTTTCTGTGTTCCTAAGCGCGTGTTTGACAAGCATAAACGGGCGGTAAACGACGTGCGCAAGTTTTGTCATGCCCATGAAAAGTACGAGTTGCATGGCCATTGCGGCATGAATAAGAAGCACCCAGTCGTTGATAATGGCTTTGTTAGCAAACGTGACCACAATTTCTAGCCAGAATCCCGTTATAGCAAGGACCCAAAGATAGCCTAGGAGCCAACCATCGGAAAAGCGAGTTTTTTCGGTTGCGCGTTCGCTTTTTGCAAGACGTTTGTAAAGAGCGGTAGACACTCCCCAGAGCATTATCAACCCGCCTATGGTGCCAAGAATACGAGCTGGGTAGAAAACTTGAGGAAGGCCAAAGGCTCCTAGCCATTCTGGAATGGGATTTACAAACATGGGCATCAAATAAAGAAAAAGAAAGTCGAAAGCAGTCGCCATTGCGAGCATGAGAAATCCCCACATAATTCCCATGTGGACAAAGCGTGGATCAATATACCATGGCATTTTGCGTTCATCGCTTTCATGGCATTTGGCGTGGCGTTTCATTGTACCAATCTCGCGAAGCACTTCCATTTTTGCTTTTAAAAGTTTCTTAAAGCTTGTGCCAACAAGAATTTCGCTTCTGCGAATAAGGTTAAAAAAACTTGCAATGAGGAGCGTTGTGAGAAGAACGGACAACCCAATGCCAACATCGTGAATTGTTGAGTAGGAAACAAGATCGCCAAAAAGCCAATGTGCAGGGCTTTTTCCATAGGGAATTTTTACCAGCAATGTGGCAAGAATAAATGCTGTGACTGCCGAAAACAGCAATGCAAACCACGAGTGTTTGTACATGAGTTTTCCAAATCCAGTGGGATCGAGATTGGCAATTTGATAGCGACGCAGCGATGCCATATATTCCCCTGGCTCAGCCTGACGGGGGCATGTTTCTGAACACTCGGCGCAGTAATAGCAAAGCCAAGGTTCTTTTGCTTTGAGAATTTCCGATTTCACGCCGAGCTGACCGTAGCGAATCATTTTGCGTGGAAAAGATGCACCGTCTTCCGAGAGCGGACACACTGCCGTGCAGTTTCCACAGTGGAAACATGCTGAGATATCGAATGCTCCGTAAGATTTTATTTCGTCCAAAACATGTGGGTTCACTGAAATGGCCATTGCTGTGCTCCTCACTTTTTGGCGTATGTGAAATAGTCACCTGATTTTTTCACATCGTGAATTTTGTTGTATTTTCGAAGTGCGTTAACGTGCCAAAATATTTCATGTTCGGAAATTTGAGTGGCAGAGGCAATTTGTGGAATTGTTTTTGCTTCGATTCCTCCTGAACCAACCAACTCAAACTTTGGCAGTGTGTCTAGTATTGCTTTTTGAATGCGATTGCTTTCGCGCATTTTTTCCAAAAGTTCTTTGGGTACAGAACCTCGGGTTGCTTTTGCTTGCTTTAGTTTTTCTTTTGTTGCTTCTGATGCTGGCATAATTAGGCCTCCGCAATTGCATCTACCATGGCTTCAATTTGCTCCAATGACCATCCCTTCAAATCAAGTGCACGTTGCGGGCACACGGCCACACACGCGCCACATCCTTTGCAGAGAGCTGGGTTCACTTCGGCTTTGCCATCTTTGTTCATAAATATTGCGCCAACGTACGAGCATTCCGGCAAGCACTTTTGGCAACCATCGCATTTTTCGGGTTTCACAAATGCCACATAGGGATCGAGTTCGATGTGGTCTTTTCCAAGAACAATGGCAGCTTTGGAACTTGCTGCCGCTGCCCCTACACAACTTTCTACGAGATCCATTGGGGCTTGGCATGTTCCCGCAAGATAAACTCCTGTGTTTGCAACTTCCACGGGTCGTAACTTGGGATGTGCTTCACTTAAAAAACGATCGGCACCAATTGGTAGCTTTAATTTTTCCACAATGTTTGTGATGTTGTTAGGGACAATGCCTGTTGCAAGCACAATGAGCTCGGCCTCAAATGTGACTTCTTCGTTCCATGTGAGAACATCTTTTACGGTGATATTTTTTCCTTGAACTGTTGGAAGTTGTTCTTCCGTATAGCGGAAAAAGAGGGTTCCGTTTTTGGATGCTTTTTCGTACAAACCATCTTCCGTAAAACGCGCGTAGGTTCGGATGTCTCGATAAACATCAAAAACTTTTACGTTTGGAAAATGTTTTTTCACTTCGTTCACGGCTTGCAACGTCGTGGAACAACAAATGCGTGAGCAGTATTCGTTTAATTTCCCGTCGGCTTGAGGCTGATGAGTTTCCGCTTGCTGGCGGCTTCCAACGCAGTGAATGAATGCAATGGATTGAATATGTTTTCCGTTGTGAATAAAATCCTTGTTTGTGCTGGTATTATTGCGGATATTGCAAAGTATTCCGTGGAATTCTGGCATGGTAACGACGTTGTCTTGGGTGCGATAACCAAACTCACCTTCAAAGGGTTCGTAACTTTTGTTGCCAGTAGCCATAACAACAGCGCCAGCCGCTATTGTTTCGCCATTTTTGAGAGTGGCTTGGAAGTTGCCCACAAATCCACTGATGTTTGCAATTTCATTGTTTAGATACACGCCAATGTTTTTGCGCGCGCGGATGTCCGTTTTGAGTGTTTCAAGAATGTCTTCGGCTTTTTCGTTGGTGGGATACACGGTATCAATCTCCAACAATCGTCCACCCAATTTGTTTCCGCTTTCAACGAGCGATACTTGTAATCCGCGATCGGCAAGTGAAATGGCAGAGCGCATTCCGGCTGGCCCTCCGCCTATCACAATGGCATGTTTATTTGCCCCTACGCGAATATTTTCCAGGCCCTCTTGGCGTCTTATTTTTTCGATGCCCGCGCGTGTCAACAGTATCGCTTTTTGAGTGGCGGCTTCGGGTTCTTTTTTGTGCACCCAACTTGCTTGCTCACGAATGTTGACGTGCTCGTACAAAAAGGGATTGAGTCCTGCGCGTTGGAGTGCTTTGCGAAACGTGAGTTCGTGAAGAGCCGGTGAGCATGCGGCAACCACAACACGATTTATTTTTCCGCTTGTGATGTCTTCTATGATAAGCTTTTGTCCCGCATCGGAACACATAAAAACATATTCTTTTGAAATTGCAACATTTGGGTAATTTGCAAGCCCCTCTGCAACTTTTTTAACGCAAATGACATCGGAAATGTTGCCGCCGCAATGGCAAACGTATACACCCACACGAATGTTGGTGCTATCGCTATTGTCATCGCAATTGTTCTTGCTAATATTGTTCTTGCTAATATTGTTGCTGTCGCCGTTGTTTTCTCCATTATTTTCGCAATTGTTTTCGATCATGATAACCTCCATTCCATGCGGCGCAAATGATTTTCAATTTCCATTGCTCCGGCGCAGGCTTCACCGATTGTATCCACGATGTCTTTGGGGCCGGTTGCTGCTCCTGCTGCAAATATTCCCTCCATGGTTGTGATGTTTGGTTGCAGAGGGGCTTTAGGAGACTTTACAAAGCCGTCGTATTCTGTGTGAACATTTAAATTGATCGCTTCGGGATTCCAATCGGGTTTGAGCCCAAGCGAAAGCACAACCATGTCATGTTGAACTTCTTCGGGTTGGCTTTGATCTTCTTGTCTTTCTATGCGCAGCATTAAGTTTTTATCTTCAGTTTCCTTGATGCGCGCCACTTTGGCCTTAACAAAATGGATTCCCATGGCTTTGGCATTTTGGTAAAATTGCTCGTATCCTTTACCAAATGCACGAATATCCATGTAGTAAATTGTGATGTCGGCTGTGGGAAGCGAGCCAGAGAGTAGCATAGCTTGCTTAATGGCATACATGCAGCACACTCTTGAGCAGTATGGCAGGCCAATGCTTTGGTCGCGACTTCCTGCGCATTGAATGAATGCTATGTTGTCGGGGATTTTTCCGTCTGAAGGGCGCAAAACTCGTCCAAATGGGCCGTGTGGTGCTAGCAAACGTTCGCCTTGAAGTGCCGTGAGCACGTTGGTGAATTTGTCTCCACCGTATTGTGGTTTTGCGTTTGCAGGCGTGAGTTGATATCCCGTGGAAACCAAGATGGCACCAACTTCATAGACTGTTTCCACGGGCTGCTGAGTGTAGTTGATGCAATCGGTTGGGCAAGCATTTGCGCAAGCCCCGCACAACGTGCAATTGTTTATGTCCAGCACGGGGAGTTGTGGAATGGCGTTTGTAAATGGAATTGAAATTGCCTTTTTTGCCCCGAAATTGTGTTCAAATTCGTCTTTTACAAAAACAGGGCAAGCTTCTTCGCAACGTTTGCAGCCAATGCATTTGTCTTCGTCAATGTAACGGGGCTTTTTTACAACAGTGACCCGAAATCCGGTGCCGTGTTTTTCGACGTTTTTCACTTCAGAGTATGTGAGAGCATTGATGTTTGGGTGATGTGAGGCCGATGCCATGCGCGGTGTTGTGATGCAGCTTGCACAGTCTAGAGTAGGGTAAACTTTACTCAAATTGATCATGCGTCCGCCAATACTCGGATTGCGTTCCACCAAAATAACTTGCCGATTTTGATCGGCAAGATCGAGAGATGCTTGGAGGCCAGCTATTCCGGCGCCTATGATGAGAACATCCGCTTTAGGATTGCTGGTTGCATTTGCGTTGACACTCGCATTCGTATTTACAGGTGCATTCATGCCAATTTCTCCTTAGCAATTGCTGCTTGCATGTCGGAAATTTCTTTGAGAAAAGGGTGCTTGCAAACCGTGCAAATGGTTGTGAGTTTGAGTTTGTGAATGGGAATGCTTTTTTCTTTCATGAGTTTGTACACGCGTGCGACGCGACCAGAAAGACGTGCATATGCACCTTCGTATGGGCAGTCTGAGCCCGAACTCATTATAATGATTCCGTCGATACCCTTCTGAAAGCATCGTAAATAAAAGTTTTCCGGAAACATAACAGGATCAGGGACTCGAATAATATAGGTGTTTGGCGAATATTGCTCTCGTGCTTGTCCAACGGTATTTGCTCCGGTGTACGAGCTTGCGATGGTTGTGAGTAGCAAAATCTTGGGCGGATTGGCCATGGTTCCTCCTGACACAGTTCACGCATAAAAAAAACGGAGTTTGGATAAACAAATGGTATTTTAAATTGAGGCAACAAAAAGCCATCGCGCATTTTTTTTGTTGCGCAGTTGATCTTTGTTTTTTTTGTTTTAAAAAACCGAGATTTGTGACCTAGGTTTATTTTTTGCGAAGCACGTAAATGCTGTCGTAGCCGTCGCGCTCAACGAATCCCATGTACTCGTTTCCGGTTTTTTTGCACCATGCTGGAATGTCCTCGCGGCTGCCGTGGTCGCCCGACATAATTTCGAGAATTTGTCCAACAGTGATGCTGCCAATGGCCTTTTTGGCTTCCAGGAGTGGGCCTGGGCACGCCATGGCACGTGCATCAACGGATTTTGCGGATTGAACATTGCTCAGATCGGTCATAAAAATTCCCCCTAGTTATGGGTGAGATTTTGGAAAAATAAAGTTCGGACAATAAAGCTTTTTTATAGTTTGAATCAGCGTGTGAACATTGTCATCGGCAATACTATAATAGTTGTGCTTCCCATCCTTGCGGCGACGGATAATTTTTTGACGCAAAAGGATGGTGAGATGTTGTGAAATGTTACCTTTCGTCGTCCCCAAACTTTCCAAGAGTTCCTGGGCAAACATTTCGCCGGAAAGAAGCTGACAAACAATAAGGAGCCGAAGCGGATGCGCCAAGACTTTGAGGAGTTGTGCAATTTTTTTGGACTCCACCGGGAGTCGAGGTGTTTTGCTCATGAAAAACAGTTTAGGAAATTCTAAACTGAAAATCAAGTGAGCATGGGAAATTTGTTCCTAGGAAAAATCTGCCGTATTGACGGTGTGAAATAGGGGTGGAAAAATTTAAAGGAAACGACACAGAAGCCATCGATAGATGGGTCGATAAATGCTTAGAAATTGGGGTTGATGAAGTCTTCGCGGTTTCGAAGTGCGGGAAGAAGTCAAGCGGGAGAAAGCTATGATGCAGTTGTTTGCAAGTTCAAAAAATCGGGGAATGAAAGAACTTCTTATTTTGACACGGTCTTTCATGTGTTCAGTCTCTGTATGTTCACTTGTGGGTTGCAAAATTTGGTTGGGTAACGAAGGCGAAGTTTCGTCTCTTCCGCTTCCCACTGTGAGTGCCGATGAACTGGGAGTTGGCTTTGTTGTTCCCAATTCTCCATCGGCAACAAAGTCGCCGTTTTCGGTGTATTTGAAAGCAAAGAAAATTCCCGGTCGAACAGTGGGTGGATTGCAAATACGGGCGCTTCAGCTCATCGAAATTAAAGAAGACGCCAGTGTTGTAAAGGATGCTGTTCCATTTGTTTCGGGCAAACCCAAACATCAGGTGGAACGGTGGGGTATTGATTCTAAGTCGGGATCGGAGGAACCGCTTCCGCAAGGGGTGTGGATTGCGGGGGAGACCCAATGGGGCAGAGGAGATACCGTAAATGAGACCAACGGGTTTGATGTTAAAAATTGCACTGCCATTGCAAATCAGCTCGCAAAATTAGGTTCGGCAGCTTATGACAAGGAAATTCCTCATGAGACCCATGCTCTTGGCCCTGCGTTTACTGCCCTAAAATTTGTTGGGCCCGGCACAACCGACAGAACTGCTATTGGAATCCATGTTGATAACAATTGGAAAACCGACCCGGGAAGTTCTGGGTGCGTCACTACCCTACCAGGAGAAAACGATAAGTTTTCTAATTTAAAGAAAGTGCATACGTGGTTAGCAAACCTTGGCAATAAAAAGTTTCCCTGTGAGGGAAAATATATCCCGCTTATTGTTGATTGGGGACTTCCGTCCTCGGGTTCTGGACGATCGTGGACGGGTTCTTCAACTTCTTTGTCGCTTGCAGTCAGCCCGTCGGACCTCGATCTTCTTGCCCTTATCCCTGCGGATGCCACTTTGCCGAAGGTTAGTTTAACCGAAATTATGAATGGTTTAGACTCTGAAAAATAAGGGAATAACCGACGTAACACATATATTGTTCACTGTGGAGTGAGCTTATAAACCTTTTTGCTCTAGTACTTCAACTTCTTTTGATACAATTGCTATGTATTTTTCCATGCTTTGAAGCAATACTGCACCGCGCTGATCGGTGTGGAAGGGGAATCCTTTTTGCATGAGTCCGAAAAGTGTTTTGAGGCCGTCACGGGCGTTTCGCAAATCGTGAACACGCTTGGATTGGGTCTGTGTGTCAAAGGCTGCGGGTGATTGAGACACTTTGTAAGCCTCCTCGGTTTCGTTTTGGTGCATAGAAGAAAAATAATTGGTTGGTTGAATTCAATTAATATCGCCGCGGATCGAATGCATCGCGTACGCCTTCACCTACAAAATTGATGAGAGCCAGTGTGCAAAAGAGTGCTGCGGCTGGAAACAACGCCAAATACCATGCAGATAAGAAATACTCTTTTCCCTGGCGCAGCAATTCGCCCCAACTAGGGGTGGGGGGCGGAACTCCAAGGCCCAGAAAGTCGAGGGAGCTGAGACCCAAAACGCTGTGGGAAATAAAGAAAGGCGAAAATGTGATGAGAGGGGTAATAGCATTGGGGAGAACGTGGCGAAAAATAATTTGCCGCGTACTGCATCCTGCAGCGCGTGCGGAGGCAACAAAATCTTGCTTTCGGATGCGCAAAAACTCGGAA
Source organism: uncultured Silvanigrella sp. (assembly GCA_903932045.1). Taxonomy (GTDB): domain Bacteria; phylum Bdellovibrionota_B; class Oligoflexia; order Silvanigrellales; family Silvanigrellaceae; genus CAIZES01. Next base: position 11,332 of record CAIZES010000166.1, on the reverse strand, counting down.
CGCATATAGCGGGTGATGCTTCCCCAAGAAAATAGAGCTGAGATACCTACAAGCAGTGCTAAGTTGGGTGTAAAAACTGAAACCAGCGTGATGAGAACGACAAGGTATGGAACAGCAAAAAAAACTTCCATAAGTCGGTAGAATGTGATGTCGAACCATCCACCAAAAAAGCCCATGCATGATCCAATAACGGTACCAACGGAAAATGCGAGCAACCAAACACCTACCGCATAAGAAAAAGAAACACGTGAACCATATAAAAGTCGAGCAAAAGTGTCGCGTCCAAGGGCGTCGAGCCCCATGGGGTGATCCAGTGATGGGGGTGCAGGGTAATGGCTCACGTCCTGTACAATTTCAAGAGGACCATATTTTACCGGAGGAAAAAGGCATGTGACTTCTTCATTTTTGCAAATTTTTCGAAAATCGGGAGTAAAGCCTTCGGCATGAAATTCGGCGCTTTTGTAGTTCACCAACATAGGAAAATAGAGTTCGCTTTTGTACGCCACAAAATACGGATTGCTGTTGGCAACAAATTCGGCGCCAACCGAAAATACCACCAAAAACATAAGCACGATGAGTGAATAGTACGCTGTTTTGCGCTGCTTGAAATTGTGAATTTGACGGCGCAAAAGAGTATTGGGCGGTGTTTTGGGCTTACGAATGCGTTTTAACATGGATGCCTCACTCAAAGTCGATGCGTGGATCGATGAACGCGAGAAGAGTGTCGGAAAAAATATTTCCGAGCATAATCAAAAACGAATGAATTGTTACAGACGCCATGATTACGGGATAGTCGCGCTTCATAATGGATGTGTATGTGAGAAGACCAATGCCATCGAGATTGAATACGGTTTCAATGAGCACGCTGCCAGCAAAAATAATGCTAAAAACACCGCCCATTCCAGTAACAATGGGAATAAGGGCGTTTCTGAGGGCATGTTTATAGATAACTATGTTCCGTGGGGCGCCTTTTGCAATTGCTGTTTTAACGTAGTCTTTGCGGAGTTCGCCAATAAGCGAGTTTTTCATGAGCATTGTGAGTACGGTAAGGTGAGCAACCATGTAACAGATGATGGGCAAGATAGCGTGATGAACACGATCTTTGATTTGTCCCCATGTGGAAAGAAACTCATAGTTGTCGGACATAATGCCGCCAAGAGGGAAAAGGTCGAAAAATGAGCCTCCCCCGAAGAAAATCACGAGCAAAATTCCAAGCACAAACCCCGGTGTGGAGTGGGCAAGAAACATAATCATGCTGCTAACATAATCAAACCGACTGCGGTCGCGAAGGGCTTTGGCTATGCCAAGAGGTATACATATAAGATAGGCGCAGAAAAGCGAGGTGAGACCAAATTGTATGGATACGGGGAACTTGCTCTTGATCACGTCTATGACGGGCTCTTCGTAGACGTAGGACTCGCCAAAATTGAAAGTGGCGAGGTCTTTTAGCCAATTTCCGTAGCGCACAAGCACCGGTTTATCAAACCCATATTGCGCCTTGAGCTCTTCAATGACCTGTTGGCTCATGACGGCTTCGCTCGATGTCTGAGCTTGTCCGGGTGAGCCGGAAATAGCTTGCATTGCCTGTTCAACGGGGCCGCCAGGTGCCGATTGAACGATAACAAATACAACAACAGTGATGCCCAGAAGTGTGGGGATCATTAAGAGAAAGCGACGCAAAAGGTATTGCAGCATGTTCAACCTTGGGTGCGAAACGTTTGTGTGTGGCCTTTACAATGTCGAAAGCCTTATATTATAGTGACCCGTTGTTGTAAAGGTTCAGGTAACACTCAATAATTATTCATTGAGCGAGGTGCTTCCTTGCTGCTTAAAGTCTCCGACCTTAGGGTTCAGTTTCGTCTTATTGATGGCATCGTGCATGCTGTTAATGGTGTTAGTTTAGCTGTTGATAAAGGAGAAACGCTTGGTATTGTGGGTGAGTCTGGTTCGGGCAAGAGCGTGGCCACCCACGCTATTTTGCAGTTATTGCCGCGACCTCCAGGCGAAATCACAAGTGGAAAAATTGAGTTTGAGGGGAACGATCTTCTTAAGTACACCGATCGCGAGCTGAACAAAATTCGCGGGCGTGAAATTGGGATGATTTTTCAGGAACCCATGACTTCTCTAAATCCTGTTTTTACCATTGAAGATCAGCTTACTGAAGTTTTTAAACTTCATATGCCGGATCTTTCAAAAGCGGAGCGCCGTAATCGTGCAATAGAGGCATTAAAAGCTGTGGGAATTCCTTCTCCCGAGTCGCGTGTGAAAAACTACGCACATGAGCTTTCGGGAGGCATGCGTCAGCGCGTCATGATAGCAATGGCGCTATTGTGTTCACCTAAATTGCTTATTGCCGACGAACCCACTACAGCTTTGGATGTCACAATTCAGGCGCAAATTCTAGACATTATTAATAAAATGCAGCAACAAAACGCTTTGGCTATGGTGCTGATCACGCACGATATGGGCGTGATTGCCGAAACCGCAAAACGTGTGATGGTGATGTATGCGGGCAAGGTTGTTGAAACCGCAACGACGCAGCAATTGTTTTCTTATGCGCGCCATCCGTACACAATTGGCCTGTTGGAATCCATTCCTTCGTATGCCGATGCCCACACCGGTTTCGATCCTTCGCGTCGGTTGAAAACCATTCATGGGATGGTTCCTGATATGCGAGAAATTCTTCACGGCTGCGCATATGCAAATCGTTGTCCTGAGGCCACTTCGGAGTGCTCCGAAAATGTTCCCGAACTCAAAGACGTTGGAAATGGCCACTTTGTTTCGTGTTTAAAGAGGTGAATACACAATGAGCGAGACCCTTTTGAATGCAAAAAATGTGGTGAAACGTTATCCTGTTCGAGGGGGTATTTTTCGTAAAGTTATTGCTCATGTGAACGCGGTTTCTGATGTTTCTTTCGAGCTCAAAGTTGGTGAAACCTTGGGGCTTGTGGGCGAAAGTGGTTGTGGAAAGTCCACTTTAGGTCGTGCTCTCATCCGTTTGGAAGAACTTAATGGCGGCAGCGTGGAATTTTTAGGTGCCGATATCGCAAAGCTGCGAGAATCGCATTTGCGCAAAACCCGACGCGATTTTCAAATGATTTTTCAGGATCCTTATTCGGCACTCAATCCGAAAATGACAGTTTTTAAACTTCTGGCAGAGCCAATTTTAAATTTTTATCCGGACCTTTCTAAAAAGCAAGTTAACGAGCGTGTTGAGGAAATTATGCGCGATGTTGGCTTAAGGCCTGAATATGTGAGTCGTTATCCCCACGAATTTTCGGGTGGGCAGCGTCAGCGTATCAGTATTGGTCGAGCTTTGGCTGCAAGTCCTAAGCTTATTGTTTGCGACGAGCCTGTGAGTGCTTTAGATGTTTCTATTCAGGCGCAAATTTTGAATTTGTTAATGAGTTTACAAGAAAAATACCAGCTTTCTTTTATTTTCATTTCACATGATTTGCATGTTGTGCGCCACGTCAGTCGCCGTATTGCTGTTATGTATTTGGGACGCATTGTTGAAATTGGCAACAACGACGACGTCTTTCATAAAGCTTTGCATCCGTACACACGTGCTTTGTTGTCGGCGGTTCCTGCTGCCCGCGTTGATGCAAAACGCGAACGAGTTATTCTCCAGGGTGATGTGCCAAGCCCCATTCATCCACCTCAGGGCTGCGCATTTCATCCGCGATGCCCTTATGCCGTTGAGCTTTGCAAGCAGGCTGTTCCGGAGCTTCGCGACTTTGGAAATGGGCATCAGGCACGCTGTATTCGCATTGGAGTGTGAAGAATGAAAAACAGAATTGTTCAAGTTGTGTTGCTATTGGTTTTTGCTTTTGCTGCTACTGCGAATGCTTCAATTGCGTATGGCGCAGTGTCAGTTTTCTCGGGAAATCCGGCTGCCAAAAGAGGTGGTCTTTTGGCTTATGAGTTTTATGAACCAACAAGTATAAATCCTATTTCCTACAAAGAAACAGGTTCCACAGAAGTTCTTGAAAAGTGGGTTTTTGAGTCTCTCACTGAAAGTGATGGGGTTTCTGGGGATCTTATTCCGCGCCTTGCAAAATCGTGGGAACTTTCGAAGGATGGAAAACGATACACGTTCCATTTGAATGAACGTGCCCGTTGGTGCGATGGTCAACCCGTTACCAGTGAAGACGTTAAGTTTTCGTTTGATGTTTTTAGCATGAATGGTGCAAATGCGCCGTTTCGAAAACAAAAAATTCGCGACTTTGAAAAGTTGGAAGTGGAAGGGCCCAATCAAATTTCTTTTTACGCAAAGGAACCTTTGTTTTCCAATTTTGAATTTGTGGCTTCCACTCTCATTTTGCCTAAGCATCTCTATTTTCAAACCGATCCTAAAAAGTTAGGCAAAAACCAATACACACGTGCTCCACAGGGCTCGGGGCCGTATTATGTGGAGAAGTGGGAAAAGGGTCGTCATATGATTTTGCGTCGCAACCCTAATTACTGGGGCAGCATTTTGCCGCAAAATACATATGCTTATAATTTTGATAAAATCATGATTAAGTATATTCGCGATCCGCAAATGGCCTTTGAAATGCTCAAAAAAGGCGATTTAGACTATATGCCTGTTCGCATAGGCAACACACAAATATGGAAGCAAACTCAAATTGCTCCCCAGTTTGTGAAAGGAGATGTGCGGGCCATTGCAGTCAATAATCGTATTCAACAGGGGTACGGTTTTATTGGTTTCAATTTGAAGAGTTCACTTTTTGCCGACAAGCGCGTGCGTAAGGCTCTTGCTATGGCGGTTGATAGAGAAGAATTAATCCGTAAAACTTTGAATGGAATGGCGGTGATTCCTGTTGGTCCTTTGTATAGCGTGAACAACTCCACGGGAAAATTTGTTCCGGTGAAGTACGACCCCAAAGGGGCTGCGGCCGAGCTTGCTGCTTTGGGCTGGAAAGATAGCGACGGCGACTACATTCTTGAGAAGGATGGTAAGAAGTTTCAGTTTACAATTTTGGTGCCCAATGCACGTATCGAAAAAGAATTGCTGTTTATCCAAAGCTACTGGAAAAAAATTGGCGTAGATGTGCAAATTAAAATTTTGGAGTTTAGCACCTGGCAGCAGCTTCAAAATGAACGAAAATTTGATGCTGTCGCCAATGGAAAAAATCGTACTTTTTACGAGCGCAATGTGGACCCTAAGGGAGAGTGGCACAGTTCCAGTATAGCCCCCGGTCTTTCAAATTATTACAGTTTTAGCGATCCTAAGGTTGATACGCTTATAGAAAAGGGTCGCATGGAAATGGATTCGCACAAACGCAAAAATCTGTTTTCGGAAGTGAATGATATTGTTTCAGAGGAATATGTTCAGTTCCAGTATTCTGAAAGCAAGTATACCATGTTCACTTTGAACGCCAAAATTGAGCCCGCAATGTGGCAAGGAAATCCTTGGCTGCCATACTCTTTTGGCGAAAAATACTGGTATCGGTCGAGACTGTAATATTAATGGATACTGAGGCATTTCTTAAAACTTCAGCACAAGTTTTTTTGTCGCTATTCTTTCTTGGCGGAGCTTTTTGGAAGGGCGCTCAAGAAATTGTCGTGCGTCGAAAACGGAATCGCACTCGCATGCGCCTTCAAGAATGGTCTCGCACCAATGCGTCTTGGAACGAAGAAGAACTTGTGGCAAAAGCGCGGAATTTGTGTTCGGAATTTTGGGAAGGACTGAATCTTCAAAGCACGGAGCGTCTCAAAAATATCACTCATCCCGAGTGTTGGGAGGCGGTGCAGAAAGAACTCAGTGCGATGCAATCAGATGTCAAAAAAAAGCCTGTGTTCCATTTTGCGATTCAGAGTCTTACGCTTGTTGATGCAAGCAATTCCTTGCCCAATCAAGAAGAAATGTTTTCGGTGAAACTGGATTTTTCCGGAAAGTCCGAAGTTTGGACGCGCAATGGCCCTGGCCGTTCGAGGTTTGTGAAAGGGACTGAGATTTGGGTTTTTCGCAGTTATTTGGGCGAATGGAAAATTGCAGATCGTTACGATTCCTGGCCATTATTTAGAAGCTAGATTTCGGTGAAAAGAACTTTCGAAGCTTCAATTGATGGCGCATATTTTTTTGCTAAATGGGTGTTGGCAGTTGCGGCTGCGCGAGCCAAAAATCAAAACTGTTCCTTTTAGTGGCTGCAATGTGCTCTTTATGATTTTTGTTATTTGTTCTCTTTCTGTTAACGTTAAACCAAACTGGTGTTCATTCATCTGTTTTCGTCCAGTTTGAGCTTGAGGAGAAGAGTTTGTGCTTCGGCGAGGTTGAAACAATTCCGGCATTTTTGAGCACGCGTTTGGCAACCTTCCAAATAATTTTTGGGCCATTTTTTATTTCTAAAAGAGGCGTCAAAAAACCAATGATTTTTTTTAAGACGTGCCAAGAACTTTTCTGCTATTCTATTGGTATGTTTTGTTCAAATGGTTGTTCAACAATTTCGTTGTTCAACATAAAAAGCTTTGTGCAACCATGGAGTAGTATGAAATATCAAATTTTTATTCTCGCAACCGCAACAATGGTATTGGGCGCTTGCAAGCCCCGCAATTATAACACAAGCGGCGGTGACGGTGGGGCATTGCCCTTAGCTTGGGCTGTTAATTCTTCGGGTTGGACGTCCGCCGATGAACAGGGATTTTCTGATTATGTTCAAAAAATTGGTGCAGCGCGCATAGCGGGTAACTGTCGGGACGCTGTGGAATGTGTCTCAAAAATTCCCCCTGGAAACCTTGCTCCAGAAACTGTTCCTAGCCTAGGTGTTAAGATCGATTGTGGGCGACTTCCTTTCCTTCTGCGTGCCTATTATGCGTATCGCATGAAGCTTCCTTTTGCTTACCAAAACATTACCAATCCAACACTGGGAGGACGCTACACTCCCGAGGGTAATTCTGTAACAGGGTTTGTTGATCAGGCGCGAACTTCAACTGTTGCCGCATTTTTTCAATCTGCGGTAGGTTCTTATTTTACGGCATATTATCGTGTTCCTCCCGAGTCAGATCCCAATGCTTTGGGTGCTTTTGCGGATACATATCCTGTGTCAATTGGTAAGTTTGGTGTGCGTCCTGGTACAGTTTATTACGACGTCGGTGGGCACGTTGCTATTGTTGTAAAAGTGAATCCCGATGGTTCGATTCTCACGTGGAATGGTCATCCGGACAACACCAACAGCATACGCGCTTTTACGGAAGCGAATTTCCCTAATCCTCCATCGAGTAAGCGCAAATTGGGCGGATTTTTGCGTTTTAGAGCATGGAAGGCCGTAGGTAATGCAGCCGACAAAAAGGCTGTTCCAGATACAACCCAAGAAGCATATAGTTTGGAGCAGTACGATAGAAAATGGGCAAGTGAAGGGAAAACCTTTTATGCTTGGCTCCAGCAGCGGATGGGTGGCAATGGAAAAATAGATCCTGTTTCAACATTTTCGAGTACTGTTGCAGAAATTTGTACGAAAATGACTGATCGAAATATGCTTGTTCAAAAGGCAATTGATGCTGGTTTGAACCATGCTGCGCATCCTGGGCTTCCCAGGAATATTTATCAAGCGGACGGTGATTGGGAACAGCTCGCATCTCCAAGTGCCGACTTGCGTACTAAAATGTCGTTGATAGAAATTTATAGTTTAGTGCAGTCATCTACGGCAGCAGTTGCAGCGGGGGATCGTAGCAAATACGTGTTCTCTGGCTCGGCTGCGGATCTCGCTAAAGCATTCCTTAGCGTGTGGAATCAGTACAAGGCGAAGGCCGAGTGTACCGTTGTGGCAAAGGATTCCAATGGCGCGCCCATGATGATAGACCTCGAGATGGCTCTGAAAAAAGCATTTACTTGGTCTTTCGATATGTACCATTGTCCCGAACTTCGTTGGGGACTAGTGGGATCGGAAAGATGCGATTCTGATGCGCAAAAAATTGCCATTTACGAATCGGAAGCTAGGCTTCGTTGGAATACAAATAAGGACGAACAGGCTGTTACGGGGTTTGATTTTGGTAATAATAGTGGGGCTCCCGCAACAGATTTTGTGCCAATATTGGAGCAGTATCTTGCTGATAATCCACCACCTCCCCCACCGCCGCCTCCTCCACCGGTTTTGACGCCGGTTAATCTTGCTGAAGAACTCTTAGTTTTCAACGCTGGCGGAAACACTCTTCAGTTGAGCGTGCGAAAAGAGCGCATGTACAACGCTTCTGTTCCTGTTAGCTTAACGGGCAAGGTCACAAATAGCTCATCATTTCAGCAAATGATTCTGCGCGAGGGAAATACCTTTCGAGCAAATTCCTATGCCCGTGTGGGAACTGGTGCGTTTACATTCTTCTTTGATCTGAAGGATTTTGGAAATCACAGTTTGCAGATTTTCGGAAAGAAATCTGATGGAAGCGAAATCCAATTTGGTGAGATTTATTTGAAATCAGTTCAGTAGTGTTTCGCTCCATGAATTGACTGGGAGAGTTGTTATGGAAAGTCGGATTTTTTTTTTGTAATTGCATTGGCTGCGTTGTCTTTGGGGGCCTGCAAGCCTCGCAACTATAACACGGGCCTTGACGACGGTGGCGCTTTGCCTTTGGCATGGGACGTTCAGTCGGGAGGTTGGACTTCCGCCGACGAGCAAGGTTTTTCTGACTACGTGCAAAAAGTGGGTGCGGCGCGTATCGCTGGGCAGTGTCGTGATACGGTGGAGTGTATTTCAAAAATTCCTCCAGGAAACCTTGCTCCAGAAGCGGTTCCAAGCCTGGGAATTATTGACTGCGGAAGACTCCCATTTGTGTTACGAGCTTATTACGCTTACCGCATGAAGTTGCCCTTTGCTTATCAAACCGTGAACAACCCAACCCTTGCTGGCCGCTACACTCCGCAAGGCAATATGGTGACTGGTTTTCGCGACCAGTCGAACATTCGCAATGTGACCACATTTTTTCGGTCGGCAGTGGGTTCCTATTTTACCGCTTATTATCGTGTTCCTCCGGAGACAGATCCCTCCGCCCCCGGTGCATTTGCTGATACCTATCCGGTTGCTATTAGCAAGCTGGGCGTGCGTCCTGGAAGTGTCTATTATGATGTTGGTGGCCACATTGCGATAGTTTTAGCAGTGAAGCCTGATGGCTCCATTGTGACTTGGAATGGACATCCGGATGGCTCAAATAGTGTCCGCGCTTTTACAGAGGCAAACTTTCCCAATCCACCATCCGGCAAGCGGAATTTGGGTGGTTTCCTACGTTTTAGAAGCTGGAAAGCGACTGGAAACACGGCCGACAAAAAGGCTATTCCTGATGCAAACCAAGAAGCGTACAGTTTGGAACAGTATGATCGGAAATGGGCAAGCGAAGGCAAAAGTTTTTACGCATGGTTGAAACAGCGTTTGGGTGGTGGTGGAAAGACAGACCCAATTGACACTTTTTCGACAACCGTTGCAGAAATTTGCACTAAACTCAACGATCGCAATTTAGTTGTTGAAAAGGCCATCGGGGCAGGTTTGAATCATGCCACACATCCGGGCCTTCCTAGAAACATTTATCAGGCGGAAGGTGTTTGGGAGCAGTTTGCTTCTCCTAGTGGTGACTTGCGTGCGAAAATGTCGCTTGTTGAAATTTATAACCTTGTGAACTCATCAACGGCTGCAATTGCAGCAGGAGATCGCACTCAGTACAATTTTTCGGGTTCGGTTGTTGACCTTGCCAAGGCGTTTGTTTCAACTTGGAATCAGTTCAAAGTGAAGTCTGAGTGCAATGTGATTGCGCGTGATACAAACGGCAACCCTATGCGCGTTGATCTCGACACAACGCTAAAAACGGCTTTCGATTGGTCGTTTGATCCCTATCATTGCCCTGAACTCCGATGGGGATTGGTGGGAAAAGATTCGTGTGATTCCGATAAGCAGAAGATTGCAATATATAACAGCGAAGCAAAGTTACGTTGGAATACAGTGAAAGACTCTCAGGTTGCAACTGGATTTTCATACGGAAACAATAGTACTGCTCCGGTAATCGATTTTATGCCAATACTGAGTAAGTATTTATCGGATGTTGTGGTTCCTCCTCCACCTCCTCCAGTTGTTTCCAATATTGATCTTACGGAAGAACAACTGAATTTTTCGGGTGGCGGAAATGATCTCCAATTGAGTGTTCGCAAAAAGCGTATGTATAGTACTTCTGTTCCTGTTCGTATCATTGGCAAGGTGACAAATTCATCAACATTTAGAGATTTGGTTATTCGTGAAGGAGATGAATTTCGGGGAAATGCTTATGCTCGAATTGGAACGGGTGTGTTTACATTCTTTTTTGATTTGAAGGATGAAGGAATGCACAATTTGCAAATTGTTGGAGAGGGTGTTGGTGGCGTTGACATTCCATTTGGCCAAATTTCCTTGAAAATGGTGCCATAAGGAATATTGAACTTGAAATGTGAGGCGTGTGTGCAACATGCTTTTTTTAGGCGATTGGCTTCGTATTCTGTTTTGAGTTCCTTTTCGTTTTCTGTTTTAGCCTCGTGCAAGTTTATTACCCTGCGCGATGCCAGCACGGCAAGCAGAGGTGGTCAATCCCCTGAAATTTCCAAACAGGTTGCAAAGCGAATAACTCAACCGGGTGTTAAGCAGAGCCTTATGGGTGCTCTTCTGTACTTGGACGACATGCAAATTCGTTCCCGCCCAAGCAAGCAATCGAGTTTTTTTGATGCTTGCGGCGTGCAGGATGGCTGTATTCCTGTGGTGCATGTGAATGTTCCTTTTTTGAACCGTTTTGTTCCATTGGCAGTTCCAATAAAAATTAGCAACGAAGTGGGTGAGTGGGCGAGTACCATCGATTTTTTGCCAGTGCGTTTGGGCGATAAAGATGGCGAGTCTATGACTGAGATACAAGACTCCAATGTTTTTATGACTGCAGCTATTGCGTACCCCATGTTTTTAATTTCTGAAACATCATTGCCTGAAGAAGGAAAAATTGTGCGCGAGATGCGCAAATTGGCACTGAAAAATGTAAGAAAGTATAAGCGAGGTGCAACGTATAATTTTTGGCAAGAGCGGCCGGGAACCACAAGTTCTTTTCCGCGCACAGGGCCTTATAATGTTCCAGTGACCGTGGTTGATATGTTGGCAAAGGCATATGTGAATCCGAGTTTGCGTGGAGAGTGGGACTCTTTGGGCACAGATTTAGATTTGCCTCCGCGCGCCTGGCTCAACGCAATTTTAGACAAAAGTGTTAACAAATCGGGTTCTGATGCCGCTTTTAATATTCCAAACGATGCCGATGACACATCAGTTGCGGTGGCCGTTCAGTATTTGCATGCTCAGGAATTTGTACCGAATTCTGGTGATGCATACTACAGTCAGATAAG
>CAIZES010000165.1 GCA_903932045.1 uncultured Silvanigrella sp. | reverse complement strand
GGGACAAAACGTTTTTCCTCCCTTGCTGGTTTGATAAACATGGCGAAGCACCGAAACCTCACCATATGGTGTTTGATATGCGCATTCTACCTGCCCTTTTGACGTCATTGACACGCTTCCCATTTGGATCGGCTTGCCAGTCGTATCGAATCTCTCCAAGAGGACACCGGTCGCTGTTACTCCAGCTTCATTGAGGGCATCCTGGATACTCTTCTCAGAGTCTAGAATTGACGAGCTAAACTCTACCTCAATTTGAATGACAGCTTTTGTTGTTGAACTTGAAATCACGCGAACAGTCATGATACATCCATAAAAGTAAGGAAAGATATCAGGTTTTCCGCGCGTTGTCTACATTAAATAGCCTCCACACCAGGCTGAACCGCCACTTGAAAAACCCATAGCAGGAAGAACTCTATTTTTAGATTATGACCAGGGTTTTCGTGGAACCACAAAAGTTATCACTGTGGGAAAACCAGTAACGGATATTTTGCGAAAAAATTTGCAATGGCTGGTGACACTTCGTTTATCCCTCCATTTGAGTCAACGCCATTGGAAGTCCATGGCATTATTCCTTGCCAGCCGTTGGTGTGTGCGGCTTCAAAATCGCTCAGGAGAGTATGGCCCGTTGTTCCGTGTGCCGAAACTTCACCAATAATGGCGGGTTTAGTTCCATCGAGTCCAAATTTGTTTGGGGGAGTGTACATTGGATTTGGCCACCAGTTCTCCATCCACGAGTACCAATGCACCGAATAAAAGTCGAGTTTTGCAGCAGAGTCATTAACTTTTTCCTGTAATGCAGCGTCGCTCACTTTGTTTCCATTCATTTGATCGCTGTTATATTTAATGACTCCCATGCCTACGGTTACCAACGCTGCACTATTAGCGTGGATGGTGAGAGCGGCCCGTGCAAAATAGTGTTCGAGGTTGTCCCAAGCTAACGAGCCTCCGCTTTCGCTATTGCTCGCCCATTCTGGTTCGTTTAAAAGATCGAAGCTCCAGAGATAAGGATTGTCTCTGTATCGTGTTAGCAAAGGGGTTAGAAAGTTCTTAATATACGAATCGATGTTGGCATCGGAATTGATGAGGTTGCGCCAGCTTTGAAAATTGCCACGACCCGCTTTGAAGTGATCAAAAGACATCAGCGTGACGTTAACATAAATTTTATTGGCTTTGGCTATCTGAAAAAAACTGTCCAAATGAGACCAATAAAGGTCCGAAGCGCCACTGACCATTCCATTTGCATCGATGTTGATGCCCACCTGACCGTCGCAAGAAATCCAGACGCGAGTTGCATTCATACCTTTTCCTCGCATTGTCTGAAAATGGTTGGTCCACCAGTTGGCGTCAAACGAGCTTCCAAACTCATTCCAGAGGTGCCAGGGAGTGTTTGCTCCATTGATCCAAATAGGTTTGTCGCCCACAACAAACACTCCATTTTTTAGTGAAATGTTGGTTGAGTTGAGAAAAGTTTGACTGGCAGAGTTCGAGTTGGAGTTGGGACTGGGATTGGGACTGGAGGTATGAATTGGAGTCCCTGATGCAGCTGTTGGGGGTTGCCCGGATGCTGTATCAGGGTTTGATTTTTTTGCAGCAATGCCACATCGACAACACGACAGGAGAGCCAAAATTGGAAGGATGCGGTGGCTATTCATATGAATTCCTTAGAAACAATCCTCATAACGTTTGTCCACATCAAGTATCGGGTTTTGATAAGAGGCTCTTGCATGGCTCTTGCATGGCTCTTGAGGGACTGTTCCGGAGTCAGTCGAGTTACAGTGTTTTTTCAGTGTCGTTCGCACCAACATTCTCCAACGCGTGGGCTATTTTTTACCAATAGTCAGTATGCTGGATAAGGTTTTGTCCAGTAGAGATGAATCGATGATTCCTTGTGTTGCGACTGAATCGCAAATACCGGTTCCAAACACGCGAGTGGTTCCGTTTGGAAGTTTGATTTCCACGGAATGAGCGGCAACTCCCGCTGGGCATGCAGGTGCAGCAGCAGCAACAGGCGGGGATACAGGCACAGCAGCAGCAACAGGCGCGGATACAGGCACAGCAGCAGCAACAGGCGGGGATACAGGCACAGCAGCAGCAACAGGCGCGGATACAGGTGTAGGAGCGACGACATGATGCGTATTCATAAGTGCTTTGGCTCTTATTTGTGATAGGAGCGTGTCTACAATTTTGAATTCTACGTCCGACAGTGTTTTTTCGATTGTGATTGGAGGCGATTGTGGGTTTTGGGGATCGCAGGTTTCAATGTGAATTTTCTTTGTGTCGCGATCGAGTTCTACGTTTTGATTAGCGCATCCAGGAATGCCTTTGGAGAAGCGTATTGCGATTGATTTTGCTGCAACCGACCATATTGGCATGGCTGGATAGTCGTCGGTGCTGCACTGAATCTGTGAAATATCACCTTTAGTGAGGGAAACGGCACCTTGGCAAAGTTGATCTTGTAAATTTGAAATCGCTTGGAATTCGCAGGCGGCGGATGCGGTATATTCTTTCTCGCCGATTTTGAGTGAGCAAGATGCTGCCGTAGCTGCAATTTCTGCATTTTCGGCACATGCGATCATAGGTTTGGGTATGTTGCAAAAGTCGCCTTCAAATGAAGGTGCACGGTGCACTGTGATTATCAAATTGCCAACATTGTTGGTTTTATTGAGTTGAATGTCCACTGGTATGACCTTTTTGGCTTCCACAACAATATCGCTTTCGCTTGTTTCTATGGCTTTGCCATCGGCGTTCAGAATCGCCTTTAGAGCGTACTTCCCAGCACGCAGTCCTTCTATCTTTGCTGCTGCTAGATTGTCGCGGTTGAAAACTTTTGTCAGTGATTTTCCGTTTGCATCCGTGAGGATAATAGTGAAATTGTCAAAGTCTTCATTCGGAGAAATTGCTGGCAGCGCCAGAGAAAACGAGCCCGTGTCTGCCGCTGAAACATTAGCGGCCCCTGTGTTTGTGCTGGATGTTATTGACGTCGGACGTTGGGAACTGCATCCGATAGCAAGAAAAGCGCTTGTTGCGAATCCAGCACAGCCGAAAATTCTGAAGAGTTTGGTTGATTTCATTTTCTGTAGCCTCCTTTGTTGTGTAAACTTTTCCTTCTGCGTCGCCTGTCTCGACAAATTTATTGCCTACATTTTCTTTATCGGTGTTTTTCAGAAAAAGTTTAGAAAATGTTTAGAAAAAAAAGAGGGATCAAAAGGGAGGTCTCAGAAAAGAGGGATCCTGCAAAAATGGGTTCAAAATGGCAAAACGCGGGCAGAATAAGATATTTGCATCTTGAGTTGCATCAATGAATTCAATTTCGTACAATCACTGCTCACCCTTGAAATCCATTGTTTGGAGGATAGCGCGATGCGATCTCCTGTGAAGTTTGTTGCGGCGGTTTTACTTGCAATTGGTGCTGTGAGTTGTTCTGGTCGTTCTTCGGTTTCGCCTTCAAAAAAAGTGCATGTTCATATTGATTTGGGCTATGGTCCCCGCAGTTCCGGCCTTGGTCTCACAACTTCTGTTGAGCCTGCGTTTGCAGGGCTCGGTGTGGGTGCTGCCGCGACTCAAACTTCATACGGCCTTAATTTGGGCGATGACACCGTTGTGGAAATTCCTCAGGGTAACATTCCGCTTCGTGCGACGCTTGTGAGTTGGTCGACACTTGGAAATCAAAGAGTGATGTATGTGTCTCAGGCGTCTCAAGTTGAAAATATCACGGCAGACACCACCGAGGTTACGCTTACGTTTGCAAATTATGTTGCAAATGAGCAGGTGAATGTTTACGGTTTGGTTCATAAATCGGATACTGTTCCCGCTGCAGATGCTTTAGTGAGCGTACAAGATCCTTTTTCGGGAGCATGGCTTGTAGCTCCGGCAAGCACGGCGTTGAGCGTTACAAACTCCCACGGCGCGTTCGGATTTTCTCTTCCATTGGCGGCGTTTAGTGCTGCCGGAAATATCACATTACGTATTGTGAGTGGATCCGATTCAAGGATTTTGTTGCTACCGGCAAATCCAAATGGCAAGCCGGGTGTGACTTTGCCTTATATTAATTTGAGTGGAGCATCGGAAAATGTGAAGCCCACCTACACAAATCCTACGGACTTTGACCTCGATGGAACGCCAAACAGCGTGGAAATTGCTGCAGGCACAAATCCTTTTAGCGAACTTTCTGGCCAGGCTGGTCCTGCTGGTCCTGCTGGTCCTACTGGCGCGGCAGGAGCCACAGGCTCTGCGGGGGCTTCTGGTGCAACGGGCCCCACCGGAGCAACTGGCCCTCAAGGGCCTGGTCTGAGTGTGGTGCAGGTGAAAAATGCTGCGGGCACGGTCTTTCCAGCTGTACGCGGATCTATTGGTGGGGCCGGTGATTTTAGCGGTTTATTGAGATTTTCAGACGCCACCCTCTTTCCTACCGACTCCATGGGGAATTTTAATTGGTACTCATATAATTCTAACGCAATTCCTGTCTCAGTTCCGGCTTCTTCCGGGTCTGGAAAATACTATTGGAGTGTGAGCACAACAGAGCCCCTTGTTTCCGTTTGCGCCAATGCTTCGGGGCAGGCGTCATCCGGAGGTGGCTGCGGTTATCTTGCTGGAAATTCTTATCCCTATAATTACGAGGCATGTTATTTCGATAATTCCTCATGCGATGGAACCTGTTATTTGCCATTTAAGCCAGTGGCCTCGCGACTCATTCCCGTATCACTCTGTGTGTCCTCGGGGGCATCGGGTGGCGGATGTTCTGGCTACGACATCCGAAAAGCATTGGGTTCCGAGCAGTTGCTAGCCATAGCAAGCGGTGCCGCTTCTCCGGCGTATTATAAAAACTTTTATTCGGGAGCCAGTTGCTATTCTACTAACACATCCTCCGCTGGAAGTGCCATTTCACTCTGGGCTATTCCATCCTCGCAAAGCTATGCATTCCCAACTGGAGTGAGCTATCCACTTGGGCAGCTCTATCTGGTGGAATGAAAAAAAAATGCAGTTTAAATTGTTGGCCACTGCTGCTTGCGGTTCTCGTTATTCCGCTTGCTTGCTATGTCAATGTGGTTTCTGTGCCGGGGCATGGTAGCCGTTACCTGAATGCTCTTCCGGTAACGGTTGATTTTTTTGTTGTTCCCAAAATCAGAATTTTGATGATTTGTTGCGCTGGCGTGCTTTGGTTTTTTGTGCGCGAATTTTTTATTAATGGCAGGAAAATTGTTTCGCTCAATTGGCATGGGCTTTGGCGTTGGTTGTGGCCTTTGGCTGTGTTTGCAATTTTACTTTTGATGTCGTGCTTTGCATCTTCGCAATCGCCCGAAGTTGTGGTGTGGGGTTTGTTGGAGCTTTGGGATGGGGCTTTGCTTTGGTTTTGTTCTCTT
Organism: uncultured Silvanigrella sp.; assembly: GCA_903932045.1. Taxonomy (GTDB): domain Bacteria; phylum Bdellovibrionota_B; class Oligoflexia; order Silvanigrellales; family Silvanigrellaceae; genus CAIZES01. The sequence goes on along the minus strand of CAIZES010000165.1, from coordinate 11,961 downwards.
TTGATTGCTGTATTTGCATTTTGGCGTGCGCAAGCCAATGTTTTTTCCCTTCGCAATTTGTCAAAGCTTCTTGCTTTGGGTTTTGTTCCACTTTTTGTGGTGGGCATTCTGCAGTATTTCGGTTTCAACATTCTTGAAAAAAAAATGTTTCAAATGATTTTTTCCGAATACGCAGATTTGTCGTTTCAAATGAGCTATGGCGCGGGCTGGGTGACTTCTACTTTGTATCATCCAAACATAGTGGGCAGCTATGTGGCTCTCACAGCTCCCATTGCCTTGGGGGCTGCTTGGAACTCTAAAACACAGAAAACAATTTTTGCAAATTGGCTTTGGTTTGGTGCGACACTTGTAATGGGGGTAGGGGCACAGAGTAGGGCTGGATTTTTGGGAGTTGTGATTGCGTGTTTGTCTCTTCTTTTTGTTTTTCTCTTAAAAAAGAACGCGAACAGCAGTATGGAAAATTCTGTCCGACGAAATTCAAACACACATAACTTTGAATTTCTTTTTGTTTCTCTTGTGCCGTGTGTGCTGTTGTTTTTTTCTCCCACTCACCATATTCGCGACGACCTTATTTTAGCAGGACCGCAAGGTTGGGCTCAAAATTCTTTTGGTGCAGCAAGAAAAGTTTTGGACTTGCGCGTTGAAAATGATTGGTTTGTTTTGGACGAAGGCGCTTGCTCTTTAACGTTGCATCCCAACTCACAAAAAACAGAGGGCTGGGATGTGAGCAATGTGGCTCGCAAACCAGTTTCGTTTTCCCAATCGGGAAAGCCTTTTTGGGGCGAAATTCGTTTGCTCGACGCAGCGTGTGCGCGTTGGAAACTTTCCATGTTTCAAAATGGCAACACTCCCTTTGTGCGCGTGTTTGATGGTGTTGGCAACGTTGATGTTGGTTTTTTGCCCGTGGGTGCTCGTGTTGTTTACATGGGAAGTTTGCTGAAACCACAAAAGGCAGAGGCCTTTAATTTTTTCTTGTCCGATTCGTTTGCATCCAGCAGGGGGTATATTTGGAATAGAACCTTGCCCTTGATTAAAAACAAACCATGGTTTGGATATGGTCCAGGTGCTTTTCCCGTTGTTTTTCCACAGGACGATTTGGCAGGAAAACTTGCGGTTGTTGACACTTGGAACAGAGTTGACGTGCTCATAGATAAGCCCCATTCACTCTATCTGGGAATTGCATTTGCCGCAGGAATTCCGGCCTTGTTGCTTTTGCTTTTTTGGTGGATCCAAACAATTGTCTCTGCCTTTGTGCTGTTGCATAGGAAGACTCAGTCGTCTGTTGATGTTGACTTCAATCAAATTATATCATTTGCGCTGGGATTGGTAGGCTATTTGGTGGCAGGGTTCTTTAATGATCCCAATGTGGCGGTAGATCCCTTGTTTTGGATTATTTCAGGGGCATTAACTGGAGTTTTAGCCAAGGAATTTGCCAAAGGGTCTTGAAATTGTTTCTGGGGAGTTGCGTTTTTTGAGCAGGAGTGACATTGTCTAAGCAACATTAGAGGAAAGAGAAATATTCGTATTGGGCCCATAAAGGGCTCATTCGGAACCCATAAAGAACGGGATGGAAAATGTCATGACCGTAATAAAAATGCGCGCTGTGTTTTGGGGTGCTGTGTTTTGGGCTGTTGTGTTTTGGGCTGGAGGTTGTGCGCCAACTCCGTTGTTTGCTGAAGTTTTAAAAAGTGAAGATTTTGTTTTGTCGTCTGCTGCTTTGATTGCTCCAGTTGTTCCGGTTGCTCCGGTTGCTCCGGTTGCTCCGGTTGCTCCCGTTGCTCCCGTTGCTCCGGTTATTCGCTATCAGACGACATCTGATGCTTTGGGGCGAAAGCTTATTTTTGTGAATAACCCCGAAATTATTCGCGGGGGGCTGGGTATCTGCGACCTCGCCGATGATGTCTCTCGGCAGGGTTCGGCGTGTGCGCGATCTCTTCATAGCGTAGTGAATGCGATAGGGGCTTATCGCAATTGGTTCGAACATACCAATCGCAGTGGCTCGAAGCTCAGCTATGCGGTTCGGGTTCGCAACGAGGGCACAATTTGTGCTCAGGTTACTGTTCGTGGTTCGGGATTTTCGCGTCAAGGTATTACTGAAAGTGGCCGTGAGTTTGTGGATCTTTTTAACAGTAGCAGTAATGGTTTGAACCGGAAAGTTCGTACTGTTTGTCCACAGGATGCCTTTATTCTTGCTGGTGCCTCCGGAGAAAACGCCATTGCAAAAGGAAGTTTTTTTACAGGTGTCGTTGATTTTGAAGTCGCAGATGCTCCTTTGACTATCGAAAATATTGCGTATCAAAATCACCCTGTGCAGAAACCAATTCCGTTGGGTTATGTGACTCGTGTTGATCCTCCGTCTCATGAAAGCTTGGTGTATAAAGGAGTGAGTTTGCACACACAGGCAGTGGCGAACGATCTCAATTTTACGATTTCTGATTTAACTCCTCCAGGGCGTTTGAACGTCCGTTATCCTCGGTTTTATTTGCCGGCTCAAACGGGTGAGGAAGGTCGATGTTCAAACAATCAATTGCCTCGTTGTGTGGGCAAAACGGGTATTTGGGGGGAGTATGAAGAGCGAGATCATTGGATCACTCATATTGCTCCAGATGACCAAGACAGTAATCCCAAGCGTGCGAAGGCAGTGATGACTGACTTGGTGACTTTGATAACTCCGGATTTGCCTGCGGGCTGCGATCCAAACTCTGCTCAAGCATATGAACGTTGTTTTTTGTTGTCGCCAAATTACAAATGGTTCTACCCCGATTTTGAGCAATGGAAGTATCCCAATTGGGGAAACTGGGCTGTGCACTATATTGTGCGCGGGACGTTTTCGAACTCAGGAAACCGTTCTCGCGTTGTGCATTTTGGAGTGCGCGCTGATGGGGATAGTCCAATTGCATATAAAGGGCATGGGGATGTGTGGCGATATTTTTTACTAACCAAAGCAAGTGACAACAATCCAAACGATTATTTTCCATATAGTACTATGGAAATTCCTGGCAATTCAACATTGCCCTATCAGGTGGATCTGATTCTTTCCGGACCCGCTGCGGGAACTCTGGAGAATTTGGTGAAAGTGATTCGGTAATATTTTATTGGACCCTGGTTCAGAAAAGAAAGTTATAAAATGTGCGTCCAAATGTTTTCCTGTATGACAGTTGGTATTGCAGCTTTCGTTTTTTCAAGCTGTATATTTAGAAAATATGATCATGTTGGAACAAATCCATCCAATCCTCCCGCAGCTCCGAATCAGCAAAATTCATGGGTTCGAAACGAAAATTCTGAAGTTCGCGCAATGTGGTTGTCGTTTCCGTTTTGGAATATGTCTCGCGAAAACAAGCAAAAATTTGTTTCGTACATTGCCGCAAAAGGTGTGAATAAGGTTTTTTTAAGCGTGTATGATTCTGGAATTGCCCGATGGAAAAGTTCTGTTTTGGCGAAAGCTGGTGCTGCAATAAGCGATGGCGATGCTCCTCTTATTGAAGCCGTGAACATGTTTCGAACTGCTGGAATTGAAGTGTCCGCTTTTTTTGAAGGCGGACTTTCGGTTATGCTGGATAAAGATCTTTATAAAAAACATCCAGACATGATGCAAAAATGCCCAAATGGCGGTACTGCCAGTGGTGAACATGGTGGGCATCTTTATGCATTTTTGGATCCGAGCAACGCCAACGCTCGAAAACTTTTGCTTGGAGCTTTTGAGGAACTTGCGAAGCATTCTGTTCAGTTTCAAGAAATTGAACTCGATCGTTTTCGATACACGCATTGGGATTGGAAAATGTGCACGGCATCCAATGGCACATCCAATCCGGAGTATGTGAATTCGCTTGTTCGCGAAATATATCAAAAAATAAAATCTGTCCGCTCCGAAATTTTGGTCACAGCAGCTCCGGTTGGTTCCTACGGATATTGGAAGCACAATCAGCGCTGGGGGCAGTGGGTTGCGGGTGGGTATATTGATGGTATAGAAACTCAAGCCTATATCCCTCACGAAAAACTGGAAGAATGCAAACGCGGAACGGCTCAAACCCAAGAACGCAAGATTACCTTGGCAATTTTTAAGGGCGAGTTGGCCAGTGTTATTGGCGATTCTGTTCGCTTGAATGCCGCGCTTGCCGAACTTCGAGCGTTGGGCGCCGATGCAGACTCTGTTATGGAAGTCAAGAACAGAATTCCTATGGTGCAGACACGGCAAAAAGAACTTGAACATGTTTCTCACCCTTTCCGTTTGTCCATAGGTTACGACGCCCATCGATTCGACGATTCCGAATGCGTTCAGGAACAAGTTGCGTATGCTCGCTCCATTGGTTTTAAAAATGGAGTTTTGTGGCTTTCGGCTGTAGAACCTGATGCTCAGGGAAATCCAAACCCTGCAGTTGACGATAATCTTTCTTATCTTGCCAATACTTTTTGGAAATTTTGAGCGTCACACATTAGCGAGACGTCAGGCAGAGGCGAGACAGATGCCTTTGATTTGGAAAGTTCCGTTTTCTGTCCGCCTTTTGGCTTGTGCTCCACTGCTTGATCTGGTAACTAATTGGCCAACCGGTTCGTTTTCACAGCAGGAGATTCATTATGAAGTTGATAACTCGTCTTGTGAGTGGTGTTGCCCTTTCGGTTGTTTCTGTTTCTGCGTTTGCAGGCTCCCAAAGTTCGTTTCAGCAATTTATGCCAGAAAATGATTTGTGGAAGCAAGATTCGCTGGAGAAAGCTCCGGTTGTTACCGAAGAGCTCTTTAACAAAGTTATTGATGCCGCACTTGAAGTTTACAATCCTATTGCGAAGCAAGCTGGTGACTGGAGTGGAATCCTTATCAACCGTCGTTGGGACGATCCCACCGTGAATGCAAATTGCCGTCGCGGCCTTTTGCGCCGCGTGACGATTAATATGTACGGTGGCCTTGCACGGCGTGATGAAATTTCTGGCGATGCTTTTGCCCTTGTGCTTTGTCATGAAATTGGTCACGCATACGGCGGGACTCCTTATGTGCAAGATTTCTTGCATTTGTCTGCTGAGGGTCAGGCCGATTATTACGGTGCTAATGCGTGTCTTCAAAATGTTTTGGAAAAAATTCCAGCCCCCGAGTCCGATATGTTAGCTCAAGACAACGGTACCCTTTCTGCGAAGTGCAGGGGTGTTGCTGCTGTTGGAACTCCAGGGTACACCATGTGCGTGCGTCGCCTTTCTGCTGGTTTCCAGTTGGGTAAACTTCTCTCTGCGTTGAAATCCGACGGCGTTCCTGAGTACAATACGCCCGATTCCACAGTGGTGTCGGAAACTCTCAAAAGTTATCCCGATACAACTCAGTGCCGCGTAGATACTTATCTGGCTGGTACGTTTGGATTGCCACGTCCCGCTTGCTGGTTTGCAAACTAAGAAGCGATCCGGCAATAAAATCGTATCGCAATGCGATGACGTAAAAATTTTTACGGTGAATAAAACATAAAGCTTCGGCAGTACCATTGAGTGCTGCCGAAGCTTTTTTATAACCAAACTTTTTTCGCAAAATTTGAGAGATGCTTGTTTGTTGCTACGAATTAAAGTTCGTAGCCAACAGTGGCCCAAATTTTGGTGAGCATATTTGTGTCTTTGCCATCGCGGTCTTTGAAAGCTTTGTCTGACTCATTTTGGGTAATACCAAGAGCTAATTCAGCGCTTGCGCTGTCTTTGGAAAACTTGGGGCCGATGAGGAATTCATGCTGCACTTTGTCTTTGATTTCTGTGTCGTTTGCCGTGTCTGCACCTGCAAGGTAGGCGTAGGACGCAATGCCTTTTACATTATCGTTCAGGGTGTAGCCAGCGTCCAAGCCAACTTTCATTTTGTTGCCTTTATTTTTTGAGTCAATGTGATAGGCGTTGCTTTCGTACCAAAGGCTAGCATTGACAGAGCCCATTTTGTGGGAAGCCGATGCTTCAATATGGTTTACGCCAGCTTCGGTTGCGGCATTGTAGTTGCCTGCGTAGGCTGCAATAATTTCTGTATTTTCTGCGATAGTTGCTTTGGCAGCAAAGTGAAGAGCTTTGTCGGAAGGAGTGCAGTCGTAGTTTGCATTTGCAGCAATATAAGCAGAATTGACGTGAATTTTGTTGAGAATGGAGAGCGAAAGTGTTGCCTTTACCGCACCATGTTCAATGGGCTGAGACAGCGTTGCGCCAACGCCGTTATCGTAGCCTTCAGGACCGCTTGCTTGATAAAAGCTGTTTCCTGCGGCGCCGTCGGGGCGAACAAGGCCAGCTTGAATTAATGTGCCGATGCCAAGTTTGTATTCGGCTGTAGCCTTGCGCAACTTGGAATTCCAAGCCGATTTGTACATGTTGTCTAGAGTTGGATACTGAGCCTTTTTCGTGGCATCGAGATTTGTTTGAGGGTCGAGTTTGATGGGAGCGCTGGCGCGATCCCAGTCGGTGCCGCCTTCACCAGCAAAAAGATCTTTGAATTCAAATTGAACGTCGCCAGTAACAACGCCGTATTTGGCTCTTACACCAGGGCGAAATTCGTCGATGCCCAGAGTGAGCCCGTTGCGAAATTTGCCAGCCGAGGAATTGTACAAGCCTTGAGTTGCGTATGCTGTACCGTAAAACGAAAAGTTTTTTGTTTCTTCGGCAAAAGCATTTTGTGAAACGATTGCAAGAATTGGTGCCGAGACGAACAGAATCTTTTTCATAGTACACCTTTCAAAAAAGAAGTGACTCACCTTCAAGTGAAATTTTCGTGATGTGATCACGAGTCTCAATTGGTTCTTTTTGCAGAACGGAGAGGACTGTAAAGTGTCTTGTGAGTTAAATCAAGTGATGTGGGTTTGAGAAATCAGAATGGCTCAGAATCCACCACAGCGTTTGCTGAGTATTCCTAGTGTTGCAAGGTGCGTTTCAACTGTTTCTACAGACCGGGTTTGCAGTATGAGGGTTCCATTTTCAATGGAGCCTCCACAACCTAATTTCGACTTGAGAGTTTTAGAAAATGTTTCCAGAGTCTCTTCTGACAGCGAGGGTATGAAATCGAAAAGCACAATAACAGGATGCCCACTGCGCCCCTTTGTTTCTTTTTTCAGTTTGATGCTTTTGATAGCAGCGGTGGAGGCGTTTTTGCTGTTGCTGTTTGGTGTGGTGTTTGGTGTGGTGTTTGCGTTGCTGTTTGCGTTGCTGTTTGCGTTGCTGTTTGCGTGAGCTCCGTTATTTTTTCCTGATGCATTTTTGTAGGAATTTCGCGCCTCGTTCTTGGGTATAACGCGTTCACTCAGTGTGTTTGTTGAGGTTGAATTTGATTGTGAGACGTCGGCAATTCCACCTTGCCATTCTAGTTTTATGGGTTTTTTGCGAGGTTCCGGCATTTTGCTCTCCACAAATGAATCGTTTGGTGAAAAAATTCCACTCTCGCGTTGCCCGTGGTATAGACACATGAATGCAACCATGTTTTCAACGGGAGAAGTTATGAATTCCATATCATCGGTGAGTCAACTTGTCGAACTGGCCCGCACACACAAGGGCAAACGCATTGTGGTTCCCACTGCCGAAACGGAAAGCGCGCTTGGTGCAGCTATTGAAGCTCGCAAGAGCGGCCTTGCATCCAGTGTGCTTATTGGCGATGTGGAAAAAATCAAAAAAATGCTTGCGGCTTCTGGTGAAGATTTTTCTCATTACGAACTTGTGTCGGAAACCTCCGATACCGAGGCCGCTCGTAAGGCTGTGGCAATTGTTAGGGCGGGAGAGGCTCATGTGATTCTAAAAGGAAAGCTCAAAACTGGCGATCTTCTTCGTGCTGTTTTGCATCGCGAGGAAGGCTTGCGTACTGGAAATCTTTTGAGCGATGTTTTGGTTTCTGAAAATCCAATGTCTGCAACTCCCAAAATATTGGGCCTCACCGACGGCGGCATGAACGTGGCTCCCGATTTTTCTGCAAAAAAAGCCATTATTGAAAACGCTGTTCGCGTGTTTCATAGAATTGGTTTTGCAATGCCTAAAGTTGCAATTCTTTGTGCGCTTGAAGAACCCTCCGAAAGTATGCCTCACACATTGGAGGCTCGCAAACTTCAAGAAATGTGCGAGGCTGGAGAAATTAAGAATTGTGAAATTTGCGGCCCACTTGCTCTCGATAATGCTATTTGGCCTGAAGCCGCACGTTTGAAAGGGATTTCGCATCCCGTTGCCGGGCAGGCCGATTTGCTGGTTGTGCCCACCATTGAAACAGGAAATGCCTTAGGAAAAGCGTTCACCTATTTCGCCAAAAAGCCCGTAGGTCATGTGATTGAGGGGGCCCGGGCTCCTATTCTTATTCCTTCGCGTGCCGAAAGTGCTCAGGATAAACTGATTTCTATTGCTTTGGGTATTTTGTGCTCGGTTCAATCCTAAAATAGCTTTTGCTTTTTGTGGGAGAAAGTTATGCGAGGCCTTGTTTTTATTGTTGCTGCTTTTGTTGTTTTGTTCTCGTCTTTTTTGGGTTCTCGCGCTTGGGCAGAAACGCTGTCCCCGTATTTTTTTGTTCCCAATGCCAATTCTTCCGTTGATGCGCTTCCGCTGAAGGATACTCAAGCAGAAGTTTCCATTGCTGGACCCATTGCAGCGGTTACGGTTCGACAAACGTATAAGAATGAAGGTCAGCGGGCTATTGAAGCTATTTATGTTTTTCCCGCATCAACCCGCGCCGCTGTGAATGGGATGAAAATGACCATTGGTGATCGCACCATTGTGGCTCATATTGAGGAACGCAAAAAAGCGCTCGAGCAGTACGAAGAAGCCAAGAAAACTGGAAAGAGCGCTTCACTTTTGGAGCAGCAGCGCCCCAATGTGTTTCAAATGAACGTTGCTCATATTTTGCCTGGCGACGTTGTGCAAGTGGAAATGCAATACACAGAGCTTTTGGTGCCAGTTGGTGGTGTTTACGAATTTGTGTATCCCACTGTTGTTGGGCCTCGTTATTCGAATGCACAAGAATCGGAAGCCGTTTCACAAGATAAGTTCGTAAAAAATCCGTACCTGCATCAGGATGAAAAAACTCCCTACAGTTTTCACATTGCCACACGCATTCATGCTGGCATGCCTATAGAGTCTGTGGCGTGTGAAACGCACAACGTGAAGGTTGAGTATCTTGATAAAAATAATGTGAATATTGTGCTTGCAAAGTCTTCCGACGGCAATAAGAACGACAGCAACAAAAGTGGTCGTTCCAATGCTTCCGAAAACGCTGTTCGGAACAATGCAGGAAACAAGGACTATGTCTTGCGCTATCGCCTTGCAGGGAAATCTATTCAGAGTGGTCTTTTGCTTTATCCGGGGCAGGATGAAAACTTTTTTGCATTAACGGTTGAACCTCCTGCACGGCCAGAGGCAAGTGAGATATTGCCTCGTGAGTACATTTTTGTAGTCGATGTTTCAGGGTCTATGCATGGATTCCCGTTGGAAACATCCAAAAAACTTATGCACGATCTCATTTTCAATTTACGCCCTACTGATTCCTTTAACGTTTTGCTTTTTGCTTCGGGCAGCAAGCTGATGTCGGCGCAATCTCTTCCGGCAAATGCTGAAAACATGCAAGCTGCACTTCAATTTTTGGGTTCGCAGAATGGAGCCGGAGGAACCGAACTTTTGGCTGCGCTTCAACAGGCCTTTGCTGTTCCACGCGTTGGCGAACTTTCGCGTACACTTGTTCTTGCAACCGATGGATATGTTTCTATCGAGAAAGAGGCATTTGACCTGGTTAAGAAGTCTTTGGGGAAGTCAAACTTTTTTGTTTTCGGCATTGGTAGTTCAGTGAATCGTTATCTTCTTGAAGGCCTGGCACGAGCGGGAAAGGCCGAACCATTTGTGGTTTTGAATGCCAACGAAGCTTCGGAACAGGCCGCTCGATTTCGCGAATACATAGAAAAGCCCGTGCTTACCGATATCAAAATCAGCTTTGAGGGCGTTAATGTTCGCGATATTTCCCCAATTGCGTATCCCGATGTTTTTGCCGAGCGGCCCCTTGTTGTTTTGGGAAAATACGCGGCTGCAAAAGGGACTGTGAAAGGGACTGTGAAAGTTTCAGGAAGGGTTTCAGGGAGCGCTTCAGGGAACATTTCCGCTAAGGGGGCTTCCTCTGTATTCGAAAAAAGCATTTCTTTTTCGCCAGCGCAGGAATCGCCAGACAACGCTGCTTTGAAGTTTTTGTGGGCGCGGGATCGCATCACCGAACTTTCCGACTTCGAGAAAGTAAGCCCCGAAAACACGGATCGCGTGAAGGAAATCACAAATTTGGGTCTGCGCTACTCTTTGCTAACCGATTATACGTCGTTTGTTGCTGTTGATACCGTTGTACGCAACGTGAATGGAAAAATTGAAACTGTGCGGCAGCCATTGCCACTGCCCGAGGGCGTTAGTGATCGGGCTATTGGTGTTTCTGCAAATGGTGGCAGTGGTTTGAGTATGATGGCTGTTTCTACCAGAGCTCCTTTGCTGGACACTGCTCAACCAGTTGATGCGGCATCTGGAACTTCAACACAAAAGAAAAAATTGGCGGTGGATAAAGCGTTTTCTGAAGGCTCGTTGAGTAAAAAAACTCCCGGCATCGAATCACCCTCTGTAAACATAATGGCAAGTGTGCCTGCCGATGTCGATCGCCGAGTGCGCGAAGCTGTTGTTGCTATTTGGAGTCGCGAATCCGAAGAGACTCGTGCAAAATGGGCTGGGAAAAAATATTTTGTTGTGTTGCGATTCAGCTCTCTTGGTCGTGTTGTTCAGGTCCGTTTTGACAACGTTAGTATGGATGAATTTGGGAAAGCGCTATTGAGCGAGCTTAAAGGTTGGACGCTGAATCCTGTTCCCAAGAATCGGAAATTTCGTTTTGAAGTTGTTTTCTGAGCAGGCGGCTCCAGTGAAATAGAAATACCGTTAAGTTTAAATCGGCCTCTGTCTATTTGAACGATTCCGCACACAAACGAATTCATCATTTTTCAATATAATCTCAGTTTCGTTCTCTAACAAACAGCCAAAAATCCAAACAAATTGGATTTTAAAAGTTGAATTTATTGTTATTATTGTATAAGTTTCTCTTGGTAAAGAGCCATAAGATGAGGAATTTAAAAAATGAACCCAACTCGGTTCTAAGTGTTGTAAAAACATCAGAAAATGTATCCCTTCCAAATACAATGATGGCGACATCCTGATAAGCAAAAATAGAAATTCATCGAAGAAAGGAGAACGAAAATTCTCCGCTTCAAATTTTTTCATGACAATATTACGACTTGTTTCCACGGATTCTCTCGATGGCACGCAAGTCGTTCTGAACAAGCTTTTCGGTGTTGACCTTCGCAAAGAAATTCCGCCGTGGAAGTCGGCTCTTTCTCAATATCGAAACACTATTTCTAGCCGTTTTTTTGAAAACGCCTTTAAGAACGCGCTTAAAATCGCAGACAAATCGATTCCACGATGGCACGGATTACGATTCATTGGGACAAACGGAGATATTTACTCTTTGCCACGATTCTACTCTTTGCCACGATTCTACTCTTTGCCACGATTCTACTCTTTGCCACGATTCTACTTTTTGCCACGATTCTACTTTTTGCCACCATCAAAAATCATGTTTGAAAGCGGATTTCATGGGCAGGAAATCGATGAAAAAACCGAAACGCACAGTCTAAAAATGTATACGGTTACCGCTACCGATCTCATTTGAAACGCCCCATTGGCAATTGAATACAGTACAAAATGAGATGAAATTTCATGCGCTGTGAACATTGTGGCGGAAACCAGAAAAAACGACGTTTGTGTTTATGACCGCCTGTTCTGTTGCAAGAAGCTCATTGAAGTCCATAATAAGGCGGGAAACTACTTTGTCTGTAGATTGCGCACAGGCGGCACATTCAGCGCTGTTGCAGAGTTTCTCAAGAGCGACCACGGCTATTTGTTCATTGGGAGATATTTCCGGTCAGTTTAAGCGGAGCCGGATGAGGCGAGAGTCTCACGTCCGGTTCTTGTGCGCCGTGG
>CAIZES010000164.1 GCA_903932045.1 uncultured Silvanigrella sp. | reverse complement strand
TATATAAGGTGTATTACCAGACGAGTGGTACGGTAGCAAGCCAGATAAAACCTAAGCGGTGACACTGTCATATTTTTTTAACTCACTTTTTGATTGAATGTAAACGTTGTTCGATAAATAAACTGTTGCCACTGATGCGTTTCGCCATTTTTTTGGCCTGAGTTGCGGCTGCCGACACTTCATTATGCGAAAAATATTGATTTGAGGAAACCTGTGTTGCGCCTATTGAAAGCGTGCTCAGCGGATGAAAAATAATGTTTTCATTGCGGTCTTCACTTTCGTATCCGCCTGCCTTAAGATGTTCGGCTGAGAATAGCAAAGAAGTGGCTTGTTCAAAAGAACGCAAAGCTTGTTTGCAACGCGCCTGCCAGTCTTTACTTTGCATGAGCAGTATAAAATCATCCCCGCCGAGGTGACCAATGAAGTCGAGTTTTGGATCACAGGCCCAACTGAGCACTCTGCCAGTCAACTGGATCATTTCGTCTCCTTTGAGATAACCATAGACATCATTGTAAGGTTTGAAATTATCCAGGTCGCAATAACAGGCCACGAATGGGGTGGCGGTTTTTAACAAGTGTTCAATATGCTGATAGATGGGTACATTGCCCGGAAGCATTGTTAGCGGATTGGCGTATCGGGCAGCGGCAATCTGCATCTGTGTAAGTTCACGCAACAAATTTTGTCCTGACGAAATGCCCAAATAACGACCGTGGTCGGTGACGATAAATCCGCTGGTAAACTGATCTTCTTCCGCTTGTGAAAAAAATTCACTCAGCTCTTCAATGGGCATTCCTTTATCCACGAGCAATGGTGTGGTTTGCATTTGATGTTCACATTGTTTTTTGCCGAGAAGTTCACGTTGGAATGGACGCGAAAATAGATCCAGGAAGTTTGTACGACTGATCATGCCAACTGGAATTCCGTTTGCGACAATGGGGATGATGCGTAGTCCGGGATTGTCACAAAATCGTGTAAATATAGCCTCATTTTCAGTGGTCGGATGCGCAGGCTCAATATAAGTAATGAGTTGCATTGCTGTTTTGTTATTGCTTGAGGCCGTTTCCAATTTAAACGCAATGGCAGACTCGGCGGCACTGATGACGCGACTTGCTTCGGGTGAAGCCAAGAGTGTTGGCGTGGGGCTTGGGCGGGCGATGAAATAGCCTTGCCCCAAGGCGATTCCCAGATCTTTGACTACCCTTAATTCTGCCTCGGACTCAACGCCTTCAGCAATGACGTTGGTGCCGCAACTCATGGCGATTTGTTGGATCGACTTCAAAAATTGGCGTTTAATCGGGTCCGTGTCCACGCCTTGAACAAAGTGCATATCGATCTTGATAAACTCAGGGCGCAATTCAGACCACAAACGCAAGCTCGAAAAACCTTCACCCAGATCGTCAATGGCAATTTTGAAACCCATTGAGCGGTAATGCAGCAAGGCACTGCGCATCGCAACGAAATCGTAGGTGGGCTGGTTTTCAGTGATCTCAATAATGACCCGTTCAGGCAAAATGCCCAACTGCTCGAGAAACTCGAGCGTTTGACCATTTTTGAAACTCGGGTGAGTGAGCGTTTCCGGGCTAACGTTTAAAAACAGATTGCCCGGTAAATTTAAGCGCGAGAAAGTTTCGAGGACGACTTGTCTGCAAAGCATCTCCATTTCCAGCGATAGGCCTTGTTCTGCAGCCGCACTGAAGAGGTTGGCGGGAGAATGCAGGGGACTATTGGCCGGCCCCCTGATAAGGCCCTCATAGCCAAGAAACTCTCCGCTGGTG
>CAIZES010000163.1 GCA_903932045.1 uncultured Silvanigrella sp. | reverse complement strand
GTGGGTTTGAATGATGTGTGCAACCAGCGAAACAAATTCGCGCACGGACCATGTTTTTTCGACTTGAGGAACCGTACCGTTTTCTGGCACTAGCGCAGTACTGCTGACTTCTGATGCTCCAGCAGAAGTTGTTGCTGTGTCTTGGCCAACAAACGCAACAAATCCTAAATTCGCAAGTGCTGTAAGTGCTTCAGGAGAATGAGGTCCGGCCCAACGTTTGGCGGCAGCATCCCATCGGTATCCTAAAGCTTTGATGCGATCTTTAATTGGAAAAGTATCGCCCGAAAGAACGCAAATTGAACCTTCAACTTTGTAACTACGGTTCAAGGATTGACTCCTTGCGTTGATGGAATGGAAGGATAGGGTTCCATCCAAAAATATGCTGCTTTTGAAAAAGGCTGACGAAACTGTGGGGGAATATCTGCCGGTAAAAAGGAATTCGGCGACAAGATTTGAATATGGTCCGCTTGAGTTGGGTGTTTAAAAAGGGTTCCAGAAAGAGCGAATTCGCCGATAGCGATGTTTGCGACAGGAATGGATTGATCGTTCAGTGAAAGATTTAGAAGTGCCGGATCCTCAGCCCGATTGTTGTCGAGAGGAGTTGTGCGTGAGTGAACCAAGCATGTGAGTTGCCATTCTGAAATGTTGTGGTTTGGTTTTATTTCGAAATGGACGTTGTTTGGTTGTTCTCCCAATATTTTTGCATTTGGTGGCACCTCGGGTTGTGATGATTTGCACTGAATAACTTTGAATGGAAGCGTTATATCGCCTTTGAGCGAGGTTTGCGCTGCAACGCTGGGAATAAGCAAATGAACAGCTTGCACCGTATATGATTCTCGATATTTCTGAATCAAATTTTGTGTTGCTTCCATCTCCGAAAAAGGAATGTGGGAACGTACAGTGCTGTTGGATGGGACGTTGTTGAACGTTACAACGGGAATAGACATCCATCCATGTGGTGTCACAAAAATTTCTTCAAATGGAGTTTGAATGGGTGCTATTGATGTGTCCTCAATTTGGGGTTTTTCGAAATCATTCAAGGCACCAAAAAGTGACAACTGTGATGCAAGAGTGGGTAAGTTGGGAGTGAGCATGGAGCGCGGAATCCAAGCTTCACCAAATTTTGTCGGTACGTCTTCGAGAGGAGTTTGCGCCGTTTTGGCTTCTTGTGTTTTGTTGGTTGACGTTGCTAGCACGACAATGCGGGCTGTGGGGTTAAATGCCTGAATTTTTAAGAGGACTTCCGAAAGCGCTGCATCTATTTGAGCTTCTTTTTCTCTGTTGTGAATTGTGCTCTGGTCATCGTCTCCAAACCATGATGCACGTATCCATGAAAAAACAGATGCGTCTGGCGAAAGAGCCGATTCCCAGGTGTATGATATTTGCTTTGCTTCCAATTCGATGGACAAATGTAAGAACATTCCGTTCAGTTGACCATCGAAATCGCGAAACACAGCTTGAATACCTTCACGAAGCTCATGCTTGCGTTGTACATCGATGTGAAGATCAAAATTTGAAAGTCCCAAAATGGAATCGAGTTGCGGATGGTGAAAACACTCCTCGCACGTGTTAGGGGAACGTATTTTTACCCGAAGCGTTTTATAGAATTGTTTGGCGAAATGCAACTCCAGAGTTTGAAAATTGCTGACGGGGTTGAGTTTCGGAAAAACCTCGGTTGGAATTGTGATACCCAAGTTTGACGGAATTTGTCCCGAAAAAATACTAGACAATGCGCTTTGGTGATGAGATGAAGTTGGCCAAAATTGTGAAACATTTTGTACAGTAGGATCATGTTTTTGAAGTGTCGTCCAGGTTTTTTTGAGCGAGCTCAGACCATTTCCCAGGTTGTCGATGGAAATAAAAATAACAGGGGGAGTTGCTGGCGATTGTGAAACCAACTCACCCAAAATTTCGAGAACTCCGGGTGCATTTTCTGGCCAATGGATGGCAATGGTATTTTCGCCTTCTGTTTTTGTAATGGCAAATTCAAGCACATCATTCTTCAGAGGGACCGAAATTTCTTGTACAGAAGTTGCGTCACTTGTTACGTTGATTGCAATTTTTGCATCTTGTTTGTCGGGAGTGACGCCTAGGCATCGCACTGCGAGTGTTGGATTTGCCGAGGTAAAGATGTTGGGTGCGAAGCGCAGTGTTTCGCCGGGCAGAAGCAACAGTCCATTGCGTTCGGTAAAAACTGAGGAACGTGGGTTCACGCGTTCGCGCACTTTTGCAAGAGGTACGTTCGCATGAAAGTCAACTGTGATTGATTTTTCATGCTTGAAAAGTTCACGTATGCGGCTTTCTCGAACACTACTGTCGACGTTGGGTAGCAAAGTCCACGATTGTAGCCTTGATGGTAGTTTTGCGTTGAGCGGATTTTTCTGAATGGCCAAGGCTATGCCAGAAATTTTTCTTTGTGAAAATTCGCCATTGTCGGATGTGCCAAAAAGGGATCTGATTTGTTGTGGAATAGGAAATTCCACATAGGTTTTGAGTGAAAAAATGGCAGTACACACAAGAACGGCGGCAACGGCGGTAGCACTGCCCATAAACATTTTTAGGTTTTTGACTTTTGCTTTTCTGCGGGTACGGTGATCGTAACTCACTTTGAAATGGGCTCCTTGTTGCTCTTGGTGTCGTTGCTTGGCGATTTTGGCTGAACACTCCACGATTTCGGTGAAAGAAATGTTTTGTAAAGAGCCAGCATTGGCTTTCTGTTTGAAATCGAAATATCTTTCCCCAAGAGTTCCCGAAAGGTTTCGTGCGCCATACGTTCACATTCTTCGCGTGATGCTTTTACGGGAGCTACAATTTGAAAGTTGGTAATAGGTTCCGTGGCACCTTGAATGCTTGTTTCCGATGGAATTAAAGAAAATGTTGCAGACTCAGTATTTTGTCCG
>CAIZES010000162.1 GCA_903932045.1 uncultured Silvanigrella sp. | reverse complement strand
TGGTCGCATCGATCGACTTGGTCAAGAGAAAACACCAGAGATTACTTACTTCGCAAATAAGCTAACGCAAAACGACTCTAATTTGCGCGATGACTTCTGGGTTGTTGGTAAATTGAAGGCTCGCCAAGCCATTGCTTCAAGAGATCTCGAAGAAGAAGCTCTTGCACGTGGCTTTACTGATGGCTCACAAGAAGAACTGGTGAACACAGAGCTTTATGAGCTCAATCGCCTGAACGCGAAGGCAGAAGTCGACCCCGTGTTAGCGCTCCTTTCCGGATCCAGCAGCGATGATGACGCCGATTTAACCGGAGCAGATGAACTTTATCGAAAGGATCTGGCCACTCTGTTTCCCGGAGCACCGCGCGCTTTTGTTCTTTCTGCCGCGGAACTGCTGGGCGTAGAAGCAGAACAGCGCGATTCCTCTATAACCTTAAAATTGACGCCAGAACTAAAACGCGAAGCTCGCACCTGGCCTCGTGAATTTCGTCCTAGGGAAGAAGAGTCCTCAATCACTCTTGAGTCAAGTGCCGAGAAAATGGCGGGGTATTACTCTGCATGCATACGTAATGGTGAAGAAATCATGCGTTCGTTCCTAAACGAAATTCATCCTGCTATTGCACTTCTTGAAGACGCTTCACTTCACCTGTTTCCCGGAAAAAAAGTACCCTTGATTCACTCATCGAAAACGCCAACAAGCGATATGGTGATTTTGTGCCAATCAACGCTCTTTAACGGAGTAAACGAATCAGTATTTCAGGCCTGGGAGGCTATCAGCTTCAGTAAGGGGAGCGTCAAAGCTCGACCACTGTTCGCTGGGAACCTGCTCGAACACGAGAGGCTTCACAAAATTTCGCAGTGGATTCAGTCGCAGTGCTCAGCGGTAGTCAAGAAAAAAGTTGAGGTTGATAGCGAACGACTCGGTGCGTTAAGCGGCGAGGCAATAACCAAAATGCATGAATTAATTGGCGAAGCACGCAAGGCGCGATCGGACGAAATGCGCAAATATCTTCAGGCAGAGGCTCGCCGGGTTTCGGAGTGGCGCAAGTCACGCGAGGAATATCTTAAAGAACTTTATTATGCCGGTGCAAAGAAGACCGGAATTACCGCAGAGACAAGAGCGAGAGCAGAAAGCGCAAAACGCGAGATGGACGGGCTCGAAAAAGAGACCAACAGTCTAAACGACTACATCAATAAAATTCTCGTTACACAGCAAGAGCCGGATGTTCAAATCCTCGCTGTATTTGTGGGAGCATAAACATGGCTAGAAAGTCAGCACAAAGCAAAACCGCGGAATCGAACAATGGGGCTCAAAGCGCAAAGTTGCGTGAAGCAAAAGTTGTTCGTTCTCGCAATTTTTATCCCGCACACTACTTAAACGAAGTCTTCGCCGATGACATCAAAGGCCTTAAAGCCAGCGGCGATGCAATTCTTAGACTCCGGCAAGATGCACTCAAAATAATTTCTACGATAGTAGAGAGCAAAATCTCAGACGAAGAAGCTCAAGATTCGCTGACAGAATTGGCTAAGCAAGTGTTTTCGGCTTTTGGGTATTACGCGATTGATTCAATCCGCACCGATACTAAAATTGATCTCGAGTTACCAAGAGAGACTAGAGCAAGTCGGATAATTAGTGTTGATGTCGAAAAGCGCATTCAACTGAAGGACGATTCCGAACTTTTGCTCGTGATGGAAAGCTCGAGAATGTGCATGGGCGCAAACTGTGAAACCGTGTTAAATAGCTCATCCACGAAAGCCTTGTGCGAAAACAAAAGAGAAGACGAAGAAATTCCAAAATGGAAAGAAATTGTAAAAGCATCATTTGATTCTGACCTTCACGATATTTCTTGGATCATTTTAAACACTGGCTCTGCTCTCTTTCTATTTGAAAGAGGCCATTGGAGCAACGAGGGCGAAGCATGGCTCGAAGCAGACTTGCGCGAACTTTGGGAGCTAAACTCAACTGAATATGCAAAAATGGTTGAGGTTCTCTATGCTCCACCTGCATTTTCGATTTCGAGCCCCGAAAGTTGGCACAACATTATTGCCACGAACGCTCACAAAAAGGCTACCGAGGTTTCGCGAGCTCTTCGCGATACGGTGCGCCAATCTGTTGAGCTTCTTGCTAACGAAGTTCTAGTCCACCACACCAAAAAAGGCATTGATCAGTGGAAAGGTCGTAGCCTCGAAAAAGCAGACCATAGAGAACTTTGTGCACGCGAGGTTTTCGAACAAGTGCTACGCGTAGTTTATCGCATGCTCTTTATTCTTGTGGTTGAGGGACAGCCGCAGTCGAAACGCGCGCTACCAATTGAGGCTCAGGCTTACCAACAAGGGCTTTCTTTGGAGAAGCTTCGCGACCTCGAAAACACCGCGCTCGTTGGAGATGCTGGCTCTCAAAGTTCATTTATTTGGCAAACACTCAAGCAACAAGCAGAAATCTATTTTCGCGGATTCAACACCGAAAAATCTGGTGATACCTCCGCTCACACAGACTCGCTTGGTTTCAGCTTTCCTCACCTAGGCATTCATCTGTTCGACAAAAATGCATGCACACTTTTGAACGACCTAAATTTTTCTGATCGCACCATGCAGCAGGTTTTGCGCAAGCTCTCTCTAGCGCAAACGGGAACAGGAAAAGCTAAGCGAACGCATCGCGTTTACTACGGAAGTCTTTCGCTAAATCGACTTGGCGAAGTCTACGAGGGGCTCTTAAGCCTACGTCCACAAATCCTAGAAGAGAAAATGTACGCCCTCGCTCGCGACCCCAAAGAACACGCGCCAAAACTCATTAGCCACGCAAAGGCGAAAGAAGTTCCAGAAGGCCAATTCGAGTTGGACGACGCCGGCCAACGGGTTGTTCGGCAAAAGGGCGAGTTTGCCCTTACTCCTACCGGATTCGAACGCAAACTGAGCGCCAGTTACTACACGCCCGAAGAGTTGACCCAATTTTTGGCATCAGAGTCTGTAGAATGTTTGCTTGGAAAAGATACACGCGCCAAAGATTACGCCGAGATTTGTACCCGTATTCCTAAACTCGAAAATCTTAAAATTTGCGAGCCCGCCATGGGTAATGGCGCTTTTTGCAATGCCGTTGTGAACGAGGTTGCCACACGTTTAGCGAAACTTTATGTGCACCGAGCGGAGTTGGTTTTGCATGAAAACATAAAGACACCACTGACTGAATACGAAGCAAACACAAATTTTGAACACCAGAAAGGCAGAGCCAAAGAACACATTTTGCGTAACGGGGTGTATGGCGTAGACCTTAACCCCACCGCCGTGGAATTGGCTCGCGTTAGCTTATGGCTCAACGCTCTCCACAAGGGCGGCGATTTGCCGTATCTCGACTTAAAGCTACGATGCGGAAACTCACTCGTTGGGGTATGGATTAATCGCTATCGTGCAAAGGCGGAAAATGCACCGCACTTTCTATTCCCCATGCCAGAAATGCTCGACGCGCACCTTGATGGAAAATACCTTGGCGACAATAAACGCCCATTTTTGGATTCAGCGGGCAAGGCGTTTGTACAAGATTTACGCTCGAATCTAGCAGCATTTTCCAAACAACGAGAAGATATTTCAGATAGTAAGCTGAAAACAAGAGTGACAGCGCTCACAACTAGAATTGCACAACTTTATGGAGATCATCGAACACTACGCGGCAAGCTACAAGATGAACTCATGCAAGACCACTGTTCTTCACCTGCGGCGCGACAGACTGCAGCCGATTCGTTTCTGAAAAAGGATACCGCATACAATCAACTCAGAGGCATGATGGATCTCTGGTGCGCACTTTGGTTTTGGCCTCATAGTGAGATCAAATCCTTTCCGAAATCAGAAGAAATCTTGCGTGCCATGGAGTTCTATGCCGAAACACCTATTGCATACGGCGGTGCTGAGCACGAAAAACAGATTTTGGCATCGGCGCTCAAGTTTCTTTCCATCGCGCGACGAGTTGCTCTCAAAGAGAAATTTTTCCACTGGGATTTAGAATTCCCTGAGGTGTTTGAACAGGGTGGATTTGATTTAGTTCTCGGAAACCCTCCATGGGCGCCGGTTCGCTGGGATGAGGGTGATTTCTTTGATACCATTGATTTTGGAATTAGCAGCACAGAAGGCGATGCTGGAAATCGCAACAAAGAATATGATGCCATTCTCAAGAATCACACTGGGACTGAATCCACATATAAAGACGCGTGGTGCAATCGCAACGGGCATGTGAGCTTTTTGAATTCATCAGATACTTATGAATTTAAGGATTCATCAACAACAAATACATACAAATTCTTCTATCAACGATTCCTTCAAGCAACACGCAAGGGCGGAATTCACGCCATGATTGCTCAGGACGGCCTCTTGACCGACGATGGGAATGCAACGGCTAGACCTACTTTCTACGCAGAATTAGAGCGAGGATTTCGTTTCTGGAATGAGCTTCAGTTGTTTGCAGAGGTCGATCATCATGTTCAGTTCTTTGCGTGGATCTCGCAACGCGGAAAAAAAGACATCGACTTTTCCTTTATCGACAACCTCTATCACCCTGATACTGTGAATCGATGTCGTCAAGAATCTGGTAAGGCTCCGTATCGCGGGATGAAAGATGAAAACAACAACTGGGAAGTTCGTGGCCATCCAAAGCGCATTGTCCATATGAACCGAGATAAGCTGGCGAAGCTCGCTCTTTTAACGGGTGCGGAAAATCCTACAGATGTCGCATTACCGATTGTACATGGGGATGTGGAGCTTGCAATCCTGGCGACGCTGGCGGCTCATCCCAAGAAAATCGTACTAGGCAACATCGTTATTCCTTCTCGGTGTTTTGAAGAGGACAAGTCGCCAAAGCTTGGCTGGATCAAAAAATCTCCTTGTCACGGCAAGGGTATTTCTCGTTCTGTTCTTACTGGCCCCAACTTTTTTGTGGCAAACCCTGCATATAAGCAGCCAAATCCGGGATGCAAAAACAACCTTGACTACTCAGAAATAGATCTTGAAAGCACCTCAGATAATTTCTTTCCTGACACTCTTTACGAAACCACCGAGGCGGGCCTCAAGAGCGACCGCTACAACAAGAAAACACCGTGGGGAACACGCGAGGTTGATGAGTATAGAATATTCATTCGGGAGTTCGTAGGAACAGCAAGTAACCGCACTTTACAGCCCGCAATTTTTCCACCCTTATGTGGCCACATACACGCGATTGTCAGTCTCGCATTTCAAAACACCTCCGACCTCGTGGGGTTCTCTGGATGCAGCGCCTCTCTCGTGTTCGATTTTTTGGCACGCAGCATAAGCGGAGGTCACATTAGTCAAAGAACATTGTCCGCGTTTCCTGCTTTGGAATCACGACTAGTAGCGTCGCAGCTTTATACATTGCTTCAAGCCCGAACCCTTCGCCTCAACTGCATATCATCCCATTATTCCGACCTATGGAAAAAAATGTGGAAGCCTGAGTTTGCGAACGCATCTCTCCCATCGAGCTTTTCTCCTGAGAGTGCGTATTCAAAACTCTCTGCCAAATGGCAACGTAACAGTGCGCTGCGGGATGCTAAAGAGCGTGAGCAGACGCTATGTGAAATTGATGTCATTGTTGCCATTTTGTTTGGAATTTCGAAGCAAGACTTGCTCGACCTCTATCGTTCCCAGTTTGCAGTGTTGCAGAAGAACTTACAGGACCTTCCAAACCAAACACCCGATCCCGAGAAATTTCATTTTCCACGCTATAAAGCGATGAGCGATGGGTTCGACGCTTGCATGAATATTTTGAACGGAACCAGTAAACCCAAGCGCGTAGCGTAAATCGGAGACATTCATGCAAAGGCCAATTCTACCTGCTCGGCTTGCTTGCGATCTTCTCGATGAGGTGAAAGCGTTTGTAGCAGCCACAATGTACGTGCGTGATGCCAACACCCGCGAGGCAATGCTCAAGTGCCTTTTCGAAGACTCGCCCATGGTCCAGGGGCCATTTGTGCAGGTGAGGCTACCGTATCGCAGCACTGAAAACCTAAAGTGGCCGCTACATGAGGCGTTGAAGCTCCCTTATGCCCCCTATTCTCATCAGCTCAAGGCATGGGAGCGGCTCATTGCGAGTTCTCCCGAACACACACTGGTAACAACTGGCACGGGCTCGGGAAAAAGTGAGTGCTTTCTTTTTCCAATTCTCAATAATGTTATTGAACAGAAAAATGCCGGCCTGCCCTCGGGGGTGAAAGCTCTTATTCTGTACCCTATGAACGCCCTAATTGATGACCAAGGCGAACGCCTAGCTCGCCTTGCAAACGAACTGAATACCACTTTTGGATGGAGTGGTGAAAAGGCAATTCGAGTTGGGCGATACACCGGCGGTGATGGTTCGGCCCGAGAAATGAACGCGCAAAATCCCACACAAGTTATCGATTCGCGGGAGGCGCTCTGCGCCAATCCTCCAGATATTCTTCTTACAAATTATCGCATGCTCGATTTCATGTTGTATCGCCCAGAGGAGCAAGCGTTTTGGAAAGATCAAACACGCGCAGCATTTCGCTTTTTGGTTCTTGATGAACTTCATACTTTCGATGGCGCTCAAGGAGCCGATGTCGCATGTCTGATAAGACGACTTCGACTTAAAATTCAGGGTTCAAAGTTCTGTTGCATCGGAACTTCTGCCACTATTGCTGGCGGCAATGCGGCTGAGCTTTGTAGTTTTGCCACAAAACTTTTCGGTGTTGAGTTTACCGAAAGCGCCGTTGTGCGCGAAGATGTTTATACACGGAAAGAGGCACTCAAGCCGATTAATATGGCGCTTTCCAAAAACCCCAAGACGTTGGTTGAACTTCCGCCACTAGTTGGTGGATCAAACGAAACATACGGGGCATACATAAAATCGTTGCAAATGCGCTGGGAAACGGAGTCGGAGTCCGAAGCTGTTGGGGAGTGGCTTTTGTCGCATCCATTAATGCACATGCTTCTTGAGTCCGAAGGTAAGTGGGAATCACTCACCGATGTTGCAAAGCGGTGCGGAGTTTCTGCCTCCGTTTTAAGCGAGTTTCTCGATTTGGTAGCGTGGGCTCGTCGCAAAAATCAACGCCCACTTTTCCCTGTGCAGCTACAAATTTGGACGCAAGAAAGCCGACGGCTCGGGCGTGAACTCAGTAGCGAGCCTCGTTTTGTGAGAATGGTTGACGAGCTAAGCACCGACGAAACACCCGTCGCTCACATTCTACCAGCCGTGAATTGCAATGAGTGTGGCGCTGCGGGCTGGGTAACACAGTTTATTGGCGAGTGGGACAGTGCGGAATCTTTGGGTCTGACTTTCGATCGCAAGGCAATTTTGAATGGCTATCGGCTCGGAAAAGCGCATATTTTGTTTCCTCGTGTAGCATCTGCCGAGAGCGATGCTGCTGAAGTTTTTTATTCGCGCATTACGGGTAGGCTGCACAAAGGCTCTCCAGACAAGGATTCAGAAGAGACGCTGCGCCTTGTTTATCGCTTGCAAGAAAACTCCGACGACCGCGTGTTGGCGGTAAAAAAGAAACACCGAGGGGAACGCCCGGTACGATGCCCCGAGTGCGACAAGCATCTTGCTTTGCGCATGAGTGCCGTAGGTTCTTCGCTGCTAACAAGCGTTCTTGGGGGCTCATATTTATCTCACCCAGCCAATCCCGACGACAAAAAGCTCCTGATTTTTAATGACAGTGTTCAAGATGCGGCGCATCAGGCAGGATACGTAAGCCATCGTTCATTCCGTTTTGGTCTGCGACGGTTTGTTGCAGCACTTGTAAAGGAGTCATGCGGTAAGGGCCCAACCACTTTACAGCAAGTGCTACTCGATCTTCGTGAAAAAATTGTTGCCCTTTGTATCAGAGCAGGAAAAGGCGAAGCATCTGAAAAAAAGGAAGCACGCAGAGATCTCGCAACGCTTGTCCCGCTCGACCTTTGGCAACGTTGGGAACACGAAGGCGAATCGCAGTATTTTTTCAACTCCGAAAATGAAAAAGAGCTATCCGATCGATTGGCTTGGGAGGCCTGGTTCGAGCTTACCTTAAATTCATCTTTGGGCTGGAGTCTGCGCAAAACCGGTCAGGCTGGAGTAGAGCCTACAAAAACAGTTGTAGAAGTGTGGGAAAAGGCACTTCGAGAAACCATTCTTCGGCATCCTGATGCCGCGAATATTACGAGCGGCAGAACGTTTGCACAGGGGATTCTGAGACGATTTGTCTCTTGCGGCGCTCTGTATCATGCCGATCTTGAGAGCTGTTACGGTTCCAAGAAATTTTCTCTATGGCCGATGCGTAATAGCAAGAGTCATTTGCGATCACTTTTTGCAACTGGAACATCGCTACCCGCAGTTGTGAGTCTGCGCGGAGCGGCAGAGCGCAGTGAGCGGGAGGGTGTTACTTGGGTGCTTTCTTCAAAGGGCGGCGCCACTTGGTTTGAACAATGGGGTAAGCGGCATGGGCTAAAAAATCCCGGAGCTTTCTATATCGCATTTTTTGAACACCTTTCACAAAATCCAACAAGTGGCCTACGCCGCGTTCGAGATGTGGCAGCAGGTGACTTTGTTTTGAGCCATGATGCCGTTGAAGTTCGATGTTCTGGATATCGAATTTTTCGATGTTCTCGATGCGCCCATCTCGAAGCAATCGCGTTTGACGCTGGTGATGCCGCATTGAACTGCACTCAGTATCGTTGCAATGGTTTGCTTAAGGATGCCGAAAATGAGGCCGACGCCTTTAGATCTTACATGCAACAGTATTACAATCGGCCATTGGTGGGTACATGGGCACATGCACACACCGGACAGCTCGAAGCAGCGGATAGACGTAGAGTTGAAGACGCTTTCAAGCAAGAGCGCCTCCCCGGTGACGAAGTAAAGTCAGGAAAAAAGACAAAACTTTTTCGACAGCACCCCGTGAATATTCTTGCGTGTACGCCAACCATGGAAATGGGAATAGATATCGGCGACCTTTCGTCGGTATTCTTGCGTTCATTTCCGCGTACAATTGCAAATGCTAATCAAAGACTTGGGCGTTCTGGCAGAAAAACCGGCAATGCCGTAAACGTTTCCATCACAAAATTAGTGCCACACGATCTTCACTATTGGAATAATCCATCGGCTCTCCTGCACGGACAAGTTGCAACGCCCGGTTGTGAGTTCACCAATAAGCAGGTTCTTTGGCGTCAGTTTAATGCGTTTTGCCTCGACTGCTATTCGATGAAATCAAAATGCGAATCTCTACCAAAGGCTAACGTGGATGATGCCACCTCGCTCGCACAGCATCCATTCTGGCTGGGATTTCGCGCTTTTCTTAAAGACGAGGCCAAGGATATTCTTGCTCCATTTTTGGATGCCATTTTCGAAAATCATCCCGATGGCGCGAAATACGCTCAGTTAAAAAACTTAGATGCATACTTCTCTAGCGCTATTGAAAAAGAACTTTTTTGGACAGCCATCGCAGAGGCTCTTCACAAGATCGATAAAAAGTTGGAAAAAAGAAGGGCTGAACACAAGCAGGTAAGCACCGTTGCTGCAACGCAACAATCAGAAAGTATCGAAGACAACGAGCTCCCAAGCCTTAATGGAGATGGGGCGAAGGAAGACGAGGCGGCCGTTTCAAAAGAGAGCGAGCGCGCTCGTGTAACTCGCATCTGGGAAGAACTGGGCGACGAAAAATACATTCTCACAATGCTGGGCGGACAGGGAATTTTGCCAAACTATGCATTTCCAGAAGAGGGAGTGCAGTTTCAAGCATCAATTCGATTGCCTCAAGAAAGCGGCGACAATAAAGAGAAGAAAAAAGCAAAATACAAGACAGTCACGATTTCGCGGCCACCATTGCAAGCGCTGCGAGAATTGGCTCCTGCGCAGAGTTACTATTTAGACGGCTTTAAGGTTCCGGTTGTTCGCATTGATACTGAGCCTCAAACTCAGATTATGCAAAAAGTATTTTGCAGAGAGTGCGGTCAGACAACCGAGATTCCCAAGCAAGGAGAAAAACCGGCGTCGGAGCTTATGCATCATGACTGTGAACAGTGTGGAGCTGAGTCTCAACACGCTATTCCTGTAGTTGAATTCACTGCCGCAGTTGGAAGAAGCGAATTCGACCGTGCACAAATTCGAGACTCAGAAGAAGAGCGAGAACGAAAAACCGCCTTGGTTGAGGCCTATATCAACTTCAACAACGGCAACAAAGATGAGCATGCTGCGTGGGTGAGTGAATCAGAGGCGCTCGGTGTGGAGTTCAAAACTCAAGCGAACATCACTCTGGCAAACTTGGGTTCAATGAAGTCTTTTGAGGACCCGTCCGGATTTGAAGTGTGTGCGCAATGCGGTGCTATTCCCGCTCATAGAAAAGAAAATGGGGAACCGATTGTAGAATTTCGCGGGCAAGGCACTGAAAATATAAATCGCCATCGTTTTGCGTGCCCACATTTTGGAGCGCCTAATGGCGCGCCCACCGTGCGAATTGGCCTCATTCGCGAGTTTAAGTCGGACGTCATTCGGTTCACTGCATCTGGCCGAGATGAAGTGCCAACACTTTCTGCGTTACTTGCGTTTGCAATGAAGGTATTTCTCGGTGGAAATCCCGGACATATTGAAATCTCCCACGCAGAGCATCGCAGCCTTGGGCGAGGATTCAGACACATTGTGACTCTATTTGACAATGTTCCCGGCGGAAGCGGACACTTGCAATCATTGATGTCATTTTCGAAGCAGCCCGCAAAGAGTATGGCTGATATTCTTGTTCTATTCAAAAAGACTCTGGGCCGACTGAAAGAATGCGCATGCGAAAGAGGTTGCTATCAATGCCTATTGTCTTACGATAACCAGTACACACATGACAAGGTGAACAAGAAAATTGCAGTTCGTTGGCTCGAACGGTTTTTGGTGGCTAACGATTGGAGAGCACCGGAGCTCACGTTAGCATGCGAAACTCGCGAGAATTCTGTATTTGATGGTTACGCAGAAGAATTTTTGGTTAATGGTTTGGAAGCAGGAAAAACAAACGGAAATTTTGGCATCGAAGGAGTGGAATTCTTCAGGACCGTTAAAGGAGCCGATGAACATGTTTACGAAATGGGCGGTTCAAAACTTCCGCGGCGCTTGTATTTAGAAGCAACAGCGGAGCGCAAGGTTCCATTAATTGGTGGCGATTCTCCTTACACCAAGCCTGACTTCTGGATTTACACTGCAGATAGCAAGAGCCCTAAAGAAAAGAAGCTTGTAGCTTATTTGTACGTTGATGGCCGCGATGCTCATCTGGGTAAAGGAGAGTTGCGAGCAAACACCTTGGAACGCGATATTGCTCTGCGCACGCAGCTTGCGAAAGAAAGTGGCCAGCAAGTGATCACTCTAACCTACCAAATGATTGAGGCGTGGATTGACTTGCGGAGGAATGGAGAAATTCGTGCAGAAATTCAGTGGGCAAAAGAACGGTTCCAGGATCAGAGCGGCCT
>CAIZES010000161.1 GCA_903932045.1 uncultured Silvanigrella sp. | reverse complement strand
TCAGAATCAATTCGGAGTCCAGAACTTGCTCTATATCCATTTTCCACCTCTCTTTTTAGATAGAGGTGAGTATATTTTCAGATCAAATTGAGATCACGACTGGCGTACTGATCACTTACGTTGCAAGCTATTCTCGGTCACAAGAATATTGGGATGACGGTGGATTATTATGGGAATTTTAAGGCGCAGGACGTTGAGAGATGCTAACCTTATGGGTTTTGAATATCAAAATCTGGAAGGGATGCCTAAAATGATACCCTCAACCGATAGGTCTTCATCAATATCACTCCAATGAATACCCGTGCCAAAACCTATGAGCTCAAATTTATCTCGCTGTTCTTTTGTAGCCTTGTTCAAACGAGGGTAAAATTCAAGAGGCACCGATATTTCCCGACCGTCAATTAAAGCGACATGTAATTTATCTTCACTGAACCATACATTGGTTGCAGAAATTTCATGATTAAGTTTTGTTGCTAAAGAACTCATTCCATTTCTCCTGTACAAGATTACTGTTGGCACGAACAAGGTCACCAGCTTTTTTAAGCTCCGAAGGTTTCATACCTCGATTATTGGCTAGGGCTACTGGGTTTAACCAAAATTTTGCCGTTGCCGCTTGGTACTGCACATGAACATGCGGCGGTTCATCGTTTTCATTGGCAAAAAAATACAAACGAAACCCTCCGATAATTATTATTGTAGGCAAAGCACACCCCGCTAACTGTGTTTAAAGTACATCGCTTGACAAAAGCAAGCTAATGTTATTTTGTCACAACTCAAAAAACAAGTACACTGCAAGCTACTACTGGAATTTTAAGACACAATACGTTGAAAGACGCTCACTTTAAAGGTTTTAGTTAGATTTACTGAGATGCGTGCCAACCAAGTTAGCTATATTCTCCAGCGCACCGCACTCAAGGTTCATGCTTACCCTTAATTCGCCTTCAACCCCAGTGCTAGTTACTGAGGACAGCATTATTTTTAGGCATACAACTGCAATACCATTGTGAGAGGCTTCAACGCAAAAATCTCGTTCAACTGAACAAAACTTTTTTATCCCCTGCCAGCCCTTCCAATTAGCAGCTATTTCTTTAAAAAACGCAGTTAATAAAGGCATATCTGTGTACATAAACACTTTGATATGAGTGGCTGCATGAGGGGTTTCAAGTCCAATTTCGAGATACTCTTTTGTCACACGCCCAAATATCAAGCGAGAATCTCTGGTGTCATTTTCAATTATGCAATTGCTTGTCATATTAACCACCCTTTCGCATGACGGTTACAACGAGTTTTTTAGCTTGCTCGGTTACAACTTCGATTGTATCCATCTTCCATGTTTCACGAACAACGCCGTTTGGTAGTACTTCCTCGGCAATTTTGGTTCCCTTTTGTAAGGTGTATTCAACAACCATAGTGGGTATTCCTCGACCAGCACTTCCTCCAACCGCAGTGCCGTATCCCATTGGAGTCATTCGGTCGATTGCGTGTCTGGTGTAAAGGCGTTCACCAATGTTTGCGTACTCAGTTCCGTTGACTGTAGTTCTTGGTAGGTCGGTCCACATCCCCCACCGAACACCCCCAACATGCCCCGCAGAGTCCACCAACTTTTCTGCATCGCCAATAATTTCCTTTGCGGTCCGCTCGGCAATTTCTTGCTCAGTATGCTTTGCTATTTGCTTTTCAAGAGCCTTGCTAATTCCACCAACTAAGCCAATTCCAACCGCTGCTCCCCAGCCTCCAGCAGCAAAGCCTGTTGTCGCCAACAAAACCGTGCCCACAGCAACAGATCGCTCAAACAACGATGCTGGACGCAATACAGGTCCACCATTTGCGTCAAATTCTACAACAGTTCCCGAAAACGATTCTACAATACTTGAAGGAATATCTACAAGCGGAGAAAATCGAGCAAGTCCAAGCCCAAGGTTTAACATTAACACCGCTACATCATGCGCTCTGGATGACAATATTGAAAGTCCAAACTTATCGAGATCACTCGCGGCATCCACAAGATCTAAAGTCGAAGCATATGCTGCATAGCGCTGTGCATCAGGAGAGCCCCATTCTGTATCGGAATCAAAATCCGCTGGCTTTTTAGGAATTAAATTCGGAAACCGAGCAGCATTCAAAAGAGCATCAACGGTTACAATGCGCTTTTTAGCCCCCTCAATATCTCCTTTGCCTGCAGCATCGTCAGCATCCTGAATAACTTTCTTTGCCTTCGCAACTGCATTTTTAGATCCTGAATTTCCGACACCACCCAAAAAAGACGCAGAGATCTCCGCATCCCTAAGCGCTTTTCCCAAATCAGTTCCAGACGGTGTTTTGATATCAACTCGAGCAGTGGGTGCGCCCGCATCCCCAGCCAATAAAGACCCATTACCAACAATGACCTCAACACTTGAATTGTGATTTTTTCCTGCCTTGCCCACCGCACCCTTCAAGCCGCCAGCACCTGCAGCAATCTCTTTTGAAAGAGCGCCAGCAACTTCACCCCATGTTTTTCCTTCAGCATCAACACAAGCACCGCCTGAGCATCCGTATTTTGGTATGCTCAAATGCTCGGGCGTAGCTTCTGAAACATCAGACGTTCTTGAACGTGAATCTTCAGGAGATGCCTCAACAAGTTCGACATCTTTTAGAACCGTAAATAAGTCGAAACCCTGATAGTTGGGAACTTGTCTTTCTACGACACCAACATACATTCCTTTAATACCGTTAATATCGCCTTGAAAAAATATCCGCTGTCCTACTTCAAGTTTTTCGGGCTCATCGGAGCTTCCCAAAATATCATATTTCGCAACACTTGGTTCATTCAATCCCTGATTATCAATTTCATTGTTTGAGTTCGAAGCACTTATGAAAGGGTCCTTAGAATCCGAGCCTTGATCACTAGGCTCTTCAAAATCTCCGGAGCCAGAGTCCCAGTCACCACCATCAGCCCTTCCGCCATTGACGTCCGAGCTGTGAATCCTGGAATAGCGATCAACCGATACACGCGAACAAGCCGTAAGTGGCGCTCCAAACGCCAAAAGAAATGCTAGCGAAATACTCGTGATCTGTTTAAAAAAATTTTTCATTTTACACCTCCGGTAACTTCGGAGGTAAAAAGACAAATGCGAGCAACTTTGACGTACTCTTCTTCGGAATTTCGGGAATCGCTTTCAGTAGCTTTCACTTTCAGCATGGCCGCATATTTTTTCGCAGCCACCAAACATTCTGCGTTCAAATACTGAGGATAAGGCAGCAAACCTTCAACAACGTTCTTTTTGCGCCTTGCGTAAAAATCCTGCCAGCCAGCTGCAAGATATTTGGAGCGTCGAGCGGCAACAAGTTCAAGATACTTATCGACTTCCTTAAGAAGCACTTCTTTTGAGTTGCCATACAAACTCGCCTTCTCAATTTTCTTCCGTAACTTATTACCACGAAACATCTCGCTCTCAATCGCATTCACGCAAGCGCTAAATGCAAAATATTTTGTGCAAGGTGAAATCTCGGCATTGAAGTAACTCCAGTTTGCAATCTCCATTTCCAAATCGCCAACAAAAAAAATCTTTCCAATGTCATTTTGAATGTTTGACAAAGATGTGGTGAGAGCTTGTGCAAGCTTTGTTTCTAGGTTCACACGTTGGATTCGGCGCGCAATATTGATTGCCGTCTCCCGCTTTTCTGCAGCAAGCGTTGCATATTGTTTCGCAAGCAAAACTTGTTCTTGAAGATTCTTTCGAGCTGCTTTGAGGTCATCAATTTTTGCAACAATCTCGGCGGAACAACCATCGGTTTTCATTTCAAGCGTACGTGCCGAAATCTCAAGTGCCACAAATACAGGAGTCAATTTTTCAAGAAACTCATGATCGCCCGTAACCATCGGACGATATTTGTCGAGTAATTGGATGTAAGCGGAATTTAGTTTTGCAAGCTCGATACGGAGATCCTCTGAGGTTCTGACTTGTTCGGGCAAAGCTCTTTGAGAAAATGCCAAAATAGCGTCCAAGTGAATCTTATGGGTGGCTACAAGCTTGTCAAAATTTTGCGGAATATTGTGAGTTGGATTTTCTTCTCGAAACCACTTACCTACAATAAATTCCATTTGATTAAGAGCCATTGCAAAACGATTATCACAAAAGCGTTCGTGCAAAACAGCTGCGTCTCTGCTAGGCACTTCAACCGAAGCCGATGGCTGCACTCCGGAACGAGAAGAATTACCCGAAGGCAAACCATCTCGGTCGACAAAAATACGCTCAGCATGCGCGGCATGAGCAATCATCAACATAGAAAGAATCAGAAAAACATTCTTCACTGACCGCCTCCTTTTTCTACCACCATAATTTCTTCTATAAGATGTTGCACTTCTTGGAGTTGAAGGCGATGAGCCTCACTTGATACTGCAACAACGTCCGCCAAAAGCTTTGTGGTTTCCTCCCGCTGCTTAAGCAGAAGGTTTCGGTGTTCTTTAAGCGACGCAATAGCGCTATCGTGGGCAATGTCTCCGTTTGGTTCTGCTACAAGAATTTCATTCACAAGTGACTCACCTGGGTTGCAAGATACCCCATCACTGGAATATGGCTTCCCAGTAGTACTCTCAAAGTTTTGCTTCAAACGAGTCACAATATCTTGCACAAAAGGAAGCCCACTTGCTTCGTAGTCCTTTATCACGCACGCCAACTTCGATTCTGATTTCTGAACAGAGTTGTACGCGGCAATTGCCGAAGTATATCCCGCCGCTATAGCGGGCAAAAAAGCACTCGTAGAAGCCGCATATGCAGTCACTTCTTCTTCGGTCATTATGGCGCAATCCCTGTACCGCTCAATACCAAAATCGGGGTGGCGACATGTCGGATAAGATTCAACACCAAAATCGGGATGACGACACCATGGATACGGCTCGACACCAAAATCGGGATGCCGACATGTGTTTGCAATTTTCGCAATGCACTTATGACGAGTTTGCACCGACCAATCATGAACTCGTGTTTGCGATTCACCGGTCATCAAGCCAAACGCCGAACTTAGAAGAAGCGCGTCGCCCAAATCAGTCCGGAGACTTTTTTCGCAATCGTGGCCCCAGTCCGACCACCGCTCTTTACGAGTCGAGCCACATTGCGCTTCGCCGGCACCTTGTCGGTAGACTGTGGCGCCACATTGAGCTCCAGTACCGGTTTTAAACACCGCTGCGCCACACTGCGCGCCCGATCCTGTGTTAAATCAGGTGTTTCCCACGAATGATGGAGTAAAGTACGGAGTTGTTCTTTAAACATAGTAAAAACATGTAAATTATTTTCATCACAGCTTGAAAAATATGAATAATGTGATATTTTAACACACAAGTGTGC
>CAIZES010000160.1 GCA_903932045.1 uncultured Silvanigrella sp. | reverse complement strand
TTCTTGGCAGCATGGGTTAATAATTTCAATGCAATCAAGGATGGCACCACATTCCATGGTAAATCCCCTTGCAATGGCAAAGAAACGAGCACGGTCGTTTGTTACCACTTTTCCTGACGCCTCGGCAATATTCAATGGAATTGATAACGATGCCCTGGCCCCTGGCCCCTGCCTCCTGGCCCATGGTTCTGTCGTCGCCTTTGACGGTGATATTGCGAATTCCGTTCATTCCAATTAGTATTGCATTTGGAAGACTCCGAAAAAGTTAAGGGAGATCAGGGAAAATCACCCTATGTGTTGGAGGCTATTGTGCCAATTGCAAACCTGAAAGTGTTGGTAGTGGACGATGAACGCGAGCTTGCCGACACTGTGGCAAGACTTTTGACGCGCAAAGGGTGTGAGGTACGAGTTGCATATGGAGGCGACCAGGCTTTTTTGGATGTGAAGGAATTCCAGCCTCATTTGGTTCTTTCGGATGTTAAAATGCCTTTGGGTTCAGGGCCGGCTTTGTTGGATGCTGTGCAGAAAATTTCTGATGCGCCGAAACCTATTGTTGTTCTTATGACGGGATATACCGATATTTCAGAAGCAGACTTGCTGTCGCGAGGGGCTGCAAGGGTCTTTTTTAAACCGTTGCGTTCGGCCGAACTTTTTGGTTTGCTTGATGAGTTGTGTCCAAGAGTAGAAGAGTGATTTGAATAGCGTTTTTTCCTGCCTTTGTCTTTTTTTGCAGCCTTTGGCGTTTTTCTGCGGCCGCTGCTGTTCCTATTTCATTGATGTGTTGTTGCGTTAGAATTGCTGTTTTGCTTAGAAATATTTTCAGGAATGAGACTTGTACAATTCTCTGCAACATTGAATTCAAATTTATTGAGGCTGAGAAGTTCTGAGAACGCTTCGCTCGATTGTATCCATGTTTCAATATTGGGCATTACTTTTGATACGAGAATGCGGCATGCATCACGCTGTTGATTATTTGTTGCTAAAAGTACGGCTCCTTCAACTCCGTTTGCAATTTTATCAAGGGTGCGCAGACATTCCTCGATGGGTTTTTCCACGAGGCGCGGATCGCGCCCCATAAGTTCAACAGGACGAGCGGCAAGTCCTAAAAAGAGATTGCAGTCGCGAAGCAGGGTTTCTAGGTTTTTCGATTGGGAACGGGTATTTTCCCAAAGATTGAGCGTGGCAACTTTGAGATCAAATACCAATAATTCGGCCATTTCGTGTGCAATTTGCAGTGATTGAAAAGCAAGTTGTTCAGCCGATTCCATGAGTGCCTCAACAATATCTGCGTTGTCTAGACGCAGTTTGAACATCTCAGGATTATCAATATCAACATTTGTGCCGTTCACTGCGAGAGTTGTGAGGCATGTGCCGTCTTTGAGTCCCAATTGATCGAGTTTGTTCACAAGGGCGCCAAGATTGTCCACCGCTTGGAGTGTTGGAAACCTTTTTCCATTCATTCGGACTTCAGCCATAGTCAGATCTCCTTTATTTAAGCCTGTTTTCGTGAGTCTTGTTTGCGCTGGATTTGTGCCAGCAATCCGTGAGCTCTGGTGTTCATTGGGTCGAGCATGAGGATTGTCTCCATGAGTTGAGTTGCCATATTCATTTTTCCAGTTTGGAATGCTACCCCGCCCAAGGCAAAGGTCATATTGATATCGTATGGGTGCAGACTGACATAGCGCGACAGAACAATTTCTGCTTCGCTGAATTCATTCAGCTCGTGTGCAAGGCGTACGAGGGTGAAAACCGCCGCGGTGTCTTCGATGTTGAGTGAGCACGAGCGTGCTGCCCATTGCACAGCTTGTTGAAGTTCGCCAAGCCCTTCAAATGCGAGTGAGAGTCCAAGATTGGCAAGGTGATCTTTGGGGGCGAGGGAAACAGCTTTTTGGAAATGAGGGACAGCCAAATTGTATTGACGGCGTTGTAGGGCAACAGTTCCTAAGCCAATGAGGGATTTCGAGCAGTAGGCATCGTGTTCGAGTGCGCGCAAATAATTTTGAGAGCCGTTGTCGAGGTCGCCAAGCTTGGTAAAACAGTCGCCAATGAGTCGGAACAATGTTGCTTTATTTGCAGAGCAAAGTGACGGGTTTTGGAACGCACTCGAAATGAGTTGAATAGCATCAAGATATCGTTGGGCACGAACAAGTTCTTCTATTGTATTGATAAGAATTGAAACCTCTTTGCCCTCGTACTTGATTTCGGTGTCCAAAATGCTACGCAGTGCTGAAGTGATTTCGGATGCAGCTTTGCCAAGTTCCAATTCGTTTTCCATGGTGTTATGGATATTGATTTTGATGCTGGCTAATTTCTCTTGCTTTTCTATGCATTCGCGCATGCTTCGGCTTTGACTATGAATATTACCTACAGAAAACGTTTTGTAGAAGCGTGCAAGAAAATCGCCAATCCAGCCAGTGCCGTTGGAAACAACGCTTAAACCCGATGCCAGACCGCAGAGAACGTCGTACGTGCAGTCGAGATTGCGTCCTGTTGTACCGTTTACTGCGGTGAGTGGGTTGTGAATAAGAGCATCACAAATGCCAAGAAGATTGCACATTTGGTTGCCAATAATTTGCCGAGTGTTTGGGTCGTTTGGATTTAGAAAGAACACATGATCGTCTAGCTGGAGGTCGACAACGGCTTGTCTAACATCCGCTCCAGAGCTGCCGGTGCCGCAAAATACAAGTTTAGTATTGTTTACATATGTGGGATGGCTTTGCAGCAAACTCTTGAAGGCGTATACGGAGTCGAGTGCGCCGGATTCGAGTTCCAGCGGGCCAGTTTGCAGAAAAATAAAATCAGCTTCTGGGAGTCCGAGGGATTCGCGAAGTGCGATGCGCTGGGATGCGTTCATTTCGGCAGAAAACTTTTTGAGGTTGATGCCACGAGGAACGCGACGAATGCGTTGAGCACTAACGTTTTCGAGATATGCCCACGTCGAGCTGTCTTTATCAAATGAAAATATGGCATCACAAGAGCGCAAGATTTCGCGACGTAGCGCTTTCTGACGTGCGATATCTGGTGTTGGTGCGCCATTTGTGCGCGAACCCAAAGTTGCCTCTGGTGGACGCGGTGTTGTTTGCCAAACGACCATGCGGTTTTGAAATTGTCTGCGAGCCTTGGTTACTTGAAAAGTGGAGAGTGAAGATTCGCCCACGGCGATAACAAGATTGGCGTCCTTAATGTGCTCTTCAACCCCAGCAAGGAAAGTACGGTTGTCGGAAACTGTGTTGAGTGCAATGAATTCAAGATGCAATGAGTAACCCGATTCTGTGCATGATTGAATAAATTCATGAAATCCCGACTCTTCGCTGCAGGAAGTGATTACGGTGGCGCGCACACCAAGGAGTTTTGCAACGCTGTTCCAAAGTTCTAATTCGCTGGGGTGTGGCAGACCGGGGGTTACAAATGCGATTTGACGAGGTTTCTTTTGTTCTATTTCATCGTCAAATGCTTTGGAAAACGATTCGACGTTGCTAACAATGTCCTCGCTAGGAGATGTGGCGCTTTTTCGCAGTGCAGCCAAAGAGCTCACGCGGGCAACAGGTTTTGCTTGTTGGTTCACCATAACTTTGTATCTCCCATTTGGCGCGCCGAGTGTGCATAGGCTCCTATTGCCTGCCGCATAATCTTAGCGTCTGTGAATTCTTTTCGTAACATTTCCCGTTGCGATTCCATGATGCGAATAAAAAGAGCATCATGCGTTTTAAGAAAGGCCTTGAGACGCGGTAAAAGGTCCGCTCTGTTAGATTCGTTTTTGAGTCCCTGTGCAATTGCGGATACCATTCGGGCGCGGAGTTGCATGAGTTCACGTCCGAGTTGTTCCCACTCTTGTGCTTCTTCGTTTTTTTGTGGTGAATGTTCAAATTGCTTAAGAACTGCTGCGTGAGCACTTTGCCATCTTACCAAAAATCCTTCACACAATGCGTTTCTTCCTTGTGCAGAAAAGAAATCACGGAGTGCCGTGCACTCGGTATTATAAACGTTTGTGTGTTGTAGGACGTTCTCGCTCATGCCGCCTCACTTGACAGTCTTTGTTACTCTGACAGAATTTTCTCGTTGTATGAGGTCTTGGGTCAACCGCTGTGTGACTGTGTTTTGGCTGTTGTGGAGGGCAAAAAATGCCGTTTGTTGTTTTGTGGAATCATTTTGTGCAATTTCTTTTGTCGTTATCTTTGGTTAAAATAGCTTTGGATTTGTTGAAAAAGTACAAAAATTTTGTGATCTATTCGGTAATTGGCGCCAGTGGTGCTGGATTAGATTATTTGATTTTTTTGCTCTTGGTGCTTCCTTTGGGGGTCGACAAATTTTTGGCCAACGGCATTTCGGTGTCAGCGGGAATTATTAACAATTTCCTTTTGAATGTTTTTTTTAACTTTCGAACTCGCGATCGCCTGTTTCGGCGCTTTGCAATGTTTTTTGGCGTTGGAATGCTCGGTCTGATTTTAAGTTGGGTGTTGCTCTGGCTGGGAATTGATGTCTTGGGAATGAATGTTCCGTTGGTGAAGCTTGGTTCCATATTTTTGGTAGTGCTGTTGCAGTATAATTTGAACAAAATTTTTGCATTTGCTCGGAACGTTATCTAGTCTTTTTGCAATTGAACAGTTGAATCTGGTCTGTTGGATCTCCTCAGTTGTAACGGATCTGCTGAGTTGTAACGCCTCTTCCGCGAATTGCCTAACATTCGCTGTTTTTGTTGATATTGACTTCGTAGAATCAAACCGCGATTTCTTTTATATGTGAGTTTGCTTTTGCGA
Organism: uncultured Silvanigrella sp.; assembly: GCA_903932045.1. Lineage (GTDB taxonomy): Bacteria > Bdellovibrionota_B > Oligoflexia > Silvanigrellales > Silvanigrellaceae > CAIZES01. Next base: position 24,277 of record CAIZES010000160.1, on the reverse strand, counting down.
GGATATTTTATGGAAAACACACGACAGACGCTTGATATTGAAGATATTCAAGATTGGTTGCAATCCTTGGATGATCTTATAGCCAGAAATGGCTCTGCCGAAGCTCAGAGACTTTTGCAAGTGTTGCAGGTTCATGCGCAAGTTGCGGGTGTGAGTATGCCGTTTTCGGCGAACACTCCCTATATCAATACAATTCCCGTTGATCAGGAGTTGCGGTATCCGGGCGATAGAGAGCTTGAGCGTCGCATTAAAAGCATCATTCGTTGGAATGCTATGGCCATGGTTGTGCGCGCAAATCGGGAAGAAGAAGGTATTGGTGGACATATTTCCACGTATCAATCGGCAGCAACATTGTATGAAGTTGCCTTTAATCACTTTTTTAGAGGGCGTACCGAAAATCATCCGGGCGATATGGTGTTTTTCCAGGGGCATGCCTCGCCAGGAATTTATGCGCGAGCGTATTTAGAAGGACGCCTGCAAAACGACGATCTCAAAAATTTTCGCCACGAACTTCACGATCGACCTGGTCTTTCGAGTTATCCGCATCCTTGGCTTATGCCTTCGTTTTGGCAGTTTCCAACGGTATCCATGGGGCTTGGGCCCATTATGGCAATTTATCAAGCTCGATTTATGCGCTTTCTGGAAGACCGAGGAGTTAAGCCAAAGACCGACCAAAAAGTGTGGGCGTTTTTGGGTGATGGCGAAACCGATGAGCCAGAGTCGTTGGGTGCTTTAACTTTGGCATCGCGCGAAAATTTGGACAATCTTATTTTCGTTGTGAATTGCAATCTGCAGCGTCTTGATGGTCCTGTGCGAGGAAATGGAAAAATTATCCAAGAACTTGAAGCAGCGTTTCGTGGCGCGGGTTGGAATGTCATTAAAGTGGTTTGGGGAGAAGCTTGGGATAAACTTTTGGCCGCGGATAAAGATGGAAAATTAGTTCAACGTCTTACTGAAATCGTAGACGGTGAATATCAAAAATTTACCGTTGAAAATGGTGCCTACCTGCGCGAAAAACTTTTTGGTAAAGATCCCGCCCTGCTGGAAATGGTAAAACATTTGAGTGATGCCGATCTCATGAATTTCAAACGAGGGGGTCATGAACCTCAAAAGGTTTATGCTGCGTATAAAGCAGCTACCGAGCACAAAGGTTCGCCAACGGTTATTTTGGCGAAAACCGTGAAGGGATATGGTCTTGGAACGGGTGGTGAGGGTAGAAATGTCACGCACCAACAAAAAAAGCTGAGTGAGCAAGAATTGCGTAGCTTTAGAAGTCGGTTTTCAATTCCTGTAAGTGATGCTGAGATTGCCGATTTGCCTTTTTATCGTCCTTCGGAAGATTCTCCTGAAATGAAGTATTTGAAAGCGCAGCGTGAAAAATTGGGTGGTTTTATTCCCGCCCGTGTTGAAGTTTGGGAGCGTTTTAAGAAGCCAGTCGACGATCTGGCTGCAGAATTTGTGGGTGGAAGTGATCGTGAAGTTTCTACTACTATGGCCTTTGTGAAAATGCTTGGGAAAATGTTGAAGGATGAGCAAATTGGAAAATATGTTGTTCCAATTGTTCCAGATGAAGCCCGTACTTTTGGTATGGACCCTCTGTTTCGACAGGTTGGAATTTATGCTCATGCGGGTCAGAAATATGAGCCTGTGGATTCGGCAAGTTTACTTTATTATCGTGAAGCTAAAGATGGGCAAATACTAGAAGAAGGAATTAATGAAGCGGGGGCGATGTCTAGCTTTATTGCGGCGGGCACTTCCTTTGCAAATCATGGCGTACCCATGGTTCCATTCTATATTTACTATTCTATGTTTGGCATGCAGCGCGTTGGCGATCTTGTATACGCGGCTGCAGATATGCGTTGCAAAGGGTTTTTGATTGGAGGCACTTCGGGGCGCACAACGCTGGCTGGTGAAGGTTTGCAGCATCAGGATGGCCACAGTCACGTGCAAGCTTTGGCTGTTCCTTCGCTGGTTGCATACGACCCCGCGTTTGCATTTGAGCTTGCGATTATCATTCGCGAAGGTCTCCATCGCATGTATGAATTAGGCGAAAATATTTTCTATTACATCACAGTGATGAATGAAAATTATGCTCAGCCGCCAATGCCTCACGGGGCCGAAGAAGGTATTTTGAAAGGCATTTACAAGTTTCGTTCGTCTTCACAGACTGGAAAAAAAGTGCAGGCGCAACTTTTGGGAAGCGGTGCAATTTTGAACGAAGTGTTAAAGGCTCAAAACGTTCTTGCCAATGAGTATGGTGTGGAAACGGATGTTTGGAGTGTGACAAGTTACAAACAGCTCTTGCGTGATGCCAACGAAACCGAACGGTGGAATATGCTGCACCCAACCGAGTCTCAGAAAGTTCCCTATTTGGTGCAAGCCATGAAGGGTGCTCAGGGGCCGGTGATTGCCGCTTCAGATTACTTGAAAGTTATGCCTTTCTCCGTTGCGAAATGGCTTCCTGGCGACCTTACCGCACTTGGAACCGATGGATTTGGCAGGAGTGATGGACGCGATTCTTTGCGTGACTTTTTTGAGGTTGATGCGAAACACATTGTGTTCGCAACTCTTTCAGCTTTGGTCCGTAACGGTGATGTGTCTAAGAAAGATGCTCTTCGCAAATTAGACATAAAAACGGAACGTCCGAATCCTCTGTTTCGTTAAGGGAGTGCAAACATGACTATTGAAGTAAATGTTCCCGTAATGGGAGAGAGCATCAAAGAAGGACAAATTGTTCATATTGATGTGAAAGAAGGTGATGTTGTTAAGGCTGGGCAAACAATTTTAGAAATTGAGACAGGAAAAGCAACGGTAGAGGTTCCATCGCCCGCCTCGGGAAAAGTGGAACGCTTGCTTGTGAAAGTTGGTGACCGCGTTGATGTTGGCCAACTTATTATTGTGCTGGAAGGATCTGTACCAGTGTTGGGCGGAACGGCACAAGCTGTTTCTGTTGAGGTCACGAAGGCGCAGCCTCCTGAGCCTGTTCCTGCGGAGAAGTCTGTGGCGGAGAAGTCTGTGGCGGTTGTGCAACCGAAAAAAACAGATGATGTGCCAGTTGCGGCCACTGCGCCGTCGAAAAGACCCGATCACGTGCCAGTTGCAGCTGCCCCAAGTGTGCGTCGCTTTGCCCGTGAGTTAGGCGTGAGTGTCAATGATGTTGAAAGCTCTCACCCAGGTGGGCGTATTTCCGTTGAAGATGTGAAGCTTTACGTTAAGAAATTGAATACATCGCGTCCGACTCTGGGAGCGTTTGCTCCGCATGTGGTTCTTCCCGATTTTTCAAAATTTGGTCCGGTCCGAGAAGAACCCATGAGCACAATTCGTGTCCGCACTGCCGAGCACATGAGTGCTGCATGGGCGAGTGTGCCTCATGTGACGCAACAAGCAAAAGCTAGGGTAGATGAGTTGGAAGTTTTGAGAAAACGACTTGGAACTCATCTTGAGAAAGACGGAGTTCGCCTCACTGTGACTGCATTTTTGGTAAAAATAGTTGCAACTTTGTTAATAAAATATCCAAAGTTCAATTCCAGTATCGACATGGTTGGGAAAAAAATAGTTTCTAAGGGTTTTGTTAATATTGGGATTGCTGTTGATACCGAACGAGGTTTGCTTGTTCCTGTTGTTCGTGATGCCGATAAGAAAAATGTTGTCCAAATTGCTTTGGAACTTGGAGTTCTTTCGCAAAAAGCGAGAAGCGGAAAACTCTCGCCCGACGACATGAGCGGCGGTACTTTCACGATTACAAATTTGGGATCCATTGGTGGCGGCTATTTTACTCCCATCGTGAATGCTCCCGAAGTTGCTATTTTGGGTGTGAGTCGCACGGCTTTTGAATGCGTTCCGGGAAAGAATAACGAACCTGTGTTTGCAGGGATGTTGCCTCTTTCGCTAAGCTATGATCATCGTCTGATTGATGGTGCCGAAGGAGCTCGGTTTGTGACGGCTCTTGTGGAAATTATTGAAGATCCCTCGGTATTGCTTTTGAGTTGAAAGGATTGCCAATGAACGAACGTAGCGTGCAAGTATTAGTTGTTGGTGGCGGTCCTGCAGGATATCCGGCAGCTTTTTATGCTCTTGACCTTGGTATGAATGTGACCATGGTGGATGAAGAAAAAAATCCAGGTGGCGTGTGTTTGTTTCGAGGATGTATTCCTTCCAAAGCGTTGTTGCATTTGACGAAATTAATTCGCGAAACCCGTGAAGCGCATCGTTGGGGGCTTTCGTATTCCGATCCGGTGATAGATTTGGAAAAAATGCGTAGCTGGAAGCAGAGTGTTGTGAGTAAGCTGACATCGGGAACAGGTATGCTTGGAAAACAACGGAAAATTGATCATGTGCAAGGAAGGGCTGAGTTTGATTCTCCGAAGAGTGTTATTGTAAAGCGGACTGATGGAAGCTTCGAAAAGATTATTTTTGAAAAATGTATTTTAGCCACCGGATCGCATCCAACAAAACTACCGGGATTAAAATTGGAGTCCACGCGACTTTGGGATAGCACGCGTGCTCTTGAATTGCCCGAGGTTCCAAAAAGACTTTTGGTTGTGGGGGGCGGATATATTGGATTGGAATTGGGGACGGTCTATTCAGCCCTGGGAGCCGATGTTTGTGTTGCTGAAATGGCCTCTGGCTTGTTACCTGGCGCGGACAAAGATTTGGTTCAGCCTCTGGCTCGCAGGTTGGAAAAACAATTTTCAAACATTTGGTTGAACTCACGTGTGCAAAACGTTCAGGAGGAATCTGACGGTTTGCGTGTGACTATCCAAACTCCCAATGGCGTGCGTGAAGAACTTTTTGGTGCAGTTTTGGTGTCCATTGGGCGCACTCCCAATTCCCGTAATTTGGGTTTGGATATTGCTGGCGTGAATGTGGATGCTAAAGGCTTTGTAAAGGTTGGTCAGCAGAGGGAAACTTCAAACAGTAATATTTTTGCTATTGGCGATGTGGCCGGTGAACCAATGCTGGCTCACAAGGGAACTGCTGAGGCAAAAGTTGCGGTTGAAGCCATTGCGGGCAAAAAAACTGTTTTTGAGCCCCGTGGAATTCCTGCTGTTGTATTTACCGACCCTGAAATTGCATGGGTGGGGCTCACTGAAACTGAAGCAAAACACCAGAATATTGAGGTAAAAGTGGCGCGTTTTCCTTGGGCTGCATCAGGTAGGGCTTTGACTCTCGATCGCACCGAAGGCGTAACAAAGTTGCTTGTGGATGAAAAAACGGAGCGCGTTTTAGGCGTTGGAATTGTTGGGGTGGCTGCTGGCGATCTTATTGGAGAGGGGGCTTTGGCTTTGGAAATGGGAGCCACTGCTGCAGACATTGCCTATACAATTCATCCTCATCCCACTTTAACGGAAAGTATGATGGAGGCTGCTGAGGTTTTTTACGGTCACTGCACCCACCTTGTTACTAAAGCATCTGGGGCGCACTGAGTGAGAATGCGAGGATATTTTTGGGGTTTGAGTCTGCCACTTATGGCTGCTTTTACGGCTGCTTTTACGGATGCTTTTACGGATGCTGCTCAAGGCGAAAATATTATTGTTCCAGTTGTTCCGCAGCATCCCGATAGGTTTTCCGATTCCTCGTTTTCGCTGCCTCGTGAATTACAAACAGACAAGCGGGCTCAACACAAATACGATAATGTAAAAAATCCCGATGAGAATACCTCTACGGAAGAACATCTGAATCTAAAAACCAGTTCTCCGGCTATTTCTGCTCCTGCCGCTTTGAAACAAATTCCGGGAGTGATGTTTCAAAGTCATGGCGGCGCGGGGGATGCCCCCTCCATTCGGATGCAAGCGGCCCCAGTTTTTGAGCCACAGTTTTTTTTGAACGGCATTTCTTTGCAGGGGGCCGAAAACGGCTCCCAAAATATCATGATGGTTCCAACATCTTTGCTGCAAGGTGTCACTGTTTGGCCCGATTCCGCTCCCTATTGGTTTTCAGAAAATTCTATTGGTGGCGCTATCGATTTTTCTACTTTGGACGACATTCCTCCGCTGTTTCGGAGGCGAGCTTCCTTTCGCACAGGTTCTTTTGGTTTTTGGCAAGTAGGTGGTGATATTGATGATCGAGTGGGATCAATGGGTCGTGTTAACACGGCGTTTGAGTATGCAAGATCTCGTGAAAACTATCCTGTTTTCAATAATTCAAACACTCCATTCAATACGAGCGACGACTCTGTTGTTTTGCGGCAGAATAACGATTTTGAGCGTTATAGTGTTGGTTTGTCTGGTGAAACAACGGTATTTGAATCTCTTGGGAAGGTGCGTGTTCATATTATTGGGGGAAAGGAAGCAAGAGGAATTCCTGGCGCAGTAGAAACCCCTAGTGATGCAAGACTTTCGCGAAGTCTTTTTTTTCTGAGTCTTTCTTCCGATAGGCTATTTTTGGAATCTGGTGTGCTCAGTCGTTGGACTTTGGGTGCTACGCAGGACAACGCTGTTCGCACATCCAAAATAGAAAATGGATATTCTGAAAGTTCTCAAAAAAATGGGACGTTGGCTTGGACTGTTTCTGTCCCTCATTTTCTGTTCCCTGGAAAAACTGCTTTTTCCCTTAACGGAGAGTATTTTCATTCCCAAAATGACACGCATTTGGGAAATGTTCAGAGCGAAACTTCGGTGCAAACAACAGGGCATGCGGCTTTGAGTCGAAGTTTTGTGTTTTTGCGCAAAAGTGGACTGAATTGGAGCGTGGATTCGAGTTTGGGTGCTTCGGTAGACAGTGCGGCAACCAAAAAAAAATGTGGTAATTTGTTGTTGGGATCTGCTTGTCATTCTGAAATTTCGGTAACATCACCTCCTGTTTTTTCCACTCACGTTGGAGCGCAAACTCAACTGGGGGCAAACGTGTCTGCGTTTGTGCGCCTTGCTCAAAACGCAAGGCGGCCTTTTTTGCAAGAGCGTATGGGATCGGTGGTTGGTGTTTTAGCAAATTCGCAACTGCGCCCGGAGCGCAGTCGCAAGGTGTCTGTTGGGGTTTCACTTCCTGCCGCGATTTTGAGTTGCTATCAGGCTTCGGATGCAGACCTTATTTTTTATCAACAGGTGAATGCTCAGCAAATGCAGGCTCAAAATATCGATAGTGTATATCTAACGGGATGTCAGGCGCAGCTCTCGCATAAAATGTGGAATTCCGTTTCATCCTTATTCTCGTATCAGTGGACTAAGTCTTCAGTTCAATCTCCTAATTTGAGCGAGACAAAAGAATTGCCGAGAACTCCAAAACACCTTATTCAAGCCGCTCTCTCTGTTGATAATGTTCTTCCGATTTCGTTTGTAAAAAATTGGAAGGGCAGTCCGGCAACAGATTTAACTTGGCGTAGTCCTGTTTTTTTAGATGGTGCAAATTTTGTGGAGCTCAGTCTTCCTGTGCAGTGGAATATTGCTTTTGAAATCCAAAGTTCAAGAGAACAAAGTGCTGAGAATAACATTTTGTTTGCTTTGGAATTGGAAAATGTCTTGGATGACCGCGCAGGAACTCGGTCCGATTCATCAGGACATTCGTACACGGTGGAGCATGTTGGGTACTCGGGATTTCCGCCTCCCGGGAGACGCTATTTTTTAAAGGTGGAATGGCGTGTGTAGATTACTTTTTTTGAAGTATATATGGAAAGGATCTCGACGTGAAAAGTAAGGAAGCGCTTTTTTTTGTATCGACTCTGACTTCTGCATTTGTGCCTGTTTTGGGATCTTGTTCAGGAAAGAAATCGGGTTCAGCTGTGGTAGCAGGTACAGTGCCATTTTTAGCTCAAGATTATTCCAAGGGGGCTGTTGTTTATTCCTATGATGTCGCGAAAAACGAAGTGACACAAATTCGGGTTGCGGAGGGCAATCAAGATTGGAAAGTGTTTTGGGATCAGACCTCTCAACAAACGGTGGTGATTGATCGCACAGTAGCCTCGAGCACTTCCGCCTCTGTTATCACAAGTTACTTGGGTGCCAATGTGTCTGGTGAAGTGGGTGGCTTTCCCATAAATACAAAGTTTTTAATTCATTCTGCAGCTGCAAACACTTTAATTGCTGGAGGTTATACCGGCGGGACTGCAACATTTTCCTTGCCCACAAATCGTTTGCAGGCGGTTTCTTCCATGAATTTTCCCACGGGTGATGGTTCTACCTATTATCATAACGTTGTGGGCCTTATTTCTGGAGAAAAAGATGTGTGGGCTCTTTTTGGCGGCACCGACTCCGCTTCACCACCCAATGTCTATCCTGCGGCAGTATCAAAGATTAACCTTGCTGCAAGTTCTTTCGAAAATGTGAGCACTGTTACTGCATGTCTGAATATTGCCTCGGGGACGCCACTTCCAAACGAAGGTGTTGTTGCTTTGTCGCGCTCGCGAGTTGTTGTGAGTTGTAACCCTCAGTATGGTGTGCTGGGGGCTCCGATTGCGTTGGTGTTGTTTGAAGCAAATTCGACAACTGCTGAAGTGCAAGTTACGGTATTGAAACAGGCAAAGTCATCGGCGGATATTCATCAGTACGAAATTTCCGGTTCAAGTGCCGATGGGAATTCTGTATTTGTGGAAGAAAAAATATTTGATGGATCGGATTTTTCTACTGAAACGAGGAGGCGTTATTGGCTCAATGTCCTCACTCATGCTGAAACACCTGTGACACAATATGGCGGTCATATGTTCTATGATGTGACAAGTGGGAAGTATCTTTTTGGGTGTTATATAGAAAAAGACACAGGAAAGTGCAGATCGCACACATTTGCGCTGGTCACCCCGGGAAATGACAATCCTGAAGCTCGATCCGTTTCATACGAGTATGATTTTCATGGTTTTGCAGAACAGATTCGCTAGGTCGTGTTATCATTTTGCTTTCGCGTTTGTATGGGCAATGGCATTGCATTTCGCCCTTGCTGTTGCGTTATTTTGGATTTCCAAAATCGGTAGCGACTCTCGCTTGAATCGAGCCAAACTCGTATCTTCTCGTGAAACTCAAAGTATCGTTCAAACTGTGAATGTTGTTGTTGCTTCTTCTGAAGCTGGAGGGATTGCTCAGGGTCAGGCAAACGAAGTCAAGCCGGAGCGGGTCAATAATGGGCGTTCGCTTGAGGCAGATGAAAAGAAACTTAAAACAAAAAACCTTCGTGAATTGTCGCCGGGTTTATTGACAGTTCCGCCCACTCCAATCGGCTCAGCTTCGATATCTCCATCGGCTTCACCTCGGTTATCATCACCATCTTCATCACCATCTTCGTCACCATCTTCGTCACCATCTTCGTCACCATCTTCGTCACCATCTTCGTCACCATCTTCGTCACCATCTTCGTCACCGTCGCAGACTGCACCGGCTCAATTTGTGTCTCCATTTTTGGATCTTCCAGTTCCAAGTCAATTACTGGGCCGCGGTATTTTTCCGCGAAGCTATCATATTTCTTGGAACTGCAGTGAGCCGTCACGGCCAGCTCAGCTCTTATTAATGACACCTTTGGGAAAGCCTCTTGCTTATGTTGACAAAGTTTTGGAGGAAGAATTGAAATCTCACATTGCCAAAATTTTTCCTGCAACAGGTGGCGTGGATGTCGCGATTTCGCCTGCTTCATCTGAACATGTGGGCGGAGGAGAAAAGTGTTTGCATTTGGACAATATCGTATTCGTGGAGCCTCGTTGAAGCTGCTTGCGGGTATTTAGTTTGTACAGTTCATAAATCCGGTAGGAACAAGGGTTCCGCCTGATTTTGTAACGAGGGTGAAATCGGCAACTGCAAATCGTTCAGTCCCCGTGGCGTTCAAACGCACAGAAACGGATTGTCCGGAGTTGTTAGAGCCTTCGTATTCATAAACACTGAAGTTGGCGTTTGTGAGTGCAAGGTTAAGAGTGCCTTGAATCACTTCTTCGGATCCAGGCACACCGCTGCGAAATTCGATCAGTCCGGAACGACTGTCGGAACTCATTGTTATCTTATAGAAATCGGGATCTATACCTGCTGGGCTCGTGCAAAGAGTGGAAGCAAAGGCTGTGAAGCCTGAAAAGAGAAAAGAAGCTAAAGCGAGAGATTTTAGTAGCATAAGAGTCCTCCTGAAAAGTGTAGGAGGACGTTGTTGCATCAAGAACAAGGGTGGGCAAGAACTTTTTCGTATGCTTGTTAGTCGCGTGGCACTGGAACTTCTTCGCCGTCGCCACAGCGTTTGGGTGGGACAACGGTTTTCACGCCCATTGCGTTCCACTCGTCAACCGAGAAAGTGCGTGTTGGATCGATTTTGGCATCGTCAATGTCACTCAATTCAAAGGAATCAGCCAAAGACAGCGATTGGCTTTGTGGTGCCAACAGTTTCTCAAATTTGCCCTCTTGATAGGCTTTCAAGGTTTCAGGTGGCGTTGCGTTCATAAAATCCGTGAGCTCTTTATATGTTACGCATTTTACCTCGGGCATGCCGCAAACTTGTGTTGAAAAACGTTTGAGAGCTTTCCAATACGCTGCACCATTCCATCCAGAATAGTGATGGCCAATGTGAATGGGTGCACGATTTCCTTGTGTTCCATTGCCATTGCCATTGCTGTAATAACTTTGCATGAAATAATTCATGTAACTCTTATACATTTGTTCTTCGGCTTGGGCTGGGCCAATATTTTTGCTTTGATCGTAGTAGTAAAAATTGTAGTCCATAGACATGGTGTGGTCGTTGGTACCCGCTATTTTCAGCAGTGCAAGAGGGTATTCCCAAATGCCATCAACCTTTTTTGGCCAAGTGCCTGGCGAGCCGCCGTCCGGTGAACTTGTATCGTAAATAAAGCCATGTTTTTTGAGAACTGGCCAAAGATTTTCTTTTTTGAATTTCAAGAATGGGGCACGAAAACCAAGCACATCCGCGGCTGTTACAAGACTGACTTTCTCTTTTCCAATCATGGATTCGGTGATGCCGTTTTCGCGAATGGCACCAAATACAAAACGATCGAATTGACTAAATTCTGATTCCCATTGATCTTGAGAATAAACATCGCCGCCACAGTGTGAACACGAGTGGGAGCCAATTTCGTGCCCTTCCAGCTTTGCTTGATTCGTCTTTTCCACGCGCAATAAAACATCGTTTTGATTGTCGGCATTTCCAAGGCAAGCACGGCCCCTTGTTGCCGCATTTGCGTCGGGATTTGTGTCGTCGTACGGGCAGTTTTCTTCTTTGATGCCGTTTTTTATGTGAGGACAGTGGTACATTCCGCTTGTGCCCGATCCGTGTTCGGTGCCATTGCGCCACAAATAGTACACGCAGCTCAAAAAGATTGTCCAATGCACAGGTTTTTTATCGGCAGTGAGTTCTCTAGAATGTTTCAGAACATTATCCCACATAATTTGATCGTACGATCCGTCGAATGCCATCATCACGTACTGTGGAGGACGATCTACCTTTGCTGCAGGAGATGTTGTTGTGTCAACATTACTTTTAAGGCCTTTAATAAGGCATCCAGAGGATGTTAAGGCAATTAGGCCAATTCCTACACCTTTTATAAAATTGCAATTTCTTAGAAAATTCATGATAGCGCTGGATCCTCTTAAAAAAAACAACAGAAACTGGATGAACAAACGCAAAAATGCAACTGGCAGGGTTCACGATTGTTCCTTGTCGAGTTGAGTTTATCACGTCGTTTTCTTTTTTGCAGATTGCTTCTCGGTATTTTTGCTTGGGATGGCCGAACGCGTCAGGAATTTGGCATATGTGTGTGGACTTGTGCTATAGGGGTCTTATGAAGAGGTTGGATGTTTTTACAATTCATGGATGGGCCCTTAAGCCGGCGGTTTGGCTGCCGTTGGAAAATGCGTTGCGAAGCTTGATGCCGCTGCATGATCTTTATTTTCATGATTTGACAATTTGTGAGGACCCTACCGCAATTCAGTTGCCAATGGAGTGCGAAGCGCAAGGTGCAGAAGCGCAAGGTGCAGAAGCGCAAGGTGCAGAAGCGCAAGGTGCAGAAGCGCAAAGTGCAGTTGTACTTGGTCATTCTTTGGGCGTGCTTTGGTATTTCAAGAATCGCACAGTTTTGCAGCATCGAGTGCAAGCTTTGGTGAGTGTGGCTGGGTTTCCTCGTTTTGTGAGCGATTCCCAATTTGATGTTGGAAATGCCTTGCGGCCGTTGCAACGGATGTTGGACTTGTTTCGCATTCATCCGGAACAAGTTATGCGCGAGTTTCTTGCGCGCGCTTCGGGCGAATTTGCGAGTCGCTTGGAAGAGTCGAGTTTTATGTTGCAATGTGCCGATTGCGTGCAAACCGATTTGGACGTGCTTCGCTTGACTCAGGCTTTGGCTTGGCTCAAGGAATGGGATTGTCGGGATGTTTTTGGAACAATGGATTTTCCAGTTCAGGCCATTGGTTTTGAACGCGATGTTATCGTGAAACCAGCTTTAGCTGCTCAGGTTTTAAACGCAACCACCCCTCGTTTTCAGGCGTTTTCACGATACAACGAAATTTCAAATGCAGCTCATCTCGATTTCTACTTTCGCCCAGAGGGCTGTGCCGAGGCAATTGCAGATTTTTTGAAGGTGCTGTTATGACTTCTCAAGAAAAATTGCGCGGACCCACAAAAGAAAGTGTGTCACACAACTCTGGACTCGTATTGGGAGTGTCGCGCAAAGAGCAGGTTGCGCAGGCATTTGGTGCCGCTCCAAACTACGATGCTCATTCTCCGTTGCAAAAAGATGTGGCGCATTTTCTTTGGGAGACCCTTGTGACGTCCACTGTGTTGTTGCCAGAAGCAGCGTGCAGAGTGCTGGAAGTGGGCTGTGGGACTGGGCATTTGTCGCAAAGAATTCTTGATGATGAAAGAGTGGAAAGCTTTGTTGCAACCGATTTGTCGGCAGAGATGGTGCGGCGTTGTCGCGAAAAACTAAACGCACAAATAACCAAAATGTTGGCAGAAGGCTCTGCATCGAAGCCTATTGCACTGGAATTTTTATGTGTGGATGGTGAGTTTCCCGTGCAATTTTCTTCTGCGTTGTGCGATAAAAATATTGTTTGTTCGAGCATGACGTTTCAATGGTTTGAAAATTTGTCGGAGTCTTTTGCTCAGTATGCTCAGGAAATGGATCCCTCAGCGTTGCTGGCGTTGAGCATTCCTGTGCGCGGCAGTTTGCAGGAGTGGGAGACCTTTGCCAGCCATCACAATTTTGCTTCGGGACTTTTGCAGTGTCCAACTCGCATTGCGGTTGAGCAAGGTTTGCACGAAGCTGGTTTTTCCAATGTGTGCTATGTCGAAAAATATTATCTACAAACATTTGTCAATTCGCAAGAATTTTTGCGTTCGTTGCGAGCCATTGGGGCCACTGTGCCCAGTGCTCATTATGCGCATTCGTCGGTGGTTGCGTTGCGGAGAGCGCTTCGTGAAACGCGCGAACTGCCTTTTGAATGTTCGTGGAAAATTCTTTTTGTTTATGCCCGAAAATTTTAATGTGTTCTTAATGCTTCTCAATATGGGGTTGTTTGTTTTATGTCACAGAGTAAAAATCAGTCCGAGCAATCGTGGCCTGTATTTTCGAAAGAATTTGTTTCTGTTTTAGAAAATCTTTCTGCAGATGCCGTGTTAAACAAAATTCCGTCCCGTGAGCATCTCTTGGCTATTTTGGACCCGCAAAAAATTCCACTGTTGCCTTTGTTGGAAGCCACGCGGCGTGTTCGGGAACATTTTTGCGGAAAAGATGTTCGCGTGCAAATTTTGAATAATTTGCAGAACGGGCAGTGTACCGAAGATTGTAATTATTGCGCTCAATCGACTTCCAGTTGTGCCGACATCAAAACATATCCCATGAAGCCTGATGATGAAATTTTTGCGGGAGCGCAACGCTGTGCCGAGAGTGGCGGCAATCGTTATTGCATGGTGCTTTCGGGGCGTGCTCCAACTGCCGAACGCATTCAGCATCTGGCAAGCTTGGTTTCTGAAATCAAAAAGCGGCACAACATTGAGGTTTGCGTGTCAGCCGGATTTATTGATGCAGAACAGGCTCGAGTGTTGAAAAATGCAGGCTTGGATAGGTACAATCATAATTTGAATACGAGCTCCCAGTACTACGACAAAATTTGTTCGAGTCACAGTCATGCCGATCGCATGGCCTGTTTAGAGGCCGCAAAATCGGTTGGACTGGATTTGTGCAGCGGTTTAATTGTGGGAATGGGTGAAAGTTTGGATGATATTGTGAGCGTTGCAATTGCCCTGCGTCGCTTGAATGTAAAATCTGTGCCAGTGAATTTTTACATGCATATTCCTGGTTCGCGTTTGGGTGAAGTTGGGCAACTCACTCCCGAATATTGTTTGCGTGTGCTTTGTTTGTTTCGCTTTGTGCATCCCGATGCCGAAGTCCGTGCTGCCGGTGGGCGAGAAATAAATTTGCGCAGTCTGCAACCATTGGCTTTGTACGCTGTAAATTCTTTGTTTTGTGAGGGCTATTTGAACTCGTCGGGGCAGGCCTTGGAAAACACAAAAGCCATGATTTGTGATGCTGGTTACGTGATTGGGCAGGTTGAGGAATGAACGCTGCATTTTTTGTAACAGGCACTGATACCGACGTGGGAAAAACCATTGTGGCTGCTAGTTTGGTGTTGGCAATGGATGCGCATTATTGGAAGCCTGTGCAAACAGGGGCAGTGGAAAATACGGACTTCGATTTTGTTCGGAAAATAGCTGGCGTGCAGGAACATCGTATTGTTCCATCGGCTCACTGTTTTCGTGCTCCGCTTTCTCCTCACCTAGCGGCTGCACTTGAAAATGAGTCCATTGCACTCGGCGATTTTGTTTTGCCTTCGGTGCGCCCCCTGATTGTTGAGGGCGCCGGAGGCGTTTTTGTTCCACTAAATGATGACGATTTGATGGTTAATTTGATGCAACAATTGAATCTGCCTGCCATTGTTGTGGCTCGGTCTGGGTTGGGAACAATCAATCATACTTTGCTTACTTTGGGTGCATTGCGCGCTCATGGCGTGCCAATTTGTGGTGTGGTTATGAATGGTCCAACAAATGAGGATAACAGGAAAGCCATTGAGCATTTTGGTAAGGTGACTGTTTTGGGAATGGTTCCTGTTTTGAAAAACGTGAATGAAGTTTCGTTGCAAGCTGTTGGTGGTGTTTTGCTGAAAAATATTGTGGAGGTTTTGTGAGTGTCACTCAAGAACGAGATGCTACCTATTTGTGGCATCCCTTTACGCAGCAAAAAACCGCGCCTGTTCCTATGGAAATTTTGTCGGCCAACGCGGAATATCTGAACACAAAAGAGTTTGGCTCCGTTGTTGATCTGATTTCGTCGTGGTGGGTCACGCTGCATGGGCATGCTCATCCTGTTATTGCTCAGGCTATTGCCAGGCAGGCACAAACACTTGAGCACGTTATCTTTGCGGGATGCACCCATGCTCCTGCGGCCAATTTGGGGGCAGCGCTCATTAGCGCAGCACCTTCGGGTTTGGCGCGAGTTTTTTATTCTGATAATGGTTCAACGTCTGTAGAAGTTGCTCTGAAAATGTCTTTGCAATTTTGGCAGAATAAAGGCCAATCACAAAGAAAACGCATTGTCGCTTTTTGCGGTGGCTACCACGGTGACACCGTTGGCAGTATGTCGGTAGGTGCGGAATGTGGGTTCTTCGACAAATTTAGAAGCATGTTTTTTCCTGTGGATTTTGTAACATTTCCTGAAACTTTTTTGGGCGACATCATGGCTGAAGATCATGAACAGCAAGCAATTTGTGAGTTGGAAAAGCTTGCTGAAAGCGGTGAAGTTGCGGCTATCATTATTGAACCCTTGGTGCAAGGAGCATCTGGGATGCGCATGTGTCGCCCTGAGTTCTTGCGAAAGTTGCGCGCATTTTCTAGCGGGTCAAATATTCTTCTTATTTTTGATGAAGTCATGACCGGGTTTGGGCGAACGGGTGCGCTTTTTGCTGCAGGTCGCGCAGGAGTTTCTCCTGACGTCATGTGCCTTTCAAAAGGCATTACCGGTGGATTTTTACCCTTATCTGCGACACTTGTTACGTCCGATATTTTTGAGGCCTTTTTGGGCGATTCTTTCGATTCTGCTTTTGTGCATGGTCATTCTTATACTGCGAACCCTATTTCGTGTGCGGCCGCTTTGGCATCGCTTTCGCTTTTTGAATCGGAAAATACTTTTGCGAAAATTTCACAAATTGAAAATGTTTTTGCAGAAAATGCAAAACGTTTTGTGAATCATCCTAAAGTAAAATCGGTTCGAGCTTTGGGGGCAATCTTCGCCCTGGATTTTTGTGCTGCTGATGGCGGATATTCCTCGCGTTTAGGGCCAGAAATTCGGAGACATTTTGCGCACAGAGGAATGTTGGTACGGCCTTTGGGCAATACACTTTACTTTTTGCCGCCGTATTGTGTTTCCATAGAAAATTTGGAAAAGGCATTTGTGGGTCTTCAAGAATTTTTGGGTTAGATGAGCGGGCTAGGTGACCGGGCTAGTTGCTGTGCTAGCTGATGCGTTGGCTGATCTGGCAGAGTTGCCAGGGAACGAGCTGTTCTCGTTAGTAGGTGTTTTGTGCGAGTGGATTTGCGGTGTTGTCGCCTGGAGAATCTGATACTGAATTTGACTCAGAATCAGATTCAAATTCAGAATTATAAATATCCGTTAGTGAAAGACCTGTTTGTGCAGCTGCACTGGTTTTGTTTATTAGTTTTGATCTATTTGCCTCCATGAGTTGTGAATAAAGCTGCGACAAAATTATCATAGCCGATTGTTCAAGTTGTTCTAATTTGTATCGAATTGTGAGTTTTGTGCCTGTCGAAAAATCTGCGATAGCAAGATTTGGGATAACCAAAATATTTTGAGAAACATTCGTTTTAACAGAAAATGGGATTTGGATAGGTTTAGCGGCAGTTCCCAATGTCTTTTCCACCGAGAGAACTTCTACGTGCGAGGTGATGGGCTCGTGATTGGCGGCGGCGTACAAACATTCCAGCGAAGTGAGAATGTTTCCCATTGTTGTGTTCGCAACTGAGCAATTGAATGTGAGATTTGTCCCTGCCACTGTAACGGGCTGCGTGGCGGTCTGCATCGTGGTGTCGCGGTTGTCATTTTTGTTGGTCGAGCTCGATACTTGGGACGATTGTATTTCTTGTCCCGAGCAGGCGCTGAGTGTTAAAATAATGAGAGATGCTTTTACGAAACTCAATTGTTTCATTGAATCTCCCCTAAAAAAAGAGGCATCAGTGGCCATATTACTATGGTCGGAAGGTCTCTATGAGAGCTTTAGGAAAGTGGGGAAAGCTGCTAAAAATATTCGAGAAAATCAGCGCAAAACGAGCGTATGCCTAGCTTGTTTAATATTCGTGATAGAAAAAGTGTAATTTGCTGCCACATTTACTCCTTTCCGAATTAATCCTGTAAACCTGACAAATCGTACAGGACGATCACAGTCAATATCAAGTTTTGTTTCTTGACTTGTTCGCGTAACAGAATGTTTGACGACGTCACGATTGTTAGGTGCAAGAATTGAAAGTTGCGTTGTGCGGCGCTGATAGTAAGGGAATGTTGGTTTGGGAATTCTAAGTGACTGCTGTATCGGCGCTTGCGTTTAGCGTGATGATGGGTTCGCAATCGGCAATGGTTCCCATGCGATGTGCGATAATAATGACGGTGATACCTTCGGTTTCTTGTCGAATGGTGCGTTGCACTAAGGCATCGGTTTGAACATCAACATTGGCAGTGGCTTCGTCCACAATAATAATGCGCGATTTTTCCAGCAAAGCTCTGGCTAGGCATACCAATTGACGTTGTCCTTGACTTAGATTTGAGCCGCTTTCGAGTATTGCTGCGTTCAAGCCATTGGGCAGTTGACGCACAAATGCTGCCATGTGAACGCGCTCTAATACTTGCCACACATTTTCGTCGGAATGTTTTTGAAAGAAGTCGAGATTGCTTCGCAAGGTGCCAACAAAAAGTACCGGATCTTGTGGAATGACCGCAATGGTGCTCCGCAAAGTGTTGAGCGGAATGCCGGCAATGTTTTTTCCGCCAATGAAGATGGCGCCTTTTTCGACTTCAACAAAACGGAAAAGTGCCTGAAAAAGAGTTGTTTTGCCTGATCCTGTGCGCCCCACTAAAGCAGCTTTCGCGCCTGCTGGGATGTGAAAACTCAAGTCTTTTAAAACGAGAGGAAGATGCGGTGCGTAGCGAACATGAACATTCCTAAATTCGACGTCGGTATTCTGTGGCCATGTTTCGTTGTCACTCAAACTCAGTTCCGATGCTATTGTGACGCTTTCTTCGGGGCGAAGCGCCATAAAATGCCCAACTCTTTCCACAGATGTCATTTGGGTTTCCAATGCACTAAAGGCGCGTATGGCCCAGTTTAATGCTCCGGCTGAGTTGAGTGCAAAGCTGAACACTAATCCGGCGGTGCCCGCCATCATGGTTCCGTTGTGGGTGAATAGGGTCACTCCAATTGCTGTTGTGAGAGCAATGGCGGCATTGAGAAGTGGAACGCGTGCCGAGAACCAGCGGTTGAAAAAAATGACGGCGTGAAAAGCCTTTTGCCAATTGTTAAGTCGATGCTGGAATGCTGCGAAGAAGATTTCTTGACTGTCCATGGCTCGCACTACTGTCAAGCCGTCGAGAGTTTCTTTGAAAAAGTTATATCGAGGCGCACGTGCGATGCTATCGAGTCGTTTGGCTTCGCGTGCAGCAACGCGATATTTTTGTTGCATGCGGTAGTATAAATAGATGACGGGAAAAATGGCAACAACAAGAATTGGCAATAGAGCGATTGAAAACAGGAACACTGCTACAACTTTTGCTATGCTAAAGCAGAATCCAAGAAAAGACTCCATCAGGTTGTTTTCAATTGTGGAAATGTCGTTGGAAAATCGGTTTACAATTCTTCCAACTGGAGTAGAATCGAAAAATCGGATAGGTGCATTTAGCACGGCTGTCCAGGATTTTTCATGTAAAATGCGACCGGCATCTACTGCGCGAAAAGAACAGAACAAGCCTTGCAAAAAAAACACAACAATAACAAAAAATCCAATGGCACCGTAAACAGAAATTCCAAATAGGGGTTGAGTTTGTGGTTTCATAATGTGTGCCAAAAGTAATTTAACAATTCCATTGCCCATGTTTTGCTGGTTGAGCCAAAGGGCCAACCATGCATCTTGAATAAGTGGCAGAATTGCCACTGCAAGCAAGCCTGCAATAAAAAGAGAGAGATTTTTTATTTTTTGTTTGCGCGTTTCTCCTCCAAGCGATTTGATGTAGTTTAAATAAACATTGAGACGAACTTTGCCCTGAACGTGGGTTTCATCTTCGGTAATACGGCTTTCGGGTTGGACCTTGGAGTTGTTGGGTAGAGTGTGAGTGGCAGCATTTTGCTGGATGTTTGATTTTTCAGTTGTTGCGTGCGCCGCTACGAAATTGCGAAATTCTGCGGATTTTGCGTTGAGTTCGTTAAAACTTCCTTCACACTTAATGTGCCCGTTGTTCATGAATATGATGCGATCAAAAAAAATGAGATGAGAGAGTCTGTGTGTTGCCACAACGCGGGTGATATTTTTCCATCGGCCAAAAAGCAGTTGCTGAACCAAAGACTTTTCGGTGATTGGATCTACAGCCGAGAGAGGGTCATCCAAGAAGACAATTTCCGGCTGATGCGCAGCAGCACGCGCCAACGCAACACGCTGTTTTTGTCCTCCGGAAAGGTTAACCCCATGGTCACCAATTTCGGTGTTCAGTCTGGCTGGAAGTTGGGCAATATCTGGGGCAAGAGCTGTTTGCTGTAAAATGGTATCGAGGTCTTCAGATGTCATTTCAGGAGAAGTTATCTGAATATTGTTGAGCAGTGTGGTGTTTTGTATAAATGCTTCTTGAGGCACCCATGCTATGCGGGGGGATCGAGCTTCTTGCCTCACGGAATCCACAGCATTCACAAAATTAACGGATCCAGTTGTTGTTTCAACTTCTCCCAAGAGTGCTCGTAAAAGTGTGCTTTTTCCGCATCCAATTGGACCAATAATGGCTACCGATTCTCCGGGGCGAATGGCTGTTGTGATGTTTTGGATTGCAAATTGATTTGTGCCTTTGTATTTTATTCCCAGGTCGTGAATTTTTATTCCAGACGGTTGGTAGGAAGTAGAAGATGATGAGTTCTTTTTTTCCGACGATGGAATGCAAAAATAGTCGATGAGGCGTTGAGAAGAAACTTTGATTTGTATGAGAAAAGACACATTGTGAGCGAGGTTTCCAATGGGGTCCTGCATGACAGCGAATGTGCTTATGCAAGCAAAAAGGGTGGCAGCATCTAAAGTTTGTCCCCTGAGTATGTGCGTCAAAAACACTGACACACCCAAAAGCACTGGGAGTGATGTGTAACTGAGATTGGCAAAGTTTTCTACAACAGCATAAGATTTTCGCGATGATATTTCCCGAGATCGAATGTGTCGAACCTGTGCATCCATTCCTGTTTCCCAGCAAAAATACTTGACAACGCGAATGCCTCTGAGAATTTGAGTGATAAGCGTAACCCTAGTGTCCATGGCTTCCATAAATCGAAATTGAGATCGTGCCATGGGTGGGGCAATGAGCCGGGTGAGTGGTAAAAGCAGCGAAACGACAGCTACCCCTGCAAGCGCCGATATTCCGACAAAGCGAAAAAGAAGCAAGGTTCCGCCCAGAATAATTCCAGCAGAATGAAAGAGGCTTCCAAATACGCCACACACTTGAGCAATTATTTCTGAATCAGAACCCATGGCATTTACCATGTCTCCTGTTTGTTTTTCTTTTCGATCGCAGTCTCTCATACCAAGGGCATGCCGATAAATTTTGAGATTGAGCCTGGATGTGAAAATTTGAGTTAGGTTTATAGATTTATAAAAGAAGTGCTGCAGAGCAACTTGTGAAACCAGCGAGGCAATGGCCACAAACACTGCACTCAAAAGATTGTTGATTAAGGCACCGTGATTTGTGTCGGGAGCGGTTTCGGGATTGCCCAAAAGCTGAATAAGGCGAAAAACCATGATGGGTGTGATCAACAGTGCAGTTACAGTAATTGTCATAAAGAGGATGGCAATTGCAAACCGTCGCTTTTCGGTTCCGAGAATTCCAAGGACGAAAGGCATTGGGCCGTTAAGATGAGGTGTCCATAATGTTTTGCTGATGGATTCCGACGTGAGTTCTGGTGGAAGGGGAGGGAGATCTGTTTCCAGAAAGGTTCCATGCTGTGCTCGCGAAATGTACTGCGAGGCAGTGCCGAAAAAGATGTTGCTTGAGATCCAATTTAGAATTCCGGGCATTGGGGTCCTTTCAGGCAATTGTCTCGTTGCTTCTGGTTCTCTCCAGAAGCGACATCGTATCTTTGCACTGTAGCACTCTTGCTGTTAGGCTTCGAGGAAGCTTCTGCAAAAACAGGATGGAAAAGAATTGTCGCTTGAAATTATTTTCGAAGATCGGTTCATAATTGCAATGAACAAACCTGCTGGCTTGTTGGTTCATCCGGTGGAGGCTGGGTTGTTTCCTGCGTGCAAGGCGAGGTTGCGAACGGAAAGCCAGGAAACTTGTCTTTCTTTGCTTCGAAAGCATTGTGGTAGGAAAGTTTTTCCCGTGCATCGACTCGATAGAGCAACATCAGGTGCTTTATTGTTTGCGAAATCCTCTGAGGCCGCAAGCATGTTTTGTAAGCAGTTTGAAAGTGGCGAGGTTCAAAAAAAATATGTGGCCCTGGTGCGTGGATGGTTGAATGGTTTGGTTGAAGTCAATCACCCTGTGTGGAATGAAATAAAAACGCAACGCATGGATGCAAGCACCACGCTTCAGTGTCTGGAGAAATTTGAAATTCATGAGCCCGTTGGAAAACACACCTCCGTACGTTACTCTTTGGTTGCGGCGCACCCGCACAATGGCAGATATCATCAAATTCGGCAGCATCTTAAACATCTTTCGCATCCCATTATTGGTGACACTGCTCACGGTGATGGTTTGCATAATCGATTTTTTCGGAGCAAATTTTTGTTGAATCGAATGTTTTTGCACGCACAAAGCATAGAATTCAAACACCCCGAAACCGGTGAGACGCAGTGCATAAATGCAAGTGTGAGTGTCGAATTGGATAACGTCCTTGCAGCTCTTCGTAAGACTTTAACTTTTCAGTCCTCAGAAATGTCTAATCCCAACGGCGCAATGCCAGGGCTGTCTTATCTAAAAAAGGCTTGACATGGGGCGATTACTTCTAAGTCCACGCGGCACGCGGCACGTCGAAGGCCACAATTTCCGGGTTTCGTTTACGTAAACGTCCGCGCCTGTCGTGGTGGTCAGCGTGCCGCGTGTCGCGTGCCGCGGGCTCGTTGAAGTGGCCGATTTATGAACAAGTGTAGGAACTTAATTCGGGATTTGAGGTGTGGCTTTTTCTTCTCGCAGAGTTGCGTCCGAAGTCAAATGCGAAACCCTGTTCCAGGGCGATGTTAAAATTTTGTTGCTAAAATTTTGTTGCACGGCGTCGATATCGTTGTCGAAGAAAAAATCGGTAAGTTTTTTATTCATCTCGTCGTTATACTTAGCGACAGGAGTTTTGCGTTGCTTGTGAAAGGCCGTGTTGCACCAAACCATCTGAAGACTTTGGGCATTAAACAAAGCGAGCCCTGTTGGTGTTTTTTCGAATATTTCTGGCAGCAAGCTGTGAGGTTGTTCGGATGTCATGTTGAAGCGAACCTCATCTTTTGTTGTCATTCCATTGCTGTGAACGCTTTTCGAAGAGAATACCTTGGAGCAGTTTACACACAGTCGCTCTTGTTTGGGAAATTGAGGAGTGGTGTCAAAAATGTGCTAGTCAATTTTTTTATGAGCGCTAAGGTCGGTTAAACTTTCTAATGGTTTTTTTAGCTGAGTTTGGAAATTTGAATTTGAGCGAGTGAGTGCAGTAGGGTGTTTCTGTTTGTGTTGATCCCGTGTGTTTTTTGCAGATTTATTACGCATATTGGATGGTGCAATGGGTAGCGAGAAAACGGTTTTGGTTGTAGATGATTCCGTTGTGATTGTTCAAAGTATTGGTTTTGTTCTTGGCAAAAATGGCTATCGCACTCTTCTTTCGTATTCTGTTGATGATGCCCTTAAACTCATGGAAGCCAATGCGGAGAAACCTCCGAATCTTGTTTTGACCGATTTGAACATGCAGGGAAAAGATGGATTTGAACTGGTGAAAGCTCTAAAAGCCAACCCCAAGTGGGCAAAAATTCCTGTTTTAATGCTCACAACGGAGTCGTCCCGCACAATGGCCGAGCGCGGAAAAGAGTTAGGGCTTGCTGGTTGGATGGTGAAGCCCTTCAACGAGGGGGCCTTGCTTGGTGCGCTGCGAAAACTGGTTCCTTGAGAATAAATCGCGTGCGACCTTCTCATATTTGAAAGTTTTTCGCTTAAAATTTTTTGCCTTGGAGTTTCTATTTCGGCAAGCGTCCATAGAGTTCGTTCCAGGAATGCAGCTCCCGCGCCACATGAAGTCCGAGCGAACCGCAGGGCATTCGCCAGCTCCAATTGTGGGGGCCTTCGGTTCCGGGGATATTCATGCGTCCGCAGTTATCCATTCCAAGAATATCTTGCATAGAAAGAATAGCTGAATTTGCAATAGAGGCGAGTACAGTTCGCATCATAGACTTGGTAACTTCACGGTCGTCTGCATAGGGCAGTCCTAAGTAATTGCGCATGTGAACGCGAGCATTTTCCGATAAATTGTTCCACCATCCCAAAAGTGTTTCGTTGTCGTGAGTGCCGGGGTACATCACTCGGTTGCGTTCGGCGTTGTGTGGGAGATGTTCGTTGGTGGCGTTGGTCCCAAATGCAAATTGAAGAATCATCATGCCGGGCAGTTGGTGAGTGTCGCGCAATTCAATAACGGGTTCATCAATAAAGCCAAGATCTTCAGCAATAAATGGCAAATAACCGAGTGATTTTTTGATGGAGTTTAAAAAACTGTGCCCTGGGCCTTCAACCCATTTTCCTCCGCGAGCGTCTTTGTCTTGGCATGGAATTTCCCAGTAGGCTGCAAGGCCTCGAAAGTGGTCGATGCGGACAATATCTGCGTGCTGAAGTGCTCGTTTTGTCCGGGAAATCCACCAAGAAAAGTTTGTAGCTTGATGTTCCGTCCAGTTGTAAACTGGGTTTCCCCAAAGTTGGCCAGTTTGCGAGAAAGCATCGGGGGGGCATCCTGCTATCTTTTGCGGGAAGCCAGAGGGCTGAAGCTTGAAAAGGTTGCGGTTTGCCCAAACATCAACGGAATCGGCGCCAACGTAAATAGGAATGTCGCCAACAATTGCAACCTTGTTTCTTGCGCAATAATTTTTGAGATCTTTCCACTGT
>CAIZES010000159.1 GCA_903932045.1 uncultured Silvanigrella sp. | reverse complement strand
GTGACAAAGTTAGCTGTTAGCGGTGACAAACGAGGAATGAAATAATTCAAATGGCAACAATAACGGCAGCCGTTTAGCTAAGTTTGAGCATAAATCTAGATAGGGTCAGTTTCAAGTACCTAGAGCACTTTGCAGCTTCTTCTGTCGGTTGCGACAATAAATGTTGCGTCGCCCGACTCTTCATTCGTTTTAAAAGCAAAGAGTTCCGTTTTTTCATAACCGACGGACTTGTTGATCTCCAATAAATCTGTTGACGTCACGTCGTAGCCATTGTTACTGCGTCTATTCACAATGGCTCCCAATGCGGATTTCGCTTTGTCGCTGCCCGGCATAACCGAATCACAAGATTCCGCAGTAAGCTGCTCGAAATGCCAGAGCTCGACTGTGCAATTATTCGAGATTATATTCCCTGAATGGTAGCTCTTGCAAAATTTTTGCACTGTAGCTACAATTGTAGCCACAAGGGAGGGCGCTATGGCTGTGAAAATTGGGGTGCGTCAGCTCAAGAACGAAGCTTCGAGAATATTGCGTGATGTTCGTATTAATGGTGAGCAGTTTATTTTGACGGTTGACGGCGAAGAGGTTGCTATGATTACACCTATTGCTTCGCGCGTCGATGCAGCACAAAAACTCGCAATTAGAGCGCGCGCACTTGAAGACGCGGATAAACTTGCGCATGAAGTTGCTCTCGCGTGGAAGTCAACAAAGTCAGCCGCGGAAGAAGTGGCGGAAGGAAGATCCTGATGCCTGTGATTGATGCCAGCGTGTGGGTCGCCTTTTTTCTTGAGTCCGACACGTTTCATGCTCGTGCCAGGAAGTTGATTCATTCTTTTGCGCAAGACCAAGGTGAGGCAATCAGAATTCCAACACTGGCTCTTGTTGAAGTCGCCGGCACCCTTTCTCGCGTGACAAGATCCTCAATTTTAGCAAACAAATCTATCCATGTTATTGAAGCTCTCGGAGCCGAAGTATATGACCTCGACGAACCTTTAACAAAACTCGCAACCGAGTTGGCATCACAGTTGGCAATTAAAGGAGCCGATGCCGTTTATGTTGCTCTCGCTCGGGATTTGGCCGATTCTTTGGTCACTTTCGATAAACAACAGTGTGAACGTGCTGCAAAAATTATTGATATCGTTTCGTAGACCAAAAGTAGTTCAGAAGGATTGAAATCCGGTCTTCAGCAATGGCCGACCGCGCCATGTAGCGAACAAGTTTTTCGAGGCGTTGGCGCTTATTACTTTTCACCGCAGTGGCGGCGTGGAGCGCCTCCCCCCAGAAGCCCTAGAAACAAGCCAAAATACCATCGCCGCATGTGGTATTCCTCTTGGCATCTCGAGTTGTGCCGCCATTTTTGGAGCTTCTTTGGTTGAAACCGCGCGCACGGTGCATTTTCGCACTGTTAAGTTCCAAAAACCCCCATTGCCAAAATCGCAGTTGCAAACTCGTCCGCCCAATATTGTTTGGATTATTGGCGAATCACTATCGGCAAGTCATGTTGGAATTTTTGGTTGCAACCGAAACCAACCCCGCATTTGCAAGAAATGTTAAATAAAAAACAGCTTGCAGCCTTTGGAAATGCAACTTCGGTGGGCGTGCACACAATGGTTTCGGTGCCGTATATGCTTACGGGCTTGCAGGGCTCCGATCCCAACGGTGCCGTGTACCGAACTCCCACTATTTTTGATTATGCGGTTTCTCGTGGCTATAATACGGCCTTTTTGAGTGCTCAAGATATGCGTTGGGGCGATTTGGGACAATTTGTTGGCAACAGTGGTGTTGAGCACTTTTTATCGGGGCCGCAATTTAATCCTAATGTGTCGGTGCACAAAGGTGCCGACGACATGTTGGTGCTCGAAAAAGGTGTGAAACCTTTTTTGCAAGAGCATCCCGATCCGTTTTTTTGGTTGTGCAAATGGATGGCAGTCATTATCCATATGCCGAACATATGCCGAACATTCGCCGAACATATGCCGAACATTCGCCGAACATATGCCGAACATATGCCGAACATATGCCGAACATTCGCCCGAAGAGTTTAAAACATTTTTGCCCGAAGATGGCG
>CAIZES010000158.1 GCA_903932045.1 uncultured Silvanigrella sp. | reverse complement strand
ACGTTCAGTCCGTGCTTGGAATGTGCAAAAGCCATTATTACAGCCGGGGTAAAAGAGGTGGTTTTCATGGAAGAATATCACAATTCGGATCATGAATTTATTGCAAAACTCTTGAGCGATTGCGGTGTTGTTCTGCGTCGAGCGGTTGTTAGATGATCTGTGTCAATAAAGCGTTTTTGCATATTGGACCGGCTTGAATTAGGATGCTTTCGTTGCACCCTGTTCAGTTGCTTTCCGCCGAATGTTTCGGTGGTTACAGCGTGAATAGGTTGAGAGAAGGTGGTTTTCGTTGCAATTCAACTCAAGAAAACCGTTTATTAGGTGCTTATTTTTATGGCACAGTGCAGGAAAACCGGAATTCATTTTTCCAGGTTATTTGTTCTTTCCTTTTCTTTTTGTATCTTTTTTTCCTTTTCGATACCCATTTCTTCGCAGGCGTTTGCATGGGCGGACGTTCGTTTCGCTTCGATGCGGCGAACACTTTCTGTTCCTGTGGTTTCACTGGATCAAAAAGTATTAAGTCGATTCGCCGATGAATTTCGAACAGGAATGGCTCCGGTTTACGCAGTTTCGGTAGATGGTGGCGATGAAGCCAGTGAGATTGTCGGTTTTCGTGACTCTCATGTATGGCAAGCAACAACTTTGGGTCGTGCTATTTCAATGGAGCGTTTGGGTGCCATGGTGAATACTGCGGATCATCGGGTTCGCGATGCGGAGACCGGTGTTTTGGGTGCTCGGGCCATTTTGGCTTACGAAGATCCCGTTGCCGGAGTTCTTGTAACAGTGCTTTCAGCTGGCAAAACTCTTTATTCGGTTGTTCATCAGGGGAACGGCGTTCTTTCCATTGTGCGTATTGGCTCCTTAGCAGAGTGATTTCTCATATTTTAAAAAGTGAATAGTGTCTTCTTTTTCTACCAACCCTTGACACGTTCAATCTCCTGATTAGGCTTCAGAGCCTAGGGCAAGCCTATAGAGTTTGATATGTGGGCCTGGCTATGTTGGGTGTGTCTGTTTTTTCGTGGAGGTGTCATATGAAGATTCGTCCTTTGGGCGATCGCCTGCTGGTGAAGAGGGTTGAGGAGCAAACCAAAACTGCGGGTGGAATTTTGATTCCAGAAAACGCAAAAGAAAAGCCTCTTGAGGGCGCTGTGGTTGCCGTTGGTCCGGGCAAAGTTTTGGCAAATGGTCGCTTGCGTGAGCCTGAAGTGAAAACGGGTGACGTGGTTTTGTTTGGAAAGTATAACGGAACTGAAGTCAAAGTTGATGGCGTTGATTACGTTATTCTTCGTGAAGATGATGTTTTGGGCGTTGTAAAAGGCTGATATTTCCCACATGGAAAATTTATAGAGGAGTTTTAGAATGGCTGCAAAGATTATTAATTTTGGTGAAGATGCTCGCCGTCGTATCTTGAATGGCGTGAATGTTTTGGCAGAAGCTGTGAAAATTACCATGGGTCCTCGTGGCCGGAATGTCGCGATAGACAAGTCCTTTGGTTCGCCCAATGTTACTAAGGACGGTGTTACCGTTGCTAAGGAAATCGAATTGGAAGATAAATTCGAAAATATGGGCGCTCAAATGGTGAAGGAAGTAGCATCGAAAACTTCCGATGTTGCTGGTGACGGCACCACAACCGCAACCGTGTTGGCTCAAGCCATTTATCGTGAAGGCGTAAAGCTGGTTGCGGCTGGTCACAATCCAATGGATCTTAAGCGCGGTATTGATAAAGCTGTTATTGCTGTTGTGGACGATCTCCGTAAGATTTCGAAGCCAATTTCGGGACGTAACGAAATTGCTCAAGTGGGAACAATTTCGGCGAACTCCGATACTGAAGTTGGAAATATTATCGCAGATGCTATGGAGCGCGTTGGAAAAGAAGGCGTTATTCAGGTTGAAGATGCGAAAGCAATGGAAACAACACTTGAAGTAGTTGAGGGCATGCAGTTTGACCGTGGCTATTTGTCCACATATTTTGTGAACGAAACAGAGCGCATGGAAGTGAATTACGAAGATGCGTATATTCTTATTTATGATAAGAAGGTTTCGGGATTGAAAGATCTTGTTCCTGTTTTGGAGAAAGTTTTGCGCACTGGCCGCCCTCTTCTCATTATTGCTGAGGACGTCGATGGCGAAGCTCTTGCGGCTTTGGTTTTGAATCGTTTGCGTGCAAATCTTAAGATTGTTGCCGTGAAGGCCCCTGGCTTTGGTGATCGTCGCAAAGCCATTTTGGAAGATATTGCTGTTCTTACTGGTGGTACAGTGATTTCCGAAGAGCTTGGCATGAAGCTTGAAGGTGCTCAACTTGAACATCTTGGTGTTGCGAAGCGTATCCGTTGCGATAAAGACAACACAACCATTATTGATGGACAAGGTGCCAAGGACAAAATCCTTGCTCGTATCAAAACTCTTCAGAAGCAAAAAGAAGATAGCACAAGCGATTATGATCGTGAAAAGCTTCAAGAACGTTTGGCAAAGTTGTCTGGTGGCGTAGCATTGATTCGTGTTGGCGCAGTGACTGAAGCTGAAATGAAGGAAAAGAAAGCTCGTGTGGAAGATGCGTTGCATGCGACACGCGCAGCGGTGGAAGAAGGTATTGTGCCTGGCGGCGGCGT
Organism: uncultured Silvanigrella sp.; assembly: GCA_903932045.1. Lineage (GTDB taxonomy): Bacteria > Bdellovibrionota_B > Oligoflexia > Silvanigrellales > Silvanigrellaceae > CAIZES01. Next base: position 27,506 of record CAIZES010000158.1, on the reverse strand, counting down.
TGCGCTCGTTCGCGCTCAAAAGTGTCTTGAAAAGGTACGCGCGGGTGTGACCGGTGACCAACGTTTTGGTGTGGACATCATTATGCGTTCTTGCGAGGAACCTCTCCGTCAGATTGTTTCCAATGCCGGGCATGAGGCATCGGTTATTCTGCAAAACGTACGTGATGGCAAGACTGCCAACTACGGCTTTAACGCAAAGGATGAGCGTTACGAAGACCTGGTTGTTGCTGGCATTATCGATCCCACGAAGGTGACGCGCTCTGCCCTTCAAAATGCGGCTTCGGTTGCATCGTTGTTGTTGACTACGGAATGCATGATTGCTGAAAAGCCTAAGGACGATAAGGCTTCTTCTGCCACGTAACTGGGTGTCAGTTTCTTGAAAGGCATGCAAGATCTGTTTCCGATTCAGCCATGGCGCGCCGTAGAATGATTCTGGGAGGTGCGTCATGTTGAGCGGGTTAAGACGTTTTCAATTTTTTCCATTTTACTTTTTCTTTACAACTGTATTCGCAGCGAATGTATTTATTACGAATGCATTCGCTGTGGGTATACCCCAAGCTGACATCGAAGCATCGCAGTTTCGAGCGCAAACTCAGTATGGAGCGTTGCCTGTTGTTATTGAGGGTTCCCTTGAACAGGCAACCTTGAAGGATTTGCCCCTCTCCTTTCCCGTTCCGTGGGAGAGCCGAACTTTTACCGCAGAAGAAGGAGCATTGGTTTATCTCAGAGATGTCGAAAATTTGACGGGGATTTTGCCGAATGGCTTTGATCTGCCCTTTAGCGTGGGGACTCCCGAGGCTGAGCGCTGAGGTTCTGACATTGTTTCTTTTTTTACAGAATGAATAGAGTTATCCTGAAAGAAGAATATTCCTTTGGCAGTGTGACCAATAGAGGTGCAGAACAATGATGATGCAGGAAATCCTGGATCTTTTTCGTGCGCGAGAACCTATTCCTTTCGTTATTCTCGCTATTTTGTGTTTGGGATGGGTGATTATTTTGGAAAGATTCTTTCTTCTCCAATTTGTCTATCGTGTGAATTTCCAGAAATTCAATTGGAACGTGCGCAAAATGTTAGCTGCTGGTGACGTTGAGCGAGCGCGGACATATTGCACCGCAACGTCTAAGACTGGGTTACCTTTAATTGCCGCAAAAGCAATTGACGCATACCAAACAGATACATTAAAAGTTCGCATGACTGTTGCCGAAGAAACTATGGCCTTTATGCCACGCATTCGTCGAAGGATATCGCAGATACCAAATTTAGCGACAGTTGCAGTGTTGCTTGGAGCATTGGCAGCGGTTCATGGAATATGGAATTCCTTTCGCATGTCTGAAGTGCTTGATCAGGGAATAAAAAGCGTGGCTTTTACAAGCGCTCTCGCGAATGCTCTCACGCCGCTTGCGCTGTCTATTGGCGCGTCCATTTTGCTCATGCTGCCGTATGGGATTTTAGATGCCATTGCTGCGCGTTTAGAAGGCGATGTTGAGCACAGTCTTACTATGATCTTGAATGTTCTTGCTCCTGAAACACAGACAGTTGTTGCGGCTCAACCCGCAGTTGGTGCTCCAGCCATGGTGGCTGAAACAACCTCGCGTCCTGCAAGTTCAGATTCTGCTGCGCCGGTTCGTGAACCCGCTGTTGAAAAGGAAGAAGAGAATGTGGTTGCTGGAACTGAGAAGTTTCCGGACGAAGAAGAGATCATCTGATTCTACGAGTTGGGTGGCTTGGTCTTCGATACTGGCTCTAACTGTAGTGCTGGGCGCCGTTTTTACAGCGACGCAGCTTGCTGGTATGTCTCAGGCTTCTGTGAAATTCTTGAATGTTCGTGTTCCGACGATAGAAGATTTTCAGGAAAAAATGGATAAACGGGACGTTGTTATGAATGAAAAGTCGCCGTTTGTTCACGTTGGCAACGATTATGTTACGATTGGTTCGGTGAAAGCGGTTTTGAGTCCTCGTCCAGGAGGAGACGTTGTTCTTATCAAGAAAACCGAAAATTGGAAGGCTGAATTTTCGAAAGCAGTATTAAAATGGAAAAAGGCAAAAGATGTTTTTCCGTCTTTGGTATTTGCATTTGCTTACGAAGAGGCCGGAACTGCAGCTGATCAAATGAATACCGTTCAATCGATTGTTCTTGGAATTGATGAAATCAATAAAGAACTTTCTAAGGATAGCAAGGAGGCATTAACTCCTCCAATACCTGTGTTTGTTGGATTCGCGGCGCAGAAGCTGGCGTCTGGCCAAAATAGCAACAAACCATAGGAGGGTATTTTGTACACGCGCGCGACAAAGGATTTTGGTATTTGGCGAGAGAATCACAATATCCGCAGACGCTTTGCCGGTAGGCCGACCTCCGGATTTGTGATGGCATTAAGCGTTGCAGCGCTTGTGTCTTGGTTGGCATTTATTTTGGTTTGGAAAATCCGTGGGGATTTCTATCTTATTGACAGCGCTATGGTTCCTATTCCTACGTTTTCTGGGCAGTCGAAACTTTTGTATTCGCAGCGTCCAGCAGCGGTCTCGATAGCGGTTTTAACTTCGGCACGTGCAAGATCGGAAGTAACAGTTTTATTTGATACCGGGCGGGTTTTTCAGTTTCCTTCCCAAGAATCGGAGATGAGCCGCTATTTGGAGGAACGAGTTGATTCTTTGGAATATACTTCCATGTTGACAATGAATGTCGGTGTTGGTGTGTCACGTGTTCAGGTTTGGCCAGACCGGAAAATAGGACATGGAACATTGAATGCTATCTTGCGTATTTTTGCTCAAAAAGGTTTTGACGACTTTGACATCGCCGTTCTGTCCGGGAATCATTCATGAGCACAAAGAAAAAGACACGCGCTAAAGCCGCACCAAATAAGAAAAAAGTTCCTCCTGAAGCCGTTCTCAGTGTTGAAATTTTGCAATTTGGGTGTCCGCAATCGACTGGGAAATGGTCTTCAAAAAGATTCTTTTCCAAAGTTATTACTTTTGGTGTGAGTCGGAGATCCGATCTTCATTTGCCCTATACAAAGCTGCCTCTGCAAATTAAGATCTTTGAAATTAAGAATGGCAAAGTTTTTGCTGTTCTGGATCCTCGAGTAGAGGGTTTTGTAAATCGAGGGCGTGAATTTGGTGATGTGAAAGAATTCTTATCACCGCGGGGAGCCCTTGCTGAAGTCTCAACAATTGATGATCCATTACGTTTGGAGTTGCAGCTTGGCAGCAGGGGATCTATTCGGATTTATGGCTTCGAAGTTATATTTAAGTACGACATTCCCCTTCCCGAAAAGACGCATTTGAGAGTTGAAGGCGCAGGGTCTGGATTTTTTATTCGTCCTGATATTGATACTCCATTGGAGGCATATGCGCTTTGGTTTGCGATGGCGGCTCTTGCATGTGCCTTGATTCCATTTTTTGTGTGGCTTGGGATGGCGAAAGCCAATGTCTATGGATCTTTTGCGTCGTTACCGCAAGATTTTCTATTGCGAATTATTTCTCCGGAACACTATCCTTCGTTACCTCGATTGTTGGACGCGAATTTCCGGCCAGGTTCTGGCTCTGAGGGTGTTTCTTTCACAACTCTTGCGGAAGAGGATTCTGATAAAGATCCTCGGAGAGAATTTCGTAGAGACATTGCCGTGAGGCAAGCTGCATATGTCGTAGCCGAATATCAGCGGCGTTGGCGTTTGGCCGAAGATGGTGTTTATGAAAAGTCTGATGTTGATATCAATCGTTTTCCATCGCCAGTGAGTTTGCCTACAGGTATTTTGGAAAGATGGAAGCATGCCTCAGACCTGTGGTACGCGCGTTTGCGAGTGAGTCACTCTGATCCTGCGTCGGAACGTTACTATTTGTATCAGGTTGAACCACCGCGTTTGGGATTGGTAACAACGGGCGAGCGGCGAGGCTCGATTCGTGTTCGACTCGAGAAGCGAATTGCACAGCTTAGGCTGCTTCACAGGTCTATTGTTTCTCTTGTTGGTGTTGAGCAAGAATTCTTGCGCAAATACTACTCAGGAAATATTGCATATCAAGATACAAAAAATGTCTATTTGGGACCTATTTTTCAAATGCCCGCTCCCTCGATTTTTTCGGCAAAGCCCGAGCAAAGGTTTGTTTGGGAGGTTGATCGGTATCAGTCTGCGCAGGCTCTTTCGGAGTATGCTGCAAGTTTGAGTGACAGATTGCGTTCTGTTTCTGAAACGAATCGAAGCGCTTCCGATTCGAAAGTTCGAATGATTTGGTTGGAACGTGATGGCACACTGACGCCTACATTTGTTGGAGTTCATATTGATTCCTTGAGTGGAGCAGAGAGTGCTATTGTTCAGAATGCGAAATATTCAATTGCGGAAAGACCTATTCCTCCGCCCCCGCCTCCCACTCCACGAGTGGATGAGCAGTCTGTAAAGCTGGTTATTTTGGGAAAACGAGAGCAGATAAAAGCCTGTTATGAGTCGTTATTACGCAGAAATCCTAAAGCAAATGGCACCATTCGCTTTAGTTGGGTGATTGATAAAAACGGGCGAGCACAAGATCCGAAAGTGGTTTCTGGCTCGTTTTCTGATAGAGAGCTGCAGATGTGTTTGAGAGCGCGTTTGTTGCAGTGGCAGTTTCCTAAACCTGAAAATGGTATTGTGACTTTTGAGTATCCGTTTCAGTTTGTAACAAAATTTCGTTAGTGAAGTAACATCAGCAAGAGTTCGGAAAAAATTATGAATTATACACGTGTCATTCCTGTGGGTGGGTGCGGTGAAATTGGCTTGAATATTACAGCAATTGAGTCGGGAGGAGCTTGGCTTTTTGTTGACGCAGGACTTCTGTTTCCGGAAGATCGAAAATTAGGAATTGACTATTATGCTCCAGATTTAAGCTGGTTTCATGAAAATGGTGTTGTGCCAGAGGCCTGGCTTATTACCCATGGGCATGAGGATCATATTGGAGCTTTGCCGCACTTGTATGAGCAGTTTCCAGCAAAGATTTTTGCACCTCCTTTAGCGGCTGCATTTATTCGGGAGAAGTTCGCCGAGGCAGGGATTACAAATTTTTCGATTGTTGTTGTGGAGGGTTTTCAGACGCAGGAGTTTGCGAATTTTTTTGTGACGCCAATTTCAATGGCACATAGCATTCCCGATTCTTGTGGCTATGTTGTGGATACTTTGGATGGGAAAATTCTGCTTACCGGAGATTTTCGTGTGGACGAAAAGGCGTTCGTTGATAAATATATGGCGCAATTTCGGGATGCAATTGGACGAGACGGCATCGATCTTTTGTTGGCCGATAGTACGAACGCAATGGTTCCTGGGCGTGATTTTACCGAGGACGTTGTTGCTGAGGAAATGGCTGTGCTGATGGGTGAGACTTCCGGAAAAATACTGGTGGTTTCTTTTTCAAGTAGTATATGGCGTTTTCAGAGTGTTTTGGCATCAGCCAAGAAAACAAATAGGAAAGTTTATTTTTTCGGGCGTTCCATGGAAAGAAATCTGGAAATCGTGCGAAAATTGAACATGCTCTCGGGACTTGAGAGTGTTATTATTGGTGAGTCGGAGCTTGGATCAATTCCTGATGAACAACTTTGTGTTCTTGCATCGGGAAGTCAGGGAGAAATTTTTTCTGGTGCATTTCGCTTGGCTCTTGGGCAAGTCAAAAGTCTTGTTATGAATGAGAACGATCTTATTGTTCTTTCCGCGAGAACAATTCCTGGCAATGAGCGCGCTGTTTCTACTCTCCTGAATCACTTTGCTAGAAGAGCTGTTCGAATTGTGACGGCGCGTGAACGCACGGTGCATGTTAGCGGGCACGGTTTTGTAGAGGATATTTGCGATCTTTTGCGTTTTGTGCAGCCAAAAAACTACTTACCAATTCATGGTCAGTACCGTCAGCTGCAGGCCAATGCTGAACTGGCTGTGAAGTGTGGTGTTGCACGTGAAAATGCTTTTGTTTTGGAAAATGGCTCTGTATTGGAATTGCGAAAAGGTGTGTGTCGCGTTGCACTAGAAAAAGTTTTCACAGGTCGGTTGAGTGTTTCTCAAAGCAGAATTGTAGATAAAGAGATTGTTCGGCAGCGAGAGTCTATGGCCTACGGTGGTATTGTTGTTGCTGCATTTTTTTTATTGAAGGACGGTCGTTTTGCGGCCACGCCAAAAGCGATTATGCGCGGGGTTGCTGCTTCAGAGTCCGATCTTCAAGAAGCTCTTCCGCATCTCTTTGAAAAAGCACAAGCCAATTTTGGAAAGAAAAAGCAACCGCAGCAGATGGAAGACCTGGTTCGCACTCAAATTCGGCGTTGGGTAGAGCATGCAACAAGCGGTGTTCGTGCCGTTGTTTCTGTGTTGATACAGCGTGTTGAATAGGAGATGGTTACTTCTGTTTCGGTTTTTTACTTCTTTCGGAATGCTTTTGGGCTTTCATAGTTTTCCAATGACCAAATTCCACGTTTGTTCTTTTTGGCGTCTGTTTCGTTTTGAACACAGGCATTGGTGTCATAATCTTTTGGCGGTTTTCCTCGATAGCATTCGGCTAGTCCTGCTTGCACTATTTCCATATTTACACTTTTTCCGTCTAAAATAATGTCTCCCAGTGTTCGTCCATAAACATCGTTGTTGTAGGTAACGAGTTCGACATTCTTTTGTGCAATACGCTTGTTAATAAAGTCTTTTGCTTCCAGAGAAAATGGTTGATGCTCGCGGTGCTTTTTTTTGCTGCCGTGAGTTTCGGGTGCATCGATTCCCACTAATCGTACTTTGATTATTTTTCCGGCAGTGTCTTGCATTTTGCATGTGTCGCCGTCGTTACAGGACATCACGAAGTATTTTGATTTAGCTTGCGCGTGAACTTGATTAGAGATTATAGCCATGAAAACTGTTGCGAAAATTTGTGGAAAATGGATGCTCATTTTTTTGGGTTTTCTTTCTCGTTTTGTTTGTCTGAATTTCTTTTGAGATGTTTTGGGGGTGGTTGTTGGTAGGCTCCCGCATAAATATTTTGAATGGGAGGATCAGGTGGAAGCGAAGTGAGTTCTGTATCCACAAGCCATTGCAATATTGCGCGTCGTGTGTGGGTTATTCCAAAATATTTTAAACATTGATAAACCGCGTACATAAAGTCGCGAGGAGTTTGAAAGCGATTTTCGGGTTTGTACGCAAGCGCAATGGAAAGAATCTCGCGCAATGCTTTGTTTAGATTTTTGTCTCCGGTGCAAATTGCACTCAAGTCGGTATTTTTCATTCTGGCAGCGACTTCATTTGCTTGATATCCGAAAAAGAGTCTTTTTCCTGTGAGCAGCTCCCAGAAAATAATTCCGGAACAATAGATGTCCGTGAGTGTTGAGATGGGTCCATGCTCTATTCGTTCTGGCGCCTGATATCCTGGGGTTCCAACAATTATTCCATCGTAATTTTCAACTTCTGGCATGCAGCTCAAACCAAAGTCCACAAGAAGGGTAAGGCCGTTGTTTGCAACAAGTACATTTGAGGGCGTGAGGTCGGAATGGATAATGTCTAGACAATGCAAATGTTCCAGTCCTTGGAGCATATCCAGTGTAATACTTGCGGCAACAATTGGCGGGACTGCACCATTGTTTCGAACAAGATTGTAAGTATTGTGACCTTCAATGAAATTGGTGACGATATGTGCATTGCCGGGAGTGAGATCGGAGTCAAGATACTGCACACAGTGACGATGGGAAACACGGGAATGGATCATTATTTCTTTGTGAAAAAGCCCCAGCAATTTTTTATCATTTTGATAGCATTCGTGAAGTCTTTTTAGCGCAACAATTTTTTCGTTTTGCAAATTTCGTGCCCGAAAAACTTGTCCGATTCCACCACTGCCGACAAGTTCCAGGAGTTCATAATTTCCAAGTTTGTATGGAAGTGGCGGCGTGTTTTGACGAGCGGAAGGACGTTCGTTAGCCATTCGTGCGCACTTCCTTGGTTGTTTCTTCTTTGGTCATGTGTCGGCGCGGCAACCTCAGTTTTCTTGTGTCGAGTGAAAATCTCTCTAAGGAATTCAGCGATGAGTAACCAGCAAGATTTGCCACTTGCTGAGCGTTGAGCCCTTGGGAAATCCACGACGCGATAGCAAAGTTACGCAAACTTTCGGAGTTGTATGCTTTCCCTAAAATTTCGCTTGAAATTTCGTACACAACAAACTTTATTCCATGACGATGCAGTGAATCTGTTTTTGTTTTTCGAGAAAGATTGAGATAACCAAAAAAGAGTTTTGAACGCGCGTCAGCTGGCAATTGAAGCGATTCTCTTACCTCTCGGAGTCTTTTCAGGCAAGACGCGGTTTCGGCGTCGAGAGGGATGATGCGTTCGCCAGGACCTTTAACAATTATGCTTCCTCCGCCCTTTTTTCCTCCGCTAAATGAAATTTCGCCCCACATAACGTTGGCGGCTTCTGATGCCTTCAGCCCACATTTTCCAAGAAGGAGCAAGATTGCAAAGTCTCGTATGGCTTTTTCGTCGCCCATAAGCGATTTTCTTCGTAACGTTGCAACTAATTTTCGAAAGTGTTCCGGAAGTACAGTTAGAAGATCATGAGTGGGTTGCCGAGGTGATTTGGTTTCCAGAAGCGATGAACTCTCAATAACCTTTTCTCTAATGAGAAAGTGCAAGAACGAGCGAACACTCATTAGCGCGCGTCGAACGCTGGCGTCCGATTTTCGACCGTTTTCGTGGAGGAACGCAATCCAGTTTTCTTTGAGGTGCCCTACTCCCTCCCCTGGATGATGGCCCGAGGAGGTTAGGAACAGGCAGAAGAGGCCAAGGTCGTTTCTGTAAGCCGAGAGCGTGTGTGTCGATTTCCCCCCTCTTTTCAGGCCATTGAGGAAACGAAGCAGAAAAGAGTTGAGACGCGAGGTGTCAAAACGCGAGGTGTCAAGACGCAGTGGAAGAGGTCCTTCACTTGAGGATGGTGGTGTGGCGTCTGCGTTAGGTGTTTCTGTCGTCATTTTGAGAAACTCGCTTGAAGGTTCGGAGCCAGACAATCTCCCTGTATTGTTGCTGATCTGAGGTATGGAAACAAGGGTGTCCGGAAACTTGAACAGATGAGTGGTGGGAAACTGGCGCAAGAAAGGCATTGCGTCCTGAGTCGAGCGGTGTTATGGGGTCGTTTCTGTTTTCATTAGGCATTGTTCGGTCGTTGGCGTTTCTCTCGGTTAAACCTCCTGCTGGATTTGCCTGAATCATTTAAGGGAGTTTTTTATGACACTTGAAACCATCAAGAAGTTCCGTGCCCACGACAAAGACACCGGTTCACCCGAGGTCCAAATCGCTCTTCTTACTGGACGCATCAACAAGCTGACTGAACACTTTAAGATAAACACCAAGGATTTCGCCGGCCGTCGTGGAATGCTTCGCTTGGTGAGTCGTCGTCGTTCATTGCTTGATTATCTCAACAGTGAATCTCACGATCGTTATGCTAAGGTGATTGCTGCCTTGAATCTGCGTAAGTAAGTAAGTTTTCGAAATTTGTTTTCTGTAAAGAAAGAACGGATCTTTGGATCTGTTCTTTTTTTTGCTGAGTAGGTGATCGAAAATTTCGTTGCACTTTATTTTGTCTCGATTGCAAAAGTTTTCTAAAAACAAGAACGAATTGTTGCTTCCATATCATTTGCAAGAATGCCGAGCATGTTTTGGGAAAGATCGAGTTTTATGTTTGATGCTTCAAAAAGCGCAGTCAAAGACCGTTGAGCTCCCAATGAAACCCCCGAAATGTAGGATTGAATAGCAAGCGCGGGATTTTCTTTCTGAATTTTCCATAGTTGAAGTGCCCCTACTTGGGCAATTCCGTAGTCGATATAGTAAAAAGGTGATGTGAAAATGTGTGGGCGGGCTAGCCATCCTAGTTCTTCGAATTCTTCAATACCTTTCCAATCCAAATGAGGACGAAAGCGTTTTGACATCTGTTTCCACAATTGATTGCGAAATTTTGCATCGCATGCTTTCTCACTTGTGTAAATTTCGTGTTGCCATGCATCTATCATAGCCATAAATGGCCAAAAATTGAGCATGCTGAAGATGTGGTTGGCTTGGGCTTTTTTCACATCATTGTCGTTGTGCCACCAGTGTTTGAAATGATTAAAAGCGAGAATTTCCATTCCTGTGGAGGCGAACTCACAAAAATCCATGCTTGGAGTTCGAAGGAGTGTGTTTGGAATAAAACACGAAGCATGTCCGTGCACAGCGTGACCAAATTCATGCAAAAGTGTCATAGCATCTCTGGTATTGCCGGCAAAGTTTCCAAAAATAAACGGCATTCCACTTTCTTGAAAGGTGACACAAAAAGCTCCCGGAGCTTTGTTGGGAGATGTGTTTATATGCAGTGTTCCCGATTTTTTCATGCGGGCAAATAGCCTTCCAAGGGCAGGATGAATATCTTCTACTATTCGGCTAAAACCACCAAGAAGGCGATCGATATTTCCGTCGGCTGGAGGGCTTGTGGGTGTGATTTGTGGCCAAGATCCTGCGTTCCAAGGGTGAACTGAAGTTTGTTCCAAAGATCTTGCTTGCGTTTCGGAGAGTTTTGTCATTTTCGGAACAATGCACTTTGCTATGGAATTGTGAAACTCGAAACATTCTTGAATACTGTAGTCGTGTTTTCCGAGCTCGGAAAATGCAATGGGGGCATACGATTTTTCGTTTGCGATCTGGGCTTGTTTTTTTCGGTTTTCTACAAGATCCGAGAACATGTCTTGGAATTTTTTTTCGTTGTCTTTTATGAAGGTCCAGTAGGAGATGAAGGCGGACTGGCGAAGCGCCGAGTTGTTATCGTGCATACGTCCTACAAGAACTGGAAGTGATACTTGTGTTCCACTTGATGTTGCCACTGCCGTGTGAATAAAATTTTTGTATTTGCGGACAAGTTTGTTTTCATCGATTTGGAGTTGTGCCAATTCAGGTTTGGAATATTTTTTTCTTTTTGAGAGCTCTTTGAAAATTTTTCCGTTATCATCGGCATGCATTGAGTGGCGCCATGGTGAGTTGATATAAATATCAAGAAGGTTTTCTCGTTGCAAGAGAAGTTGAGATAGCACCTTTTCTTCAAAAAGGCGTAGGCGTGTTTGGGCTTCTTGGCTTTCGGTATCCAGTTGGGTTGCGAGATCGAGGTAAGTATGGACGTCGTTGATAGCAAGTGAGCCCTCGTGGAACAGAGTGAACCATTCGTTAGCACTGCGAAAGTCGGTGGGTATCTGGGTTTGAAGGGAATCTAAAAATCGTTTTACGTGATGAGGATTTTCGGCATGAAAAGCCGGATCTAGGAACTGTCGTGTTCGAAGATGTGAAAATTCGAGTTGCATGGTTATTGGTAGCCTTTCATTCGAACAGTTGGGATTTGGTAACGCGACAAAATCGAATTTTTGAGGCAGTTGCTGAGGTGTCTTGGCGCGTGGTGTCGGCGTAAACAATGATTAAAGCCGGATCGTTATTTGGAGAAAAAGTAACACCAAAAGGCGATCCCAGCTCGTCTCTTGAAACAAATGCGCGTGTGAAGGGTTTTGTTGTGCGCTCACTTGCGTCGATGTTTTCTGGGTCGCGTGAAGTGGCTCTTTCTGTCGGAGCGACGCGCGTTATAATCAAACCTCTCTCTTGGTCGGTACCGCCCCACCACGAAAGTGCGGTTGCAATGGTATTGTTTTCGGTTGGAACTTTCACAAAATCGAGTTGCGAAGGAAAATATCCGAGTGGAATTCTTTTTGTGGCTATGTTTCGTGAAAGATGTTTTCTTTTCTTGGCGGAGAGTGGTTCCGTACCTGCGGTACCTGGTGTTTTTATGTTTGTCGAAAGCCACTCAATTGAAGGATGTGGAGTGTCTACAGGTTCTCTTATCCAAGCAACTTGTGCCGTTTCTAGACAGTTATTGGTATCGCCAACAGCGAGAGAGCTGAGTGGTCTATCGTCTTGGTGCAAAATGTGAGTTGGAGCTCCTGCCGCAAAAGGACGTATGGCAAAAATAGTATTTGTTCCGCTTTCTTTTGAGCTAAAAGAACCTTGTTTCCCTATGCTCTCTGTGGAAATGCCAATTCCAATGGGATCGGTCGTCTCGCGAGATAAAAGGAATTTTTCGATGGTCAGTGGGATGTCTTTGACTTTGTATTCTCCCATTTTTTTGACTCGTCCTTGGTTAGCTTGCAAGATATACCATGTGTATGTTGTTTCCGAGTTCTCGATGGAACCAGGAATGACAGAAACCGTTTTGACAATGACATGGGCCATGCCAATTTGTTTTTCTTGAGTTGTTTTTGCTGTTCCTGGTTGTGACAATGGAATGATCCAAGAGCGCTGAGCGGTGTCATTGACATTTTGCGGCATTCCCAACCGGATGATATTGTTTTTCTCATTTTTTGCTTTTGCCGGCTTCGGAGTTTTAGCAAGATACTCAACTGCGATGGCGTACATCTCCGTTCCGGGAATCTTGAAGCGATAGTTGGTCCAAAAGCCTCCTGCAGCGTCGGAGGAGGTTTGAAAATCGCCAACAAAAGTCATGCCGCGTTGGCCAACCACAACGCCTTCTCCGTCTTGTTGAAATTTTTTGGAGAGAGGCTGCCAAACAGTTTTGATGGCTTCTCGAAATATTCCTTCATAGACGAGAATCGGCGATTGTTCTTGCCATACAATGCGAGCGTTTTGGATTGGTGCAGACAAACGGATAGTGCTGTTTATGGATTCACAGGCTTGAAACTTGCTTGCAGTTAGGGTCGATTGTAAATATTGAACCTCTTCGAGTGGGCGGGCATCAAAATCAGAGCGTTTGTTGGCACATGCTAAAAGAGCTAGGGCAGCAAATGTGATTCCAATAAAATAGGTGAAGCGGCTCATCATTTGTGTCTTTCGTGATGATATGTTTTTGACATACGGGAAAAGTTTGTCCCTCATACACCGCATTTGGAACGCCGATGCCATTGATGGAGAAAAATCCCGTTCTCGAGGTTTATTATGGCATTGATACTTATGAGTTCCAAAAATTTGAGTTTGCGAGCGCCACGATTTTGTTGGTTGCTTTTTGCATTCGTTTCGTTTGTTGTGTCGGGTTGCGCGAGTATGGCTCCAGAGAAACGCAAGGATTTCGGAGCACCTGTGGCATTGCCTTTCATGAGAATGGAGGCCAACGAGTGTTACTATATTGATGATTTTCTACCCACGCCCGATTTGATGGTTACGGGCAAAAGCAATGGTATGTATTTGCGCTACTATACATACGAGGCAGCCATTTATAAAATCTGGGACAAAGAAAGAATTATGCTGGCATTTTTCAGTAGAGACAATCGTTGTTGGTCACTTTTTGAGGAATATAAGGATAGATAAATCGACATTGAAACGATTATCTCAGAAAGGAAACGTTCGATTTAGAGAGATTCGAAACTGGGAGCTATTTGCTGTTGTCGGCATAGTCAAGAGCATCAGCTTTTGAGGCATCGCCAACACCGTAGATGGAACGAATCCGTTCGAGGTCACCCTTGCTGAGTTTTCGGGTGATCATACCTTCGCCAATAAATAGTGCTGGATTCATAACGCTGTAGCGATCTTGTTCAGTAGAAATGTGAGAAAGTCCCAAGAGATGCCCAAGCTCGTGAAGAGCTAAACTTTGAAGATCGACAATTGTGCGATCGCCCTGGCTGAATTCTGTGAGGGTGTTTCCAAGAATGTAGGTCTCTGTGTTGTAGCGAATATCCGCTTTTGTGATGTATCGGGCGTCATGAGCATCATTTTCCCAAATGGTCGTTGCTAAAACTGTATTTGGTTTTTTGGTGGAAGCGCTCCAGTTGGGATCCAGGTAGTGTCCGTTTACGTTATCAGCAAGCGGTGAGTAAAGTTCCGCAAAATCCGGGCCGTGTTTTGCTTCCGTTCCGTCGTAAGTGAAGAGCTGTTTGCCAATGGCAGCTTCCCAAGTTGCCATCGCCGTTTTGAGTTCTGTGACCATTTCTGTCGACATGGAGTCGGTTGTTTTAAAATGAATTGGCAGTCGATTGGTCCAGCCTTTTGCGCTGTGGACTCCAAAGAGGTTGCTTTCTCCGAGACTCGTATTGGATTTGAATTCTACGTCGTTGTCCACACGAACGCGGTATGTTTGCGCTCCGCATGCGACGTACCCTCCTAACGTTGTGGTTGCTAAGCCCATCACAGCAAGATAAGTCAGCAAAACGTGCCTGTGCGCTTTATTTGTCATAGAAGCCCCCAAAAATTTCTCTCTCCTTTATTTGTCGGTCAATGATGGAGAAAGCTTGAGTGACTTTGTTTTTTTTAGGGAATTTTTGTTAAGGGCTCATTTCAAAAGTCTTTTTTGATTCAATCAGGCCATCGTTTGAGCGGAACTGAATTTCAACACTCTGAACTTGCTGGTTTTCCGTGTTCGTGTTGAGTTCTGTTGGTCTAATACGCGAAAATTTGACAGGAATTCCTCTCGTACATCCTGTGGCGTCGTGAGTCCCATAGTGCGGGGCAAGCGTTTGAGTACCGTTTTTGAGTGTGAGGAGAGCGCAAACGTAGCCGGTAAGGGGCTGGTTGGGCTTCGATATGACCAAGGTCACTTTCACAATGCTTCCTGTTCCCGACTCATTTGGCAGGAGTTCAAAGCTTTCGAAACTTATGGAGGGTTTTGGAAGGGAAGGTTTTTTATCCTGAGCATTCGAGTTGGTTGGATTGTTTGTCGCCGTTGCAATCATTTTTGTTGAATGATTCTCTGGCTTTGCGCGAGTTGGTGCGGTCGCAACTGCGCGTGGTAATGTTGCAGCAACGGCGGGTGTTTCCTGGGTTTCAGAGGCAGTAAGCTGAGTCGGGGTCACGGCGGCTACCAGGGGAGTTTCGATTTGGGCAAGGCCATCCGATTTGTTGCTATTTTCTGCTGAGTTGGTCATGTAGAATTCAACAACACTCGCTTTGAGTTCTTTGATATATTCTTCTTGAGCTTTGATTTTTGTAGATTGTTTTGTCGCTAATGTGAGGGCGGCAGTAAAGACACCAACACACAAAGCGATGATGCTAATGATGGTCCACAAAAGCCAACGCGATATAGTGAATGTATTTGTTTTTGCAGTGTCCACAAACCATACAACATGCAACTTTTGTTTCTGAATTTGTTTCTTTTTTGTCTGCTGGAAAACTCTTGTCATTATTTTTCCTACATCTGTTTGAAGTCGCGGAATGCTGTTTCAGGTTTGCGTGCTTTGTACCACTTTTCGGCAATAATGCGGTACCGGTCGCCTTCCCATTTTAGGTATAGGAATTTGCGCCCAAAATCGGAATGTTCCTCAGAACGATAATCTTGAAGAAATACCGCAAGCAGTTGATTTTCAAAAGCGACAATTTTTGGTTCGCTGAGGCGCACCGACAATTTCCCATCTCGGCGTTGACTCAACATTTGTTTGTATTGTTCCCATCCGCGCTTGTTTTTTCCAAGGGAAATAAAGTTTGTTGAATAGAAATCCATGTAGTTTTCAAATGAGGATGATTCCCAAGCATTGCGCCAAGCATCAATCATTGCCAGTGCTTTTTGACGAGGCTCTTCCAATTCTTGCAACGATGTCGTTGTCATTTCTTTTGTAACAACAACGGGTGTTTCGAAGGGGGTGATGTAATCGGCGAGTTCCGTAACGTCTTCGTTGCTGACAACAACGCAGCCCTCGGTGTCGTAGGGACGTTGCAAACGAGTGGGATCGTCGGTGGAGTGGATCCAAATACCGTACCCTGATTTGCGTGCTCTTTTGTCAAAAATATTGGGGTAGTCGAGGGTGAGTGCCAGTCGGCCATACTTTGACGGAAGTGCATTGTCCGAAAGCCTTCCCGTTACAAAATAGATTCCTTCTGGGGTGCGATTATCGCCTCTGCTGATTTTGTCTCCAGGATCTTTTCCGGTGATGGCGCGATATGTTTTTACGATTTCGAAACTTTTGTCATTTTTAAGGCGAAAGAGTGACAATCGATGGTGGAGTTTTTCAACAATAATTCCGTATGCTGGTGGTCTGTCGCCCAGGCTGACAAAAGCTTTTGGTATTCCTGTGAGAGGCGGGGGGGTACTAAATCCATATGGGCCATTTAATGACACAGAAGTGCTTTTGGCCGAGGCAGTTGTTGTTGTAGGTAATTTTCCTGAAGACTGTGCCATAAGCACTTGAATGCGTTGTTTGGACTCTGGAGTGTTCAGCGTGTGTCCAATTGGGACAGATGGTCCTGTGTTCTGTGCAAACGCCACGTTTGTACCGAATATCTTGCAGCAAATCAGTATTGTACCAACGAATGTGGACTTCAAGCGAGCCTGACCCATCATATTTGTTCCGTTTCCAGTTCCTAATTGCGATTTGATTCTTACATGCCTCTAACATAAGGTATCAAGTCTTGAGTGGTGTGGTCAAAATTTGCAGCCTGAGGTGTCAAAACATCCCCATCAAATTCTTTCGAAAATTGGGCTCCTGACAATGTATATGAAGAGAATTATTGGAGAAATAAAATTTGCGCAGGAAATGGCTCAAGGGTCGTTTCGTAACGGGGAGGCTCCTGCTCGGATGTTGGAGCGCATGCTTGCGAAATTGCCTTGTCAGGTGGCATCTGTGGACGACGGGAGTTGTCTTGGGTTTTGTGTGGGTAAATCTGGAGCCCGCCCCTGTGGCTGTGCCCTTTTTCTTTCTGCGCTAGATTCCCTTGCTCGAAGTGGATTTCTCAAGAGTCTGACTTCTTTGGATCTGCAGCAGTTTGCGCCTATTGGGGGGGCTCATAAGGTTGATTTGGGGCTCGAATTGGCTTGGTCGCGGATCTCCGATGGAACAAGTAGCACACTGTATTTGTTTCGATTTCTGATTGCACTGTCATCTGCGCGTTTCTCTGTTGAAGGGCACGTTTTTCTCGAGCAGTTTTTGAAAGAACGCGATCTTCAGGTGTTGTCTTTTGGGGTTTTGAATAGACTTCGTTTTGTCCAGAGCATTTTTTATTCTGATTTTCACGCCAGTTTTTTGTGGCCGATAGTGCGCCAATCGTTCTTGGCATATAAGCCAGACGGTTTTGAGAATGCGCATGCACTTATTGCGGGTCGGTCGCTTATTGTGTTGGATTTTGAACAGATGTCGCTATCCTCATCTGGTGTCGATCTTCCAGCGTTCGAGCTCTTTTTGAGCGAAATTTCCCGAACAGATGCAGGTCTTGTGGTTTTTTCAAAGCAGACATTGCTAGCGGCGCCGGAGAAACCGTTCGGCTATCAGCCTCAATTTGATCGGCCATTGCGCAAGAGTTTTAGGGATGAAAAGAACAAGTGGCGTGTGGAGTCGAGTAAAGTATCGCAGCGCGTTGCGCCGTCTGTTGAGGATCTTCTTTCCATGGGGTCGTGGGACCGTTTGGTTGAGCTTCTTGCCAAGGGGCAACGTGTTATCGACCTGTTACTGCGTCAGACCGTTTGACAGTTGCGTTAGACTCCGCTAACAAGGGGGAGTGTTCTGGGCGCTTAGCTCAGTTGGTTAGAGCGCCGCCCTTACAAGGCGGATGTCTGGGGTTCGAGTCCCTAAGCGCCCAGAGAACACAATTTCTGCCAGGTTGATTTTGATTCTACACGATTAACGGGGGAAGCCCATGAGCAAGACGCTCGGTGCCTTCCCTCTTTATCATTTTAGCATTCACAGTTTGAAGTTCGGTTCTACGCTACGCCCTGCGGGTAAGCACGTGCACGCATTTTGAATTTTTGATTTTTGATTTTTGATTTTCACATTATCTGCACAAGGCTGCGGCCCAGAGTGCTGTTGTTCGCTCGCACGGCTGCCGAAGGCAGCACGCAATGCGCTACCCGCGCCCACGTAAACAGCAGTCGGCAGAACGCTCGCGAAAACGCACCCTGGCCGCAGCCTTCGCGCAACATGCACACCGTCCCACCCGCTCATGGCAAGCACTCTTCGACGGTTCTCGGTTTCCAACGTGCGTTTTTCGAGCATTTCCTCAACCCAACGTGAAACACTGTCAGCCGAAATGCGAAGCATTTTTCACATAACTTTGCACGATGCTCCGACCTCGTGAAGAGTCAATGTGTGAGATTTGAATGATTCCGAAGCACGAGCACGTGGTTTTAAGTCAGGAACTCGGTCCCGAAAATAGTGCTTACAGTTAAGACAAAATCGTTTTTTGAGCGCGTTTTCCAAAAAGAGCGCGGGTCTGTCGAATTCGCCATGCCGCACTCGGCGGTAGACACGAGTTCACAATCATCAAGACCAATGATACGCTTGTTGAACAGCATGAGGGAGTATCCTATTGCGGGTGATTGTCGTTTTACTGGTTCTACACGATTAATTTCATGGTAAAATGAAGTGTTGGTTTCAATCATTGCCAACGTTGTCGTTTTCTCCGAAGGGAGGAGTTGTGGCGAATAACAAAATTCAGGCACGTCGTGAAACTATTTCGGGATCCACCGGTCTCTTGAAAAAGGTGTTGAATACGCCAAATTTGCCTCAGGTTTTGCGCCATATGCAGTCATTTGTCTTGGTTCGCATGGTGCAATCCATTGGGGTTGAGGATTGTGAAGAATTTTTGGAGCATCTGACTCCCGCGCAACTGGCCCCTATTTTAGATGAAGAGCTTTGGCGATCGAAGCGTGTTGGCGAAGAAGAGCATTTCGATATTCATCAGGCTATGCGCTGGTTGCGCGTGTGGAATGAAATCGGTTCTGATCACATTGTCGAAGTTTTCAATGGTTTGGGTGTTGAGTACTTGGCAACTCTCGTTCTTCAATTTGCTGAGGTTCATGAATTTTCTGGTGTGGCCTGGGATATGTTGAATTTGGATGGCTTTGGCTCGAGTTTAGAGGAAAAAGATTCTCATTTTAGGCATGTCTATGGAAGATTTGTATTACAAATTCGTTCGCGCGACACCGATCAGTTGGAGCAACTTTTTGCAGCTCTCGATGCTTTATGGGAATGCACACCCGATTTTTTGGAAAAAACGCTTTCTATGTGCTGCAATCGTTCGCATCAGGACGAAGTCGATGAAGAAAATAAAGGCCGTGACAAAGTTCATGAAGTGGAAGAGATTTTGCGTGATAATCTTGCAAAATCTAGAGAGGAGCGGAGGCGTAAGTTTGGTTTTTTGCAGCCCGATCATGCTCGCGATATGTTGCAGCGTTGTCGTGTGTGTGACTCAGCGAAAAGTTTACGGGAATTTTTGATGGAGCGGTATCTTTGGGTTCCTGAAGTTGAAGAGAATTTTGATTCCAATGAAGGCAACAACGACACGTCAGTGGACTTTGAAAATACGGAAAATTTCGTTCAAGATGTTTTCGCGCGAAGTGTGCGCGATTTGGAAATGGAGGTTCTTGCAGCTACCACTCAAGCGAATGTTCCCCTTTTTCTACTCGCTGCTGGGTCCGAAGTTTCCGAAAAAAAGGAAAGCGATCTTCAGAAAGCAGTGCGTGTCGCGCATCAAAATGGTTTTTCTTCTGAGCGTATTCAGATGGAAATTGCTGGCGTGGCAAATTTGCTTTTTTCGGGATGCAATGTTGTGGGCAAACGCTTCGAGGAAAAGAATGCTTTTGATGCCGCATTGAGCGTTGTAAATCTCGGTCTTTTACGTGAATGCGAAATGAGTCCAGTATTTCCCGATGAAGGCGCGCTGGGGGCTTTTCAGCGTGGAATGTTGTTGCTTCACAGGCACGTGGCATTGGAAGTGGCGGGTGTTCTTGATGATTTGGTACGATCTCGGCATCCCGATCATGCTATGTTGCGGCAGACTTTTGTGGAAACTTGTATACGCAAAGAGCCCAATCGTGCGCGTTTCTATTTGCTTGTTAGGGACGGTCGATTTTTTGAACTCTCACGCCTCTTTGCGGGACTGGAAAAGGCTCTTCCGTCTTCGGTAACATTTTGTTTTCGTTGTTTGATGTCCGAGTTTCCCGTATTTCCGAAGGTTTTGGCCGAAGGTGAATTTGTTGCGCGAAGTTCGCGTGAATGGCGATTTTTTGAAAATGAAAAAGATTTTGAGTTGGTAATTGCATTTTTGAAGCGGTTGCCCGGAGTTCTTTGAGGAAAATTGTGTAGAACCAGAAATAAAAAAACCCACCGCGAAGGTGGGTTTTTTGGAGCGGGAGACGGGATTCGAACCCGCGACCCTCGCCATGGCAAGGCGATGCTCTAGCCAACTGAGCTACTCCCGCATCGGCTGGTACATTTAGCAATCTGCAATGGCGTTGTCAAGCGTGTTCTTTCCAAATTGGATTCGCCAACGCTCCTCTGCTGCGCCTTGTGAAACGACTGTGTCTGGAAGGTTCCATTCTGTCTGTCGTCGGCTCATGTTTTGTTGGAAGGGGGTGAGGGCTTCGTTAGAAATGTCCCAGTGGTGCTGCATGATTTGTAGAAAGTACCCTATCCGGTTGAAAACGGCAGCAACTTGGGAGTCGCAAGTGTAGCGGAAGAGTTTTTCTAAATTCGGGCGTTTGCGACTCAAAAGGCAAAGGCGTTTGATTTCTTCAAGTGATGGAGAGTGCATGGGACGCTTGAGGCAGTCGAGTAACGATTTCTCGAAATCTGTTACCATAATGTTTACGGTCCATTGGCCTTCGGTTGCAGCATGTGTTTCCAATCCCCAAGTATCCGGACTTTGGCACCAGAAATATTCTCGACTCTCAAATTCAAAAGAGTTAAATTTGCGCTGACTCACAACAAAAATGGTTTCACCCTCGGCAGGAGTCTCGTGAGCATGAAATTGAAGTGCAGATTTGAAGCCAACATAGCTCCAAGGCGTCACTTTGGATGCTAAAACATAAGGCGACGTATTGGTGGGGTAAGCGTTTTCTTCGGGATGAGACAAACGATACAGACCCTGGCGAACCGGGCGAATGTATCCACGCATGGAAAGTTCGCAAAGCCTCTTTCTGAGGGTGTTGCCGGTAATATTCAGGGTATTTCGTGCTTCATCAACGGTAAAAATTTGTCCTTTTGTAAAATGGTCATAAATTCTGGGAAGACGCATACCAAACCTCCTTCAAAGTCGTGATTGTTTGTGATCACGACTGTACCCTATGTTTCGCGGCAGAAGTGTATGTGGCTGTTGTCTTGTTGACATGTTCTTTTTGTTGAACAGTGAATAAGTAGCCGTTCTGAAGTATTTGTGCTTTTGCAGTTTTGGAAAACTATTTGTTTATTTTTGGGGACCTTGGTCTTGTTACTATCAATTTGACGGC
The DNA here is from genome assembly GCA_903932045.1 of uncultured Silvanigrella sp. Lineage (GTDB taxonomy): Bacteria > Bdellovibrionota_B > Oligoflexia > Silvanigrellales > Silvanigrellaceae > CAIZES01. Next base: position 6,379 of record CAIZES010000158.1, on the reverse strand, counting down.
TTTTGAAATAATTATTTTTTTTTAAACAGTTTTGGCGAGATGTGTTCTCATTTTTGGGATGCAATGGCGGAAGGTCAGTAATTCTGTAAAGAACCCCTATCGTTTGATTCTGGTCGTCTTAAGATTTGTTTGGAACTAAAAAGGCGTCATTTTTCTGACGAATGCCTCACTTTGTTTTGCTCCAAAGCGAGGCGAAATAAGGGGTTTTTTCAGAAATTAAGCCTCTTTTTTGGACTGATCTCAAAGCGATCTGAGCTGCATAAACACGGGCAGATTTGGACGAAGTCGGATACAAGGATACAGTAGCTTGATGCCAAGATTGTGGGCTTTGTTGTTGACGAATTGTTGGCAATATATTGGAGCATGGTTTGAATGGTCTGAAACGAATTCAATCAATTTGCGACGGTATTATTCTCTACTTTAGCCTGAAGGGACTTTCTCTTCCTGGGTTAAAGGGAGCGAGAACGCGACTGACACCAGACCATTTAGCAGCCATTGATAGGCAAATATTGGTTCGTGAAATCAAGGGGAGTCGCGCCTTATTGGGGCAAGGTCCTTTGGGTGTGCGAAGAATGCGTGGCGGCATTGAAACCTTCTTTTTGCATTATCGTGGAATTGTTGGATTGTTACTGAAAATACTGGCAGGGTCGATAGTGATTCTTTTGCCGATTGTCACGTTTGTGATTGTGCGCGGGATTTTACCCGTTCCCACCCGTGTGCCCTTTATTGAGCCTTCAGTGGTGCTTCCTCATGTGTCTGTTTTGAAAACGGTGTGGCCATATACGAATAGCGAAACAGCTGTTGCGGATGCGCCTGAAATTGTGAATTATATTTTGTCTGGACAAGCTCGTGGGACGCAAGTTTCCTTGGATAGCGATTCAGGAACGATTCCGGGTTTGGTGCGATTTTCTGTGGGCGACTACCCATCTCGCGTGCGGGAATTTCGCGGATTTTTGGTGTCAGAAAATGCTGGAGTTACTGTGCCGCGTCTTTCTAATTTCGGCGCAGAGGTTTTGGGTCGAAATAAACTGTTGGTGTGGACTCATCTTTTGCCTGCGCAAGAGTCGCTGTCGCGCTGCCGTCTTGAAATTCGTGATGACGAAGGAAAACTTTTGGTGGCTTCGGAAGCCGAAAGTGTGCGTAAAACAAGTCTTTCGCAACCAACGCTGGGAACACAATTTCGCGAACGACTTTTGCCGGCGAGTTTTTCGAGAGGTGATGCGATTCAGGAGTTTGCCATCGATTTGGATCGTCTTCCAAAAGCATTGCACTTGCAGGTTTTTCGTGTAGGTGAAAATGGTTTTGATGACGCGGATTCACATTATACTTTTCTTTCGAAAACAGAAATTTCGAGAGTAGCACCGCAATGGTTAAATGTGTCATCTCGAGTGCGTGATGTGAGCAGAGGTGCGTGTGTGTATGGTGTCGGACGATTTGCATATGAAAAGCAGCTTGTGCGTCCGAGTGGACGTCGCGGAATTGTTTTTGTTGTTGTTGATGGTTTGCGGCAGAAGCTAGTGTCTCGTGCCGATCTGATGCCCAATTTGGCTCGTTTTATTTCAGAGAGGGGAGTTGCGTTTCAGAAGCACTTTGCTCAAGGAAACGAAGTTGCATTTGCTATGCCGCCGCTTTGGACATCACGTGCGGTTCGCGATTTTTCCACATCTTATTCCGACGAATCGCTTCTGCGACCGAAACTCGGAGGCCTGAAGCACGTTGCGAAACTTATTCAGGGCTCGGGATATCGAACTTCTGCCATAGGACATGTTTCCGATGAAGACACCTCTGCCTGGGAGGATGTTACAATTGTAGAAAATCGACATTACGAAACAAGGACGATAACCGAGGAGGCTGGGAATTGGCTTGCTGCAAATGGCGATGCTCCATTCTTTCTTTATTTGCACTACGGCACTTTACGATCTCCATTTCGCCCGCCATTTGAAGATATTTCTGTTCTGCGTTTTTTGCGATCGCCTTTTGGTTTGGCGGCTGATCAAGCTTTAGAAGAGGGCCTGGCACGTTTTTGGGACAAAGAATTTGCTCATATTCTGATGAAACTTGAAAGCTTTGGCATTGCACATGATGTGGATATTTTTGTGATTGGTGCGCATGGAAATCAAATGACACCGTTGCATTATGATGGAATTATTCAAAATAGCGAGCGCAGTTTGTCGGTGACTCGGTCTCGCAGTGTTTTAACGCAAGACGAAATGAATGTTGGATTTATATCTTCGATAGCAGGGATTTCGCAGCACAAAACAATAAATGAAACAACTGCTCATATTGATATTGCTCCCACATTGGCGCATCTTGTGGGGGCGTCTGCACCTCTCAATAATGTGTGGTCCGGCATTGATGTGTTTCCAAATATTTCTGGACAACCCAATGAGGCGTTACAAAAGCGTCCGTGGATTTATACTGAAGGACTGCGTTATGCTGCCATTACTTCCACGAAAGAAAATAGTAAGAAATATGTTCGACAGTTTGAAGCGGATCAAGCTGTTTTCTTTCAGCAAGCGTTTCCATGGAGGCATTCACAGACATGGAATGTTGGTGAAATATATTCGAATACAGATTCGTTGGGAGAAGAGAAATTGAGTTTGATTCCACTCGACTCTGGTGAAAGTGTTTTGCGTAGAACTTTCTATGACGTGGCTCCCGTAGAAAAACGACTCGTGGTGAAAGCGCGGCGAGACGGTAGAGTTGAACAGCGTTTTGAATTTGATCTCGACTCGGATGGACATGTGGACTTCGATAGAAAGTTGAGTGCACTGCAAGTTCAAAAAAGGCGTGTGGGTTCACACCTTATTTTGTTTATAACCGGAAGATTGCTAGCGGAACAGAGCTTTGGAGTGCGATGGAAAAAGGCAAGAGCTGAGAGTGTTGAACTTGGTGCGGGCCAGAAAGTTGCCGTCTGCGATAATCGAATGATGTTGTCGGCAGGTGAATTTTTGAGTGAGTTGCAGAATCCGAGTTGTTTGTTTTCTCCAAAAAGTAGGAGTCAATCTGGTGCGAGAGATAAAGACCAAGACTGGTTTTTGAGCGCTGAACTCGAGGTTGTTGGTTGGGAGACTAAAGTTGAACAAGAAGCGATTAACCCAAACTGAAGCGACACGCGTTTTTGACCTTCTGGCGAAGGCTTGGCCCGATGCTCACTGTGAACTCGAATATTCAAATCCATTTCAACTTGTATTGGCAGTGCTGTTGAGTGCTCAGGCAACAGATAAATCTGTAAATAAAGCTTTGCAACCACTTTACGAAAATGACCCGCAATTTGATGCTCCCGATTTGGTGCGCATGGGTGAAAAGAGTTTTTTGAAGTGGATCAAAAGCATTGGTTTAGCTAATACCAAGGCAAAGAACGCCGTAGGAATGGCGAAGCGCATATGCGATGTTTTTGAAGGAAAAGTGCCGCATTCTCAAGAGGATTTGGAGTCGCTTCCGGGCGTGGGGCGAAAAACCGCGAACGTTGTGCGCAATGTTCTCTATGGTGAGGCAACAATGCCTGTTGATACTCATGTTGGAAGGGTTGCGCAGCGTATTGGACTTTCAGAAATCACTTCTAATTTGAAAGTCATCGAAGAACAAGTGCTGAATATTATGCCAAAGAAACACGCGGTTCGGGCTCATCATTATTTGATTTTTTTGGGCAGATATATTTGTATGGCAAGAAATCCACAGTGTGACAATTGTGTTCTTGCAAAAGTTTGTATGCGACGCTTGTGAAATTCCCAAAGCCGCAAAAGCACTTCGTTTGCGTGTGTTAAACTGGGTAACTCTTGGGCTTATGACTTCTTTGGTGCCTTTTGTGGTGGACGAGAAAGAATCACTTCTACTTCTTTTTCGGCTTCAAACCAGTCATTTTCTTGTGAACCCACCTGAAATCCCCGATGCTCGGCTCGGTAGTATGCAGCTTCGGCAATCATGCGAGCGCGGTCTTCGGGCGGAATGTTTTGCAACTCAGTTTCCTTTGTTGTACCAGTTCGTGCAGTTGTTTTTTTTGCAGCAATCATTTGATGCTCCTTTCGTGAGATTTAAAGCAGAGTGATTTGTGTTTTTGATTTTCCTACATTGTTTCCATTTTTGCAATGAGGCGGCTATTGGGGTGATGAGTGGTTTTGGGGAGGAGTGTATGCGCGAAAGTTATAAATTAAGGGTGTCAATATTTTGACTTACTTTTTGGGACGGATGCGGCCAAGGGGTGGCGGTTCGGCAATTTTAGGATCTTCTGGCCAATAATGACGTGGATATCTTCGTGAATATTCCTTTCGCAGAGTTGGATATGTAGTGGTCCAAAAGCTAGCCAAATTCGATGTTACCTGAAGAGCCTGACCACCCGGCGCTAACAGATGAACAACTAAGGAAATGCGCCCGCGCGCAATTGTCGGCGTGGCCATAGTTCCAAAAAAATCTTGCAGGCGCGATGCTATCCAAGGGGGTTTCCCTTCTTCGTATTTTACCTTTACACGCCGGCCACTCCCTATTTTGATTTCACGGGGAGCAAGATCTTCAAGCAGTTTGTAGGCGTCTGTGGAAAGAATATCTGCAAAGTAATCTTCAATTTCTCGGGCAGAAACTTCGGAGAAGCTTTTTTTGCCTGCGCAAATGTGCTGTAAAAAATTTGAAAATTCTGCGTTTGCAATGTCGGGAGCTTCTATTTCAAAGCCCGCTTTTTTCACCAAACCACAACGCATGTTGAAAAATTGGAGAGGTTCGTCGTTCGCAAAAGGCTTGGGCCACCGTTGCTGCAGTGCCTTCAGAAGGGTTTCTTCCATTCGCGAGTTTTGGTGTGTGATAGGAGTTTCGTCCAAGACAATTTGTCCGTAAAAAATGCGTGAAAAACCACGAACTCGTTCGGCCTCATCGTCCCAGATGTATTCGTCACGCTCGCTTAAAAATCCGGCGGGGTCGTTTAAAAGAAGATCAGAAGAAATGCCAGCCGCAACGTGAATTTGAGTAGAAAGTGCGGAGTTGTTATGTGTGGCCGACTCATCGGCATCAAGTGCAAGCAAGAATTCTTCTTGTTGCGCAACACTTTGAGAAGACAGCAGCGCACCCCCTCCTTGACACAAATTGAGTTCGACTCGATTGCGTTGATTGGCAAAATTCTGGTGTTGTGATTTACGCCTGATGCGTGCAACACGATCGGGAAATCCCGCAAGAAGTGATTTTGAAACGGCACAGTGATTGACCGGCTTAAGCGCGTCTTGAAAACTTGTATTTGTTATGTTGCAAATGCTTTTCAGAAGTGACTCGATGCGGTGCGCCTTTGTGGGATCAATTGCATTGCTAATGCCTCGCGATTCTATCTTTTTTTTGTTCATCAGCTTTTCGAATATTTCCATTTGAAAAACAATGTCAGAGTCGGCAATTGCTGGCGCCTCGGTTCCCTTTCGAAACAGCATTCCTTCGGAAAGAAGAGCCACAGCAAGTGCTCCTTGTGCAGCTATTTTGTTTTCTCGGGCTTCTTCAATGGTGCGAGAAAGTCGGGGATGAATGGGTAGCCTTGCCATATTTTTGCCAATGCTGGACAGCATGTTGTTTTTGTCGGTAGCATTGAGCATGTGAAGAGTTGAAAGAGCTGCGTTCAAAAGGCCAGGCGGTGGCTTGTCCACCCACTCCATTTCTTCGAGCAATTGAGTTCCAGAGAGACCAAGATGTCCACCGACAAGAATAAGATCGAGCACTGTTTGCGAAAGATCGGAACGAAGAATTTCGGGTTTTTCCGATAGTGGCCGCGAGTCAAAGTCGTTTTTTTCGAAAGTGCGCATGGCAATGCCCGGGGCAGTTCTGCCAGCGCGTCCGGCGCGCTGAACACAGGACGACCGACTGATGGGTTTTGTATCCAAGGTAGGCAGTCCACTCCAAGATGCATGGCCCGGTATTTTTGCAAGTCCACAGTCTACAACTCCTGTGACGCCGGGAATTGTGACCGAGGTTTCGGCTACGTTGGTTGCTAAAATAATTTTTCGAAGATTTGAGTTTGCAAAAACTCGGCGTTGTTCGGCAAAAGGAATTTCTGCGCGAAGTTCCAGTATTTCCATTGGGTATTTTTGTGAAAACAAAAACAAATTTTCGCGCGTGCGTTTGATGTCAGCTGCGCCAGGTAAAAATGCTAAAATGTGACCTGTGCATCGCTTATCCGAGTAAAGTTTTTCAACAGCAGCAGCAACGGTTTCGCTTGTGCTCCAGCGCTGTGGCTGTGGAAAATATTCAACATCAACAGGATATGTGCGCCCTTCTGAATTGAAAATAGGAGCATTGGGAAAGTGCTTTCCCAAAATTTCTGTGTCGAGAGTGGCCGACATGAGAAGCAAACGAAGGTCTGGGCGATTTCTTTTTTGAAGCCAGCGAATGAGTGCTAGAGCGATATCGGTGT